>JAESTH010000284.1 GCA_016763695.1 Alcanivoracaceae bacterium
CTGGTTAAATAAGTTAGCCTATCTAAAAATTGACTCATTGTTAAACCCCTCAGTTTAAGTTATTGTAAAGTGGGCCGCGCCCACCATTTTAATTTTTTCAATGGTGGGCAGAGCCCACCACCTTACACATTTTTATGGATTATGGAACTCTGCACTAGGACGCATATAATAGAACCAATTCAATACCAAACATACTGCATAGAATATTGCAAAACCATACAATGCATATTCAGGAGTAGTTGCCTTAATCTGTTCACCAAGAATTTTAGGAATTAAAAAAGCACCATAAGCGGCAATGGCAGCAGTCCAACCCAATACTGGGCCAGCTTGCTCTTTGTCAAAGATGGTTGCAATGGTTTTGAAAGTAGAGCCATTACCAATACCCGTGGCTGCAAACAATACTAAAAATAACAATAAAAATGGCACAAAGAAATCTTGTGGAGTAGCACTGACATAAGCCTGTTGCATATAATATGCCACACCCAATGCGCTAGCAATCATAACAATTGACACATATTGTGTTACCTTAGCACCACCAATTTTATCAGCAATCATGCCACCAATTGGACGAATCAAAGCACCAATAAATGGCCCCATCCATGCCCACATAAGAGCACTTGGCCCATCAGGATTAGCCAAGTTATGAGTCATCACACCATCAACCATCACATGTTGATAACCAAATATAACCTTAATTGATAAACCAAAACCCACAGCATAACCAATGAACGATCCAAAGGTCATGGTATAAATCACAGTCATCACCCAAGTGTGCTTGTTTTTAAAGATTTTGTATTGTCTGGTTAAGTTTTTACCTATCGCACCAGGGATCATTTTTAGTAAAAACACAGTCATGCCAATAACAATTGGTAGTACGATAAACTTATCTAATTCAAGGCCTGAACCACCAATTTTTGCTGGTAACAATAACCACAAACCAAAAGCAGCAGTGATAAGACCAATAGCTAACATAAAGATGATTTTTGAGAAAGCCGATAATGGATTGCCGACATTAGGTGAAACATGCTCATCAGCAATATTATTCATACCAAACCAGGTAGCCACCGCCAATGGCACAAGTAAATACAACCAAACAAAACCTGCATTGTGTATATAAGTTTCTGTACCTGCTGGAATTTTACCGATTAATGTTCCACTGGTTGTTTCGAGAATCATAGGATCCCCTCCAAACAAGGCAAAAGTCATTACTAAGGGCACAACAATTTGCATGGTAGTCACACCAAAGTTACCCAGACCAGCATTCATACCCAATGAATATCCTTGGACTTTCTTAGGATAGAAATAAGATATATTACTCATTGATGAGGAGAAATTACCACCACCAAAACCAGATAGCAATGCCCATAACTGGAACTGCCATAAAGGCGTATCAGCAGACTGCAATGCAAAACCAACACCAACGGCTGGTATAATCAATAAAGCAGTGGTTAAAAATATTGTATTTCTACCCCCTGCAATACGGATAAAGAATGTACTGGGTATTCTTAATGTTGCACCCGACAAACCTGCAATTGCAGCCAGGGTAAATAATTCAGATTTTTCAAATGGGAAACCCAAATTCAACATCTGTACTGTAATAATACTCCAGTATAACCATACGGCAAAACCGCACAATAAAGCTGGGATAGAAACCCATAGATTCCTGGTTGCTATTTTCTTCCCATATGATGCCCATTGCTGGTCATCTTCTGGGTTCCAATTTTTTAAGTCTTTAGCCATTATAAGCTCCTCTAATAATTAAAATGCCATTCCTACTTGTGCAGGAATGGCGGTTATTTTGTTCTATTTAATGTTTTCCAATTCAGGTAAGAATTTAGATTTATCTGGATGAGATTTCTTCTCTGCTCTGAGAATTGCAAAGTGCATCCATATCAATGACACGGCGATAATGATAGAAAGCAACATAAAGCAACTTGTCCATACACCAATGTGATCGTTCATAACACCGAAGGTAATAGGTAGAATAAAACCACCCAAACCACCGATCAAACCAACAATACCACCCACAGAACCAACATTGTCAGGGAAATAATGAGGAATATGCTTATAAACAGCTGCTTTACCAAGTGACATAAAGAAACCGAGTATAATTGTCATGATTACAAATAACCACAATGGGATAGTTATATTAAATTCGATGGGTCCATTGATACCAGCGACAGTGTAATCAGTTGCAGGATATGACATAACGATAGTACAAATCAATGTCACACTAAATGTCCAATACATAATTGTTCTGGCACCAAATTTATCTGACAACCAGCCCCCTAGAGCTCTAAATACAGCGCCAGGTAGCGCATAAGCTGCTGCCAGCATACCAGCTGTGGCCAACTCAAGCCCGTAAGCCCCAACATAATATCTTGGCAGCCATAAAGCCAAAGCGACATAAGCACCAAACACAAAGAAATAATACAGAGAGAATCTCCAAACAATTAAGTGCTTAAGTGGTTTCATTTGTTCCATAAATGGTCTGGACTGTTGTTTAACTCCTGAATGAGCTGGGTCAGTTTTACTGAATAAGAAAAACAATACAGCAGTAGCTGCCAATATTGATGCATAAACGTAAACAACTGAACGCCATTCACCACCCATGGCAACCAATAAAATCGGAGCGCCAAAGTTAGTAACAGCAGCCCCAACATTACCAGCTCCAAAGATACCTAAGGCTGTACCCTGTTTATGATCTGGATACCATGATGAAACATAAGCAATACCAACAGCATATGAGCCGCCAGCTAAACCAAGCCCTAATGCACCAACAAGATACATCTCATAGGTACTGGCATAAGTTAAGAAGAATGCCGCTAATGCCGATGTCAACATTTGCAATGTATAAATAATTCGGCCACCATATTGGTCAGTCCATATGCCTAAAAATATACGGCTTAATGAACCTGTCAAAATAGGTGTTGCTACCAAAAGACCAAATTGTGTATCACTGAGGCCCAACTCAGCTTTAATTTTTATACCAATGATTGAAAAAATAGTCCACACAGCAAAACACACAGTGAATGCTAATGTACTGGTTGTTAATGCCCTGGCTTGATCACCTTTGGACACGTTTTCTAAATTTTTCATAATTACCCCTTCTCGTAAATAACAAATTTATGAGGGTATTTTATGCATTCTTAAAAATTTGGACTTGACGGAAATCAATAATCGATATTTAGTTGAATAACCATGCCTTTTATTTGTTTATTAGTTCTTGTCTATCACGTGCTTCTCTATCAGGATTAGGGTAAAATGTTCGCATAACAAATAAAATAACCTTATATTGTCAATGAATCAACTTTTAATATTATTGTGTAGATCTATCCATGCGTTTCAAAAAGAGCGAGGAAGCTTATGTTTATTTTTGTCCACTAAGGATGATTACAGCTTCAATAAGTTAATACATGCTTTTAAAAATAGCGATTTGTTAATCAAGGAAATTTTAGACTACGATAGCCTGAAAAACACCAAACTAAACAGTGAACAAAAAAAGAGCTACAAAAAACTGGCAAATATTTATAGTGGCTTCTTAAGCAAAGCTGCCTTTAGAGATAAAATTACAAGCATAGCAGATATAGATCATTGCGATATAGATATTTTTGAAGTAACGCCGTTGTACACACACTGTATTATTATCCATTTAACTTATGTTTTGATCGAACTGGCTTTATTTGATACAAAAAACACACCCTCTGATATAAGTGCTTTTTCGAATTTTATCAACTGGAAAGAGCGTATTGGTAGAGAACGCGCCTTGGGAATTGTTGGTTTTGCCCTCAATGAATTTAGCTCAGAACAGTTTAGCAGAGATTTTAAACTTTTATTGAGTGAACAAAGCATTAACGAACGCTCATTTTTGGCTTTAGCCAGCTTACAGCAGAAACAAATCTTTACTAACAGCTTTATTAAAAACATTGAAATAGAAGATGTTCACCAGAAAATGGAAGCTGGGGAAATACCCAAAGTTAATGCGAAAAACTGGTTTCAATTAGTAACTGCCAAAATGGAAATGATGCATGATATTGAACTGACCTTAATCAAACAATTTGATAACAAAAAAATCGTCATCACCAATACTTATCAAACAGCAATGAGTGATGATGATCGCCGTTTAATTCTTGATTTTCCTATTTTCAGAAATTTATCAGAAGAAACCACCCACGAGTTATTTAAATTAAGCAACATCAAAACCTATAAAAAAGGCAGTTTATTATTTTTGCAAGGAGAACAGGCAAGTAGAATTTATGTTATATTGAGTGGCTGGATAAAAATATTTAAAAGCACACCAGATGGCAATGAATCTGTAGAACAAATGTTATCAACTGGCAATATGCTTATTGAGTCATCCATATTTTCCAGCGAAAAATATTACAGCAGTTCACAAGTAAGCAATGACGCAAAACTATTATCATTTCCTGCTTCTATTTATAGAAATTTATTGACCAAAGATTTAGCTTTAACTTTAAACTCCTTAAAATATTTGTCACAGCATTCCAGAAGTTATTTAGACCAAATTGATAACAACAGACTTAAATCATCTAAAGAGCGTGTTGGCTGGTTTTTACTCAAACAGTTTATTGAGCAAAAAAACCCCAATACCATATTATTACCCTATGACAAGACCATCATTGCCTCTTTATTAGATATGAAACCAGAAACTTTTTCTCGATCTTTAAGATCATTTAAAAACAGTGGTTTATCATCAGAAAAACATCAAATCCAAATTAAAGACATTAAATTATTGTGTAAATACTGTGACACAAGTTTAGCAACCCATTGCCATTTCAAAGATAATCATGACTGTAAATTCAAAAAAAAATCTCACTAATAAAATACTGATAAACTATCAGCAAGCCCTTGATATTATTAAACAAATATCAAACAAACATAAAGTAAAAAATATTGATAACATCCCATTAGTCGATGCTACTCAACGCTTATTGGCGGCAGATTATTTATCACCCATTAATGTCCCTCCATTCAACAACTCTGCAATGGATGGTTTTGCCATCCAAAGAAAATCAGTTAATGAGTTATTTAATGCGCAAAAGCCCATTAAATTGCAGGTAACAGGTTCTATTCAGGCTGGTGACAATGCCGAAATTGTGGCACAAGCAAATACAGATAATGCATGGGAAATTATGACAGGCGCCCCTGTACCTTCTCCATTTGATGCCGTTATACAGATTGAAAATGTCGAAATATCAGAAAATGAAGATGGGAAATTTATCACTTTCAATGAAGAAATTAAAGAAAATAGAAACATAAGAAAACTGGGGACGGATTATCAGTTAGACCAATTAGTCACCAATAAACATACACAAATACAGGCTCAACACATTATGGCTCTAGCCACAGTTGGGATTGAAAACATTGATGTCTTATCTAGGATTAAAGTTGCAATACTATCTACTGGCAACGAATTGGCAAAAAAATCCGATCACACGCTCAACTCAGGAAAAATCCACAATTCAAACCAGCCTTTTTTAAAAGAATACTGCAAAAATTTAAATTGTGAGCCAGTCTTTGTTGGTCGCTGCAAAGATAATATAAAAGACTTTAACAAACTCATAGATTCAGCCATATCTAAACAGGTTAAAATTATATTTTCAACGGGTGCTGTATCGATGGGAAAACATGATTTTATTCCCCAAGCTCTCATTCAACGTGGGGCTAAAATTCATTTTCACAAAGCCAAAATCAGACCAGGAAAACCCATATTATTTGCAGAACTTGCCAATAAAACCCTCTATTTCGGTTTACCTGGCAATCCAATTGCCGCAGCATCGGGCATGAGGTTCTTTGCTGCACCCTTAATCCGGAACATGTTGGGCTTAAGCACAGAGAAACTGATAAAGGCAAAACTATTAAATAATCTTGACAGCAAACGGGGCTTTAGAACTTTTGCCAAAGCATTTGCAAGTATTGATAAACATGGTCAGCTATGTGTAGATATGTTACTTGACCAGGGCTCATACCAGTCCCGCTCATTCGCACAGTCAAACTGCTGGTTAATCATACCTGAAGATAGAGCCACCATTCACACTGGCGAACTCATTAATATTGCACCGATGATACCCAATCATATGATTTTCTAATGGAAAAATCAGATAAAATTGTAGGTGTCATCTTAAATGGAGGAAAGTCATCACGGATGGGGCAAGATAAATCTGCATTAAAACTGACAAATACTACACTTTTAGAACACACAAAACAATTGTTCATTGATTCAGGACTTGAAGATATTTTTATCAGCGGCAAACATGGAATTGAGGACAAATATCAAGACAAAGGTCCTCTGGCAGGCATCTTAGCCTGCTTAAACTATTTAACTGACCATGATTTTGTGCTATTTATCCCTGTCGATATGCCATTATTGACTAAAGAAATAATCACCAAACTACAAAGCCATAAAAAAGCAACTGTGGTTTATTTTCAAAATTACAATTTACCATTAATGATAAAAAACAATAAGAAAATCAGAGCATTGATTGAGAAACAAATAAAATCAGAAAAATTATCCATATATCAGCTGTTTGATTTACTAAAAGCAAAAGCCTTAGCAAACAACTACCCAAAAAAACTTTTTATCAATACAAACTCTCCTCAACAATGGCAAAATGCCAAGAAAATTTATACAGAGCTCAATTTAAACAAATCTAAGGTTCGATAACAAGCACGGTAATATTATCAGAACCACCAGACTTTAACGCCAGTATTGTTAATTGATCAGTGATTTCCTGCGGATTAATATCTTTTGCCATTATTTCCTGAATTTTTGTATCATCAACTTCCTCTGTTAAGCCATCACTACAAAGAAGAAATTTATCTCCAGCATTAATAGTCCCTTCAGATAAAGAAATTTTAATCTCATCATTATCAGTAACCCCCAAGGCCTGAGTGACTACATTTCGATGTGGGTGCGTGCGTGCTTGTTCTTCGGTGATAAGATTTTGATCTACCAGCTCCTGTACATAAGAATGATCTTTAGAGATTGTTGTTAACTTTTTATTTGAGAGTTTATAAATTCTACTATCACCAACCCAAGCAGCATAAAATTTATTTTTTTTGATTGCCAAAATTACGATGGTAGTACCCATCGGTAAATCACCACCACGCTCATATGAACTATCAATAATGAGTTGGTTTGATTTAATTATACACTTTTTCAAAGACTCACCAGCCTTATAAAAATGCAAAACAGCATCCCTCGCCATCGCACTGGCAAGCTCACCATGATCATGCCCCCCCATGCCGTCAGCTACCAGCCAGAGATCATCATCATGACTGATACCATAAGTATCTTCATTATGATCTCTCTTGATCCCAGTATGGGTTCCATGTCCTATTTTAAAATTCATATAATAATGTCATCTTCAACTCAATAACATTCTATCATTAAACAGAGTACGAATAAATAATTTGATAGAAAAATACTACTGCTGTTCCTTCCATTGCAATAAATTTTGATAAACCAGTATATTCTCAACATACCTTACTGCCGTTCTACCATCTGCCTTAAACCCGTCCAAATCATTCAACAATGGTAAAAATAATTTAACATCACTCCATAGATCAGGGTTTTTTCCAGCTTTTTGAGTTAACACTCTGGCTTTTTCTAAGTGACCATAACCAACATTATAGGCAGCTAGGGCAAAATTTGTTCTATCAGGGTCAGTTATCCTTTGTGGAACCCTATCCTTCATTTTTAAAAAATATTGCGCACCACCTTGCAAACTTTGTAAGGGATCAAGCCTATTTGTTACATTTTGTTCTTTAGCCGCCGCTTTAGTCAGCATCATTAGACCTTTTACCAATGTAGGAGAGATAGCCTTGGCATTCCAGTGTGACTCCTGATAACTTATGGACCCCAATAATATCGGGCTCATATTAAACTTTTCTGCTGTTGAGTATATTAACGGCTTAACTTTTGGCCATCTCTTTGCGTAATTTTTCAAAAAATATACAGTGTCAGCAGGTTTACTATTTGGTAAAGTATTAACGATGAATTGCTTGTATTCATACACCTTGTTATCAAGCTTATATTGATGAATAAATTTATCTAGTTTTGTTTTTAAAGAAACATCCCAATTAGATTTATCCTTACCATATGGTATCAAAAACACAAGCTTATGCATTTCCGACAGCTTTAAACCAATCCTTAATTTTGGTATATAAGCCTTATAAATAGCAACCACATTAGAGTCCGCTAAAGTAAAATCTATACTGCCATCAGTAACCATTTGCAATAATTCGTATAAACTTTTTCCATCCAAACTATCAATACTGATATTATTATTGATCAAATCATCGGCAATTTCTTCATAAGATGAATTATTTAAAATCGCACCTTTAAAGTTTGTAAGCTCTGCTATAGACCTTATTTTAGGCTTACGTAAAGAGCTAATTAAACTAATGAAAGTTTCATCATAATCAATTGAGGTGATGTACTTTTCCAGCCTTTCTCTGGTTTGCGTTAAATTTGCACCAGCAATATCAATATTGTAACCATCCAGCATTTCGAACAAGCCACCATTCGAAGGAGCAGTAATAACTGTCAGCTTAATATCGTGGCTATCACAAAACTGCTTTAATATGTCATACTCCAAACCGATTACACCATCTAAACTGGTATAATAGGTCAAAGGGCTGGGTCTGGTAATCCAGGTTAAGTAGCCTTTATCTTTAATTTTTTGCCATTGATTGAGCCCATTTGCAGGGCTAATCAGAAACAAATATGATGAAATCAATAAAAAGATATGGATTAAATATTTTTGAGATACTAAATTTAACAAATTACAATTGATTATCTAAACAAACAGTCTAACCTGCATTGACAAAGATTGAAAAGCATTTTTTAGATTTTATAAATTTAGAATAGCTAAATAAATATCAATTTTCTGACATTAAGCTAAATAAGTATGCAATTTTTTTGTATAATCACAATCCGTTTAAACAGGTAATACACATGAAAGCCAGTGGTTTTTTATTAAGGTGGTTGTTTGCACTTTTGTTGGTACTCATCACCTTTAACCCAACACACTACTCATTATTTCATTGGCTATGGCCTTTGAGCAACGAGCAGTTACCCTTAAAAATTCTATCCGTTTTAGTGATGCTGGTTATTTACATCATTTTCTTAAGAGCGACATTCCGCTCCATAGGCTTAGTGGGAGTTCTGTTCGCTTCAGCAATTAGTGCCACACTGGTTTGGCTATTTGTCGACCAGGGCTGGATGAGCATTGATAACACGACAGCACTAACTTGGATATTACTGATAGTAATAGGCACAATACTTGGTATTGGCATTTCCTGGTCACATATACGCAAGAAACTGACTGGACAATTTGATACAGATGATGTAGAGGAATAATTATGAGCATGATTTCAACCCCCGTTTCTTACGGTGAAATACTAGATAAAATCACCATTTTAGAAATAAAAGCAGTTAATATTAAAGATGTTGAGAAACAAAAAAATGTTAAACACGAACTGGTTATTTTACAAGACACATGGGACAAATATGTTGCTGCCTCTGATGAAATAAATACGTTAAAACAACAACTTAAAAAAGTTAACCAGGATTTATGGAATATAGAAGATAACATCAGAATCAAAGAATCTAAAAAGGAATTTGATGATGAATTTATCCAAATTGCCCGCAGTGTCTACTTCGAAAATGACACAAGAGCCACGGTTAAAAAAGAAGTAAACTTACTACTGGGATCAGAACTGATTGAAGAAAAATCCTATCAGGATTACAGTTAATTGAAAGCTGATGAATATTGATTTTTGTAGAGACAAGGCATGCCTTGTCTCTATCTGGGAAAGTGTCATTTCCTATTTTTAAGCAAAAACCCTATCAATCTTTTCCTCAACCATTTCAGTAGTTATCAAATCCATAACACCTTCCATCCTCACCTGACCACCCCATCGAATTTTATCAGCTGATTTATGCAGAAATTTTTGCGCTGCCTGCTCAAAACAATCTATCACCAAATCCTGATGTCGATATGGACCACTGCGTTTAGCCGTTGATGTTGCATGCAAACCAATGACAGGCGTACCAGCTGCACTTGCCATATGCATGGGGCCAGAATCAGGCGAAATGACCAAATCTACAATTTTCATTAATGCAAAAAGTTGTTTTAAAGTGTCTTTACCCGTGATATTGGTAACGGGATATTTTGACATCTGTTCAATTTGACTGGAGGTTTGTAGCTCATACTCACTTGGGCCACCGCATAAAATAACATTCACATCAAAGCGCTCTATTAAATAATTGATAATATGTGCATAGCGTTCATCTGACCAGTTCTTTAACTTGACACTTGAACATGGGCTGATAATCACATTCTTCTTATCAGCATGGATATGCTGTTTAACCAACTCATTATCACTTTCAGATGTGGGAATCTTCCATTCATAAACCACATCAGTTATCCCTAACACTTTAACAAACTCCATAAAACTATCTAATACATGCTGTTTTGCAACCGCCTTTATACGTTGAGTCAATTTAAAGCCGTGCAATTCTCTCGATCGCTCTTTATCGAAGCCAATGCGGTTTATGGCTTTTATCTTCCAGGCAGCTCGATTGGCGCGAAAAGAATATTGCATTTGCATTAACACATCAAATGTCTGGTTTTTTAATTTATGTTTCAATTCCTTGTATGCTTTACGCCCCTCTCTCTTATCGAATATCACAAATTTAACCCCAACCAAACCCTGCATTAACTTATATTCGAGCTTACCTATCACCCATGTGATTTCAACATGAGGATAAGCTTTTTGTAGTGTGGCAATTACAGGTAATACATGAGTCACATCACCAATAGCAGACAACCTTAATATACAAATAGATTTAACTTTCGCATCACTTTTTATCATTATCTTTTTTATCTTTTGAACCATCATTTTTCGTTTTTAAATACAAGTGAACAGCCAATAATTTAATAACTATTATGCCAACAACTATCGCTATAATTACCTTTGGATTCCCCATAAAATCTACGTCACTCATTTAAAATGAGCATATATTATCACAGATTAATTACGCATTATCGTAATATATGTTATCCTTACAAACTTTATTTTTTTCATTCAATTATATGTCAGATAATATCATAACAGTTAATAACAATTGCTGGATAATTGCGCATGAAGAATATAAAAATGAAATAGACTCACAATGGTTTAATGACAAATACTGGTTAAATCAGGGACGACTACTGGGCGCCAGCAGTGGCCGGGGTTCTGCCTGGATGATTAAATTCGCCAACATTAAAATGATGCTAAGACATTATTACCGCGGTGGACTCCCTGCCAGATTCAATAAAGACAAATACTTATGGACAGGTTTAAACAAAACCAGAAGCTTTTGTGAATATAGATTACTGGTAAAAATGTATTCACTCAACTTACCCGTACCTGAACCCGTTGCCGCACAGGTATGTAAAATTGGTCTCTTTTATCAAGCCAATATATTAATAAAATATATCAATCACCAATCGACTTTTGCGGGATTGTTAAATATCAATTCATCAGCAGAATCATGGCAACAGGTAGGTAAAGTAATCGCTGACTTTCATAATCATGGTGTATACCATGCAGATTTAAATGCCAATAACATACTAATCGATGATAAACGGGTCTATCTCATTGACTTTGACCACTCAAAACAATGCCCGCCCAGAAAAATGTGGCAAAATGCAAATATGAGAAGATTAAAAAGGTCTATTGATAAACTCACAAACAATGACTATATAGGTACAAATGAAGAAAAATGGCAACTATTGCTACAATCCTACCAGAAAATAATTAAAAGATAATGAAAAACATTACAGACAAACTAAACCGTCCCATTAAAGATTTACGTATATCCGTTATGGATACATGCAATTATCGCTGCCCCTATTGTATGCCCGAGGATAAATTTGATGAAAACTATCAATTTTTAAAACCACAGGAAAGACTCAGCTTTGATGAAATTTATCGCATAGTTAAAGTCTTCGCAGGCTTTGGCGTCAACAAAATAAGACTCACAGGTGGCGAACCTTTACTTCGAAAAAACTTACCTGAACTGATTACAAAACTCAAAAGTATCAATGGTATAAAAGACATTGCATTAACTACAAACGGACAGTTATTACAAAAACAGTTACCGCAACTTATCGATGCTGGCCTGGACAGGGTCAATATAAGTCTTGATACCATTGATAAAGACCTGTACTACCAGATGAGTGGCAACAAAGGCCATTTAAAAGTAGTATTGGCTGCGATAGAATCTGCCAGAAAATCATCCTTAAAAAGTGTAAAACTGAACTGTGTAGTACAAATTGGCGTTAATGATGATCAAATATTATCATTACTAAAAAAATACCAGGACACCGATGTTGTGGTCAGGTTTATAGAATTTATGGACGTTGGCAATAAAAATGGCTGGCAAAAAGACTCGGTATTACATTTTAAAGAAATTTTACAACACATTGAAAAAGAATGGAAAGTCAATGCAATTGATCCTAATTACAAAGGAGAAGTTGCAGCCAGATATAAATATCAGGATCACTGTGGTGAAATTGGCTTTATCACATCAATATCCAAACCATTCTGTAGAGACTGTTCGCGCGCGCGATTATCAGCCGATGGAAAACTCTACACCTGTTTATTTGCCAGCGAAGCCTTTGATTTAAGAAAACACCTCAGAAATGAAGATGATATTTTCTTAAAACAGTACATACAAAATGTCTGGCAAAACAGAGAAGATAGATATAGTGAAGTCCGTCATCAGCTAAAAGGCCGCAAAGACAAGATTGAAATGTACGTGATAGGAGGATAATCAAGTGCCTGAATTAACCCATATAGACAAAAGCAACAATCCCACCATGGTTGATGTCAGTGATAAAAAAATCACTAAAAGAACAGCCACAGCAACCTCAACTGTGATATTTCCTGATGAGATTAAACATTATTTTCAGGATAATGAACTGGTCACCAAAAAAGGACCCGTATATCATACCGCTATTATCGCTGGAGTGATGGCAGCAAAAAAAACCCATGAGCTCATTCCTTTTTGTCATCCTCTAGCAATTGAAAACTGTAAAATTGATATCAAGACCAATGACCAAGGCAATGCAGATATTACCTGCAAAGTCTCATTACACCACAAAACAGGTGTGGAAATGGAAGCATTAACAGGAGCGTCAATTGCGGCCTTAACCATTTACGATATGTGCAAGGCTCTGTCACATGATATTGTTATAACCGCTACTAAACTTGTTAAGAAAACAGGCGGAAAATCGGATAAATAGATAAATAAATAGATAAACAACACTAAAGCTTATGATAAAAATACAAGTACTGTTCTTCGGAAAACTCAAAGAAAGCTGGGGCACAAACAAACTGGAAGTAGAAACAGGTAGCCATAATATTGAAGACCTATATCTTGAATTATTAAACAAAGCTGCCAATATTCCACATAAAGAAAGCATAAAAGTCGCCATCAATGATGAATTTGTTAACTGGGATACAACAATAAACAGTGGTGATACCATCGCTTTCTTGCCGCCTGCATCTGGAGGATAACATGTTTGATCTCAGTGAAAAAAAAATAAATGATAGTCAATTAAAAGCACAAACCCTTGACCCAAGCTCTGGTGGCTTTGTCTGTTTTGAAGGGTGGGTACGCGACAACAATCAGGGAAAAGATGTACACAAGCTGGCCTATGAAGCCTACCCCAAATTAGCCATCAAAGAAGGCAATAAGATAATTGCCGAAGCCATAGAAAAATATGACATAAAAAAAGCCCTGTGCACCCATAGAGTTGGCCTGCTTGAAATTGGTGACATGGCGGTATGGGTTGGCGTCTCGGCTGCACATCGTGATGCTGCTTTTAAAGCCTGTAGATACATATTAGATGAAGTTAAATCACGTGTGCCCATCTGGAAAAATGAATCCTGGACAGATGGTGAATCTGGCTGGGTGGAACAAGAATCATAAGCATAAAATCATCAAAAACGTACCAAGGAGAACAAAAACCATGCCAATTATTGGACTATCATTAATCATACAAATCGCCTTAGCCATACATGTGGTGAGAACTGGCAGAGATAGATACTGGATTTTTATCCTGCTGATGCCAGGAATAGGTCCAGCCCTGTATTTTTTCACCCAGGTACTACCTGATTTGGGTCAATCAAGAGGCGTACACAATGCCAAAAGTTCTTTACTTAAAGCCATAGACCCACAAAGAGAATTACGTAAAAAGAAAGCCCAACTACAACTGGCAAACACTTTGGACAACAAGAAAAAATTAGCAGAGGAATGTTTGGAATCTGGTATGCTGAGTGATGCCATCGAATTATTTCAGTCCTGCCTCAAAGGTGTGGGTGAGGGAGATAGCGATACCATGCTTAAACTGGCTCAGGCTTATTTTGCCAATGGTGATTATAAACTCGCAATACAAACACTTGATGATATCATCACCAGCAATCCACAGTTCAACTCTACCGATGGTCACCTGCTCTACGCTCGCAGTCTGGAAAAACTGCAAAGATTTGCTGAAGCCATAAAAGAATACCAGGTGGTTTCCGAAAACTTTCCAGGAGAAGAAGCTCGTGTCAGGTATGGTTTGCTATTATTACAGCAAGGCGAGACAGAGACTGCCAACGATGTATTTAACCTGACGATCAGCCGCAGTAAACTAGCTCCTAAATTTTATCAAAAAAAAGAAAAATACTGGATTAAACTGGCCGAATCAAATCTGTGTTAGTTATAGAAGTGCGCCTGTGCAGAAATTGACAATGTGAGTAGTTACTATTTATTTTATCATTATGTTAAAATGCCCCATTAGTTATCAACCAACCGAGATAAACATGAATAAAAAATTATTAATCGTCACTTTAATTTCTCTGGCATTATCAGCATGTCAGCAAGGTGAAGAGACAACAGTTGTAGAGGAAAAGCAAGCTGAAAACTCCATTACATTAGATTTCGAGAAGATTCCCGAAGTCGTTAGCATAGAAACACCTGACATCATCACCCCAAATGTTGCCGATATTTATGCCCAATTTACCTTAAGCACCGACTTAAGCCATCTAAGTGCCAATCAGAAATTAATGTTGCCTATTTTGATAGAAATTTCCACCATCATGGATGAGCTCTTTTGGTTGCAGTCATATGGTGATAAAGGCAGTTTATTAAATAGCATCGATAATGCCAATTTAAAAAGGCTGGTTGATATCAACTACGGTCCATGGGATAGATTAAATGGTGACGCGGCACTGGTAGCACAGTATGGTGAGAAAGCATTAGGGGCGAATTTCTACCCGAAAGACATGAGCAAGCAAGAATTTGAAGCCTCATCTGATGCCAACAAGGCCAATTTATACACCGTAGTCAAGCGTACTGATGATGGTGAACTGGTTTCTCAGTATTATCATGAAATATTTCCTGGATTATTAAATAAAGCCTCTACTCTACTACTTAAAGCTGCTGCATTAGCGGATGATGAAGGTTTTAAAAAATACCTGACCCTTCGTGCTAAAGCCTTATTGGATGACCAGTTTAAAGCCAGTGACTTAGCCTGGATGGAAATGAAAAACAATGATATCGATTTTGTAGTAGGGCCAATTGAAAATTATGAAGACCAGTTATATGGTTATAAAACCGCCTATGAAGCCTATGTATTAATCAAAGACAAAACATGGAGCGCAAGATTAGCGAAATTTGCAGCCTTATTGCCACAATTACAACGCGATTTACCCGTGGCTGACGAATACAAAACCGAAACACCAGGCACCGAGTCTGATCTCAATGCCTATGATGTCTTATATTATGCAGGACACTCAAATGCGGGCAGCAAAACCATAGCCATCAACCTGCCCAATGATGAAACCGTACAATTAGAAAAAGGCACGCGCAGATTGCAGTTAAAAAATGCCATGAAAGCCAAGTTTGAAAAAATATTAGTGCCCATCGCCAATGAGTTAGTGCTACCTGAGCAAAGAAAATACATAACCTTCAATGCCTTTTTTGGTAACACCATGTTTCATGAAGTAGCACACGGTTTAGGCATTAAAAATACCATTAATGATAAAGGTTCAGTCAGAACAGCTCTAAAACAGTTTGCCTCAGCACAGGAAGAAGGCAAGGCCGATATTTTGGGCTTATACATGGTTGAGAAATTATTTACCATGGGTGAATTAACCGAAGGTCAGATTATGGATCATTATGTGACCTTTATGGCGGGTATTTTCCGCTCAGTGCGCTTCGGCTCAAGCTCAGCCCACGGTATTGCCAATATGTTAAGGTTCAACTATTTTGCCGAACAGCAAGCTTTTAAATTTGATCCAGAAACTGGTTACTACTCGGTTAACCCCGAAAAAATGTCCCTAGCCATCCAAAGCTTATCTAATAAAATACTGATCTTACAGGGCAATGGCGATTATGCTGGGGTTGAAGCCTGGGTCAAAGAACAGGGTAATATTTCTCCACAACTTAAAGCCGCTTTAGATAGATTACATAGTATTCCTGTTGATATCGTCTTTAATCAAGGTGTTGAGCAACTGGATTTGTAAAACTATTGTTTAAATAGATCACCACTCGCAGGGTGAAACCTTTTCACCCTGCTATTTGTAAGATGACACATCATCCCTGTTGATATCGTCTTTGCACAAGGAAAGTAAACTATACCTATAAATCTGGAGCTTTATTACCCGATAAATATGCTTCTATAATACAACAATTTGATGTTTATCAAGTAAAAATATATTAAAGACCTGTACACTCCTGCTTCGATTTAAATGAAAAGTAAAATGACATGAGAGAAATAATTCAGAAACTAAGAAAAGCAAAAATGTCTCACAAAAGGTGGGTCGGACATGCTTCAGCCATGATTGAAGGTATTCCTATAGAAAAAGACCAGGTTCCTATCAATTACACTGACTGTGATTTTGGTAACTGGTATTATGATGAAGGACAAAATCTCTCTAGTCTGGATGAATTTAAAGAGATTGAAGATCCACATAAAGAATTACACAATATCTATATGAAAATATTTAAAATATTATTCGAGCAAAAGAAGTTATCATTTTTTAGTAAATTAATAGGAAAATCTGCCACCATTAGTGAGCAGAATAAACAGTTAGCCAGAGCCAAGTTCCGCACATTGGAAGAAGTTTCCAGACAAATATTAAAAAGCCTAGATGCACTCGAACTCAAGTTAAAGCAGATGGGAGAAGAAGAAGTTGCAAAATTGTTTTAACATATTTCAGACTCTCGTTATTTTGATTTACACTTGGCTCTAATCTCAATATAAAAACTCGAATTAGAGATCAAGCAATTGAGGTGCAAAGTTAATACAAAGAAAACTGAGTCGCCTCATGCGTTGGGTTGGCGCATCACTTTTATCCACCCTGAAGCTTTCAATACTGGTAAAATAAATCACTCGGCTGGCTAGAAATTATCTTAAGTATTTGATTAAGATTTTTTACAATGTAGCAAGATTTGTAAATAATTCAATGAGTTGTATTAACTACATTATATCAAATTGGGTGTGGAATCAGATCACGGATTCCAACTCTTTTTTGTTAAGGGAACTGTAACGGTTAACCTTAAACTAATAAGGTTTTTTCCATAAAAACTGTGAACCAGTCCAGCAATTATCTCTTTTACATACCGTATAATTTCCTTCATGATTCACCTACAATCTGAATTTTTAGATTGAGGTGTGTTCACATGTCATTCAGTAAGGTACTCAATAGTATTAACACTGTAATAAAATAAATTATAATAAAAAAAGAGGAAGAAAATGATAATCCCATCTAAAGCAATTAATATAACTGTTTCTAATGCAGATCTAAAACTAGGCGTATATCCTAAAATAGTAACACGACCCCAAAAACACTTATATCAATTAGCTTGGCTAATACTACTATTTATCTATGCTTCAGTACACGCCAATCCCAATGAACTTAACCATCTTAATTATTTTAAGTCAGCTTATCACGCTTATCCCAATATTCCAGCAGGATACTTAGAGGCCATGGCCTTTGTGAACACCAGGTGGCAACATATTATTCCTGATAAGAGCACAGACCATGGGCATCATGAACGGCCACAAGCTATAGGAATAATGGGCTTACGCAATGGCGAGTATGGCTATGTAAATCAGGTTAATGTAGCAGCACAAGCACTGGGAATACAAGCTCAAGATTTAATTGATTCTGCTGAATTAAATATTTTAGCCACCGCAGCCCTGATCTCGAAACAGATCAATCACTCTGGTTATAAAAAAATAAAACTTGAAGACATGGCAGAAATAACCACACATATGTTAGGCAGAAGTATTAAACAAAAATCTAGCCAGATCAGTGATTTCATTGCTGCCAGTCAATTTTATGATTTACTGTTGACACTGGATCGTGGTCAAGATGACCACGGTGTCTTTATTCTTGATAAAGCAATTAAGTGGGAACAAGCCTTCGAACCTACAATGCTAATGAAACTAAAAGCCCCGGTGATTCGTATGAACCCTAAAACTGATAAAGTAATTGTCCCAGGTCTTGAAATCAATGTTTTAGACGAAACTTATCAATCTCAATCCAACGACAAAGTGGCCTCTCCTGATTATGCCGATGCCAATTGGATTGCCTCGCCATATCATGGTACTAGATCTCAAGTGATCAGTGCTGTCGCCATTCATACCACACAAGGTTCTTATGCCGGGACTTTAAATTGGTTTCAAAATAATCCAAGTAGTGTCAGTGCCCATTATGTGATACGTAGTTCAGATGGCCAGGTAACGCAAATGGTACGAGAATACAGGCGAGCACATCATATAGGTGTCCATAACAGCGCAACATTGGGAATTGAACATGAAGGATTTGTAGACAATCCCGCTTGGTATACCTCAGCCATGTATAATGCATCAGCCAACCTCACCAAACACTTCTGTCAAAGCCATAATATCGATTGTGCCAGTGCCTATAGTGGAGCAGCACATAATGGCGTGGTGGTTTTATCAACCAGCATAAAAGTCAAAGGCCATCAACATTACAGTAGCCAAAGCCACACTGATCCAGGTATTAACTGGAACTGGTCACAATACTATGATTTAATTAATGGTAGCAGCCCTTCTGTCAACTTAAACCTGGATGATTTCGAGCAAAATGAAGGCCATTTCAATACAACCCCAAGCTATTCTGGTAGTACAACTGGTATTTCCACAGCATCATTTGCCGAAAGAACCAGTGCTATCAAGCACGGCGGTTCATATTCTGAACATGTACAATTACGCGACAATACCAATAGCTCTGCCAATTGGTCAGTACGCTTATTATCAGGTTCAGGATCAACTTCAAACAATCTCAAATTAGGCAAATCAGGCGGGTATATTGGTTTTTGGATTTTAGCAACTGGCAGCGGTATGAGAGTTGCCATCGGTGTTGATGATTCTGATGGTACCGAACGTTCTGACAGTATTTCATTAAATACCAATCAGTGGACCTATGTTGAGTGGCAACTGGATGACTCAACCCAGTGGAATACATGGTATAACGGTAATGGCGTTATAAACAGTGATGTCAGTATAGATGCCATTTGGTTGTTCCGTAACCAAACCAGCTATACCGTAAACATGTATATTGATGATGTTCAGTATAGATCTGGTCAATAAATATTTTTCTTTACAACAAAACGTGGATTTTATCACCACGTTTTGTTGTCCTAACAATTTTCTATACCCGAAGCATACTTATTTTTTCTTAAGATGACGATTAAAAAACTCAACCATCTTTTTGAAAGCAAAACGCCTTTGAGCGTCACCTTCATTATCCCAGCCATGACCACTGCCTGGTAATGTCACCAGTTCAAACATTTTTTCCTGGGCAATAAGCTTCTCAACCACAGAAATTGTATCCGAATACAAAACCACACTGTCTTTAGAACCATGAATAATCATTAATGGGTCGGTAAGACCACTGGTATGATAGAGTGCAGACTGCTGTCTATAGCGTTCAGGCTGATCACTGCCTGTGGGCTCTCCCATCACCCACATTTGCCCAGGATAGGCATGTGCCACATTAGTTGCAGGCGCTCCAGCAATACCCGCAGCATAGACCCCCGGTTTTTAAACAGGGACATCATGGTCATAAGTCCTCCATAACTTGAGCCCCAAATTCCCACACGCTTTGCATCTACATAACCCTGCTCGACAAGATACTTGACGCCACTGTGCAAATCTTCAATATCAATGCCACCATAACTGTAACGCAAACCTTGATTATGCAGTCTCCCCTGCCCCCAACTACCCCGTACATTTACATTCAACACAATATAACCCTGAGCAATAAAATATTGATCCAGACCCCAGGTCGGATGATAATTCCGCCCACCATATTGATTGCGAACACTATCAGAATAAACCGACCCCACAATTAAAGGATAAGCTCGAGATGCATCATAATTTTCTGGCAAGCTCAATCGACCAATAAGCATCGCACCATCCACATGACTATTAAATTCAATATAAATGGTATTAGCCCAAGTCAACTGATCGAAACTAGCTTGAGGAGAATGGGTAACTGCCTCAGTGTCTTTATTGGCAAGCTTGATCATGTATAATTCTAGGGGTGTTGAATCATTAGAAAACAGTGTCGTTGCATGATTCATATCTGGGGAGAGCAATGGCTGGTGGGTGCCAGGTTTGGACGAGCTGATTCGCTCAATCTTGCCTCCTTGCATCGAAACACGATAAATTTGTCGTTCTGACAAATGAGATTTATTGGCCAGAAAGTAAATTTGCCCATGTAAATAATCAACCTTAAAATATGAAATCTCCCATTTGCCACTGGTCAATGCCTTGGGCTTACTATCCGCGGTCTTTTTATGATAAAGGTGTAGATAACCATCCTTGTCAGTCAAAATAATTAAGCCTTCATCATTAGGAGCCCAAGCTACCTGCCAGTCAGGTCTTAAATGACTCGCATCATACTCCCGATAAAAAACAGTGCGAGCAGCACTTTTAACATCGTAAACATAGATAATATGTTCCTTAACCAAGAGATCAGAACTATTGATAAAAAGTGTCTGAGCATCACTGGACAAGCCATAATTCCAAATATAATGTTTGTCATCTGGTCTTGCAAAAAATTGAACATTGCCCGAATCAAGTTGTATAACACCAATACTAAACCGCGCCGTTTCATCACCAGGAAATGCACGAGAAACGTGACTATTTTGCACAGCCGAGTGCGCATAATAATGTATGTCCCGTTCTGGCAAAAAACTGTCATCGGTTAATTTAAAAACAAGGCTATGACTATCATTCGACCATTCATAACTTTCAATATAGGCTTTTTTTGACTGACCTCGAGTAAGCAGTTGACGGGCAGAACCATGTACAGAAATTTCACTTGTACGCAGCCACAGGGCGCCATCTGCAATAAAGGCCAGATGCTGGCCATTTGGAGATAAAGTTAAACCTCTAATCGCACCTTTATCCATCTCAATTTGCTGAGAACTACCATCAAGTCCTTGCACAAAAAGCTCAGCATCCAAAACATAAGCAATGTGTGTTTTTTCGGAATCAAGCCATATGACTTCACTAATACCTGCATGTCTTTGCTCAGTGGGGGTTTTATTCGCATACTTGGTTAGACGTTTCTTAAGCCCTGTTTTTAAAGAGTACATCCAAACATCACGAAAAGTATAGCCCTCTTCATTCCACAAGAAGACAACAGACTCAGCATCTTGAGACCAGACAACTGCCTGTGGAGTCGTGCCAATAATACTGGGGTTTGAATAAAGCGTATCCAGATCAAATACATGATTGATATGATTGATATGATTGATATGATTTTCATCATTAGCTAAAATATTCTGACATACTATCAATGCTAGTAATAAAACCGTTATTAACTTATACAAACCACATTTCAACATAATATTTCACCCTATTTTTAGATAAATAAACCGTAACTATTCAGCGAGCTTGAACTCGTTGATATACTAGACCACAAACTGCTATCTCTCAAATTAATTTTTGATTCACTTCAGCAACACTGGATATTTCAAACCCGTCATCTGCCACCTACTCAAGGCAATTGGGATATTACCAATCGCATTAAGTTCATCAAAAAAATCCTTAAGCCTAAACTCCTTTCCCTGTTTTTCTTTCTGTTGTGAGTAAGATGCCAACGTTTCTTCAAGTAAATATTTGCCCGTAATATAACTGCTACCATAACCAGGCTGACGTAAATAGAGATGTTGTTCAAAAATCAATAATTCCCGCTCAGTTTTCATCCAGCCACGTGGCGTCCATTCACTGTGGATTGCTCCCGCCTCTTGCATAGTCATGATATTGGCGTGAGCATAAAGTGAGCCCAATCCCCTGGCAGCCCTTTGCGCTATCATTATCCAGACAATTTCACGAACACGTGGATTGTCATCATATAAACCAGCTTGCATAAACATCTCCTCAACAGCTGTTGCCGTACCCTCATTTCTGCTATCAAAAATATTATACAGTAAAGCCTCGCGACGGATAATACGGCTATGAGGAGTCTGTTCCATGCGAGCAAGTTCGAACCAGTGATAAAAATGTGAATACAATGGCATGGGATTATAATGCATTGCAATATGGAAGAAATGACGCTTTTCTTGCGGAATAAAACCACCAATCTGTGCTTTTAAAGCCGGCTCAAAATAGTCCGCGACAGTCATGATCTCTTTATCATTTAAAAACCTTAAAAACTTTTCAACCGAAAGTTCAGCCAACATATTGTATTCATCAGGAGATGATACTGCCTTTAGCCTTGGCAAATGACGATTACGATGCTCTTCCAACTTCAGAGATGTCCAGGCACGAGACAGTTCCCTTTTAAGAATCATGACCTCATCATCCCAGCTTAATGGCACCAAATGAACATTTTGCTGATACCAACTATAATTTTCTTTACCAATCCCTGATGGGCCTGTTTTTCGCGGCACCTGCTGCTCAAGCCAACTAATCAGATCATCAGTTGCTGATATTGCTTGGGAGATGGTTGTTTGCAGAGCCTTACTGATATCATTACCGTTCAATTCACTGATGCTACCCAAGTTCACACTTTGTTGTCTGATATCCCGAATCCCTGTTATCCATAGTTCTCTGGCATTTCCGGTGAGATTTATTTTGGCTTGCTTCATTAATGGTGCAATAATATCGAGCTCTGTAATCAGACGATTCTCTTCACTTTTTGTCAGAGGAAAAGTATAACTCCACAGCTCTATAAGCGCATGGTGGCTTGGCCCTTCATGTGCTGGTACATCACTTTTATGCATCCAAATAGACTTGTAAAATGCAGGATCACGAGACCAGGGTTGCAAAATACGGTGATTAAAGTCAAAACCATTCATTTCAGCTGAGACGATTGACCAATCAATTTTTCCTGCGACTGATAGACTGTTTTTATTTATTTTATCCAATCGCTTTCTATATTCATGAAAAGAATCGTAACGTTTTACAAAAGTCTTTGCGGTATAATCTGGCGCACCATCCAGCATCGGTGGTCTTTCAAACTGTCGCCAGTCAAGAAATAACTGCACAAGGTTTTTATAACTTTCGGATTCTCCAGAATTAGCACTTAAAAGGCTACTATATACACAGAGCCAAAGAATAAGGTGGATATATATTGCAAAATTTTGTTTTCTCATTTTATTTATCTCATCAGTTTTAGTATTCACAATAAATTATTAGTAATTATTCAGCGTGTTTGAGGAGGCTTCTGTGAGATTGTGAAATAACTCACGGATGCGAGACTTTAGTCTTGCCGTTCTCAATATTCTACTTCTAAATAACGAAGGTTAAGGCAGGGTTAAAACCCCGCATCCAAAAAATTCTGAGTTACTTCACAAACTCTGTTAGCCAACCTGAATAAACTAACTAAACAGTTACAATTATTGATACAATAAGACTTCTTAATAATTTAAACAACAGCCGTGAGAATATTAGTCAGCCTTCTTATTTTAGTTTCATTATCAATTTTAGCCAATGATTATAACAAAACCGAGAATAGAACGGAGAATAAAACCAACAACAATAATACAATTAAATTGGTTGTTTTGGGAATAGCCCAAGATGCAGGCTATCCACAACTCAACTGCTATAAAGCGCATTGCATGCCAGGCTGGGAAAACCCCACATTGAAAAAACTAGCCACTTCATTAGCTCTTGTTGATGAAAGTAACAAAAAAAAATACCTATTTGAAGCGACTCCAGACATACGTCAACAGATGTACAATCTGCATAAGATTGCAGCAGATGATGAATATTCATTAGCTGCTGTTTTTCTGACTCATGCACATATCGGACACTATACTGGCCTGATGCATTTTGGTAGAGAAGCCGCTGGGACTAAAAACATTAATGTCTTTGCCATGCCAAAGATGAAACAGTTTCTTATCAACAATGCCCCCTGGAATCAGTTGGTCACATTAAATAATATTGCTATTCAAGACCTAATCAACAACCAAAAACAAAGCTTCAATGACTCACTATCTGTAACGCCCATTTTAGTACCTCATCGAGATGAACTCTCTGAAACAGTTGGATTTAAAATATCTGGCCCTAATAAAACAGTGCTTTTTATTCCTGATATTAACAAATGGCAGAAATGGAATTTAGATATTTCAGAACAAGTGAAAGCAGTCGATTATGCCCTACTGGATGCAACTTTTTATGCCAATGGTGAAATCCCAAACCGCGATATGAGCGAAATACCCCACCCTTTTGTAGAAGAAAGCATGCAATTGTTTTCAAATTTATCTGCAACGGATAAAAGCAAAATATTCTTCATCCACTTTAATCACAGCAATCCATTACTACAAGCCAACAGTACCGCACAAAAAAATGTCGAACTTAAAGGCTTTAATGTCGCTTATGAGGGTATGGAACTTGAGTTGTGAATCCCCAATACATCATTTGCTATAATCTTTAGTAACTTTTAAGTCCCTTTAACTTTAACTATGACTTTATTTCACTTGTGCAGCTCAACTTGAAATCCACTTGATTATGCCTTTATAACTCAAAATCTCACCAAAAAACAAAATCGCTCTTTTCTATTCAAAAATAACATGACTCAAACCAGGTTTATTCAACAAACAGTTTTATATTGTAGCTTCTCCCTCACACAACCTAACCTTATCAGTTATTAAAAATTTACAACATTTGTGGAATCAAACACTAGTGATAAAATATTTGTCACTCCTCTACTCGATTCAACTATGATTCCAGTCGTTTAGATCATCTGAATTATTCGGTGACAAGCCGATGTCATCGCCCACGATACTAACTCCCAATCCCAAAACGGTTCTATTGGCATAATTAAAGTAGGATGCCACCTGATTTATTTCCAATATCTCACCATCGCCCCAGCCAGTATCTCGCATATTTTGGATATAACTTTGATCAAGTTTCGCAGGTTCAACAGTTAATTTATGGACATAACTCAATGCAGATACCTGTTTCGGGTTTAACAATTGATACTCCCCTGACTTGAGTTCTGCTTTTATTATATCGGCTTTTTGCTGATCATTCATCAATCGGCACATACCGCTAAAGTGATGATCGACACAATACTGACACCCATTCAATATACTGACATACACCCCCACACATTCCAAAAACCATTTATCCACGGTATTTTTAGGATGATGTAAAGTATATTTATAGAGAGTCATGTGACCCTGCATGGTATGGGGACGCAATGAATGAGCCATCATGATATTGTCTACATTGTTATCAGGCCCCTTGACCTGATTATACAGCTTTAGCAAATTTTTATCTGCTTCAGCATATTTTATGGTTTTAATCCAGCTCATTTTTATCTCACCCACTTGAGTTATTTTAAATAACTGGAAACAGTTACCTATGAAAATACATAATACTAACTAACAATTGAGAACAGTAAAACACACCATAAATTTTTAAGGTGGAATAACGACCATATCCATGTCTTGCAACTGAGCGTAATAGCTGTTCTTTTAACGCCCAGTGTCTAACCATTCATTTTGTTTTAGGTTATTATGCCTGATTTTGTATTTTTTTACTGTTATCAACATACCCCTGACGACGCAGTAGTTCTTCTTGAGAAATTGATAATTTCTTTGCAACATCTATCCTTCCATGATGTTCTTCAAATTCACTGCGCGATAAGATAATATCTTTATCTTCCTTATTTTCTTCAATGATTTGCAACTGTAACCTTCTTAATTCAGCTCCATTTTCATCATTTTCACCAAAAGCCTTACCTGATTTAGTTGCACTAGCTATATAACCTCGACATATTCTTACCTCCCCAGATTCAATACTATCAATCGTCATATCTTCTTTTCTTGCCATATGACAACTAAACAGGTCTTCATTTTTCACTGATTCCAGCACGCCATCAATAGTATGGGCACCTAACCAGCCTTTTAAAGAATTTGCACTAAACGGGCATTCAACACATAATTTCGTACACATTGATAAATTCATCATTATTTCCTCTTTTTATTTTATTATTAATGTAATGATCTATTTATAAACAATATACAGGACAGGCATATGAATAGCAACTTGCGACAACTAATATAAACATATTGCTCCTGTTGTATTAATCAAATTATAGTTTCAAAAGGAAAGAACCATGGCTTTAGTAAAAAAAGTTTTCAATAAATACATTGGCTATATAGTCAACCCCATCTGATTTTATGAAGAGTATGTAAATCCATATCTTCTTCTCATTTTCCTCACTTATTTTGCAGAAATAAAAATGCTTGAGAATACCCGTCCCCTACCATCGCCATAAAAAATCATTGTAATTTTTCATTTAATTGATGACACAATGATACATTATCGATGGCAATTCTTGAGATTGAGAAACTACCCGAAAGTCCTGCTGAAGGTATGTTATATTCAACCATGGCATTTGTACAGTCTGAAAATTTTATATTTATGGTGCCATCTGCAATATTTGTTACTGGGGTAGAGTTATCAAATAAGCCTCCTGTGGTTAAGCTAATGTTAACATTTGCCGTGTCATCAAAATATGGCCCCAATGCAGTCAACCAGCGATGGTCAACATTCCCAACATGACTCATTAATTCTGGATCTGACGGTTCTGTCTCAAAAGTGAACCAGGCAATAAACATTGTTGAATTGTTGGGTAATACTTCAATTAACATGCCCTGACCAGGTGTTTGAGTATTGAACCAAGCACCATTTAAGCCAGAATTTATCTGGAATGTTGCTAAACTGGCACCTTGATTACTCATGATGAAAATAACATCTGCCTGTTCATCAATAAGCACCATATCTAAATCCAGATCATTATCAATGTCAAATAATAGGGCACATGACGCAGCAATAGGAGCATCAAATTTCTGATCAAAATCAAACCCTCCTGAACCATTATTTTTAAATAACATCCAATCACCACTAAAGCTGGATGTAACCCAGTCAAGATCTCCATCACCATCCAAATCACCCAAATCTGAGGCCAAAGGAAAAGCATCTGTAGCAGTTATTGTCGCAGTTAATAGTCGACCAGTACCATCACCTTTCAAGATAGCACCATTATTATTGCTGCTATTTACAGCTGCAACATCTTCGTGTCCATCGCCATTAACATCACCTACAACCAACATCCAGACAGCTCCTTGCGCATTTTGAGAACCTATATTGGTAAAAACCTGTTTACCATTATTTTTTAAAACACTAATGGTTTGTGCATCCTGATTGCCCACCACTAAATCTAATATGCCATCCTCATCCATATCAGCAGCAGCCAATGCCCATTCTCCGCCTTCACCAGAATCAAAAAACTGTGCTTCAGAGAAAATACCATCACCATTATTAATTAATACTGACATATTATCTGATTCATAATTGCTATTGACTATATCAATGTCACCATCCCCATCGACATCCAATACTGCGATGCCTCTTGGAGCATTACCAACGCTGACATTTTGTGCTGGCATAAAACTGCCATCACCATTACCCAACAGTATAGAAATGGTGTTATCATTAATATTGACTACGCATATATCCACATTACCATCATGGTTGAAATCACTGGGTTCTGAAGGACTGGCACGGTTTCCTACTGCTGTTGTGGGTTGCTTAAAGGCCTTAAAACTTCCTGTTCTATCAGCTTTATTCATATAGATTCTCAAATCTGCGGTATCTTCATTGACAACAGTTACATCAAGCCAGCCATCATTATTTAAATCCGAGGCTATACCACCATAAGGTCGACTGGACTGATTATTTGAATTGGTTGTCATAGTGGAAATTTGACTGAAAATTAGTTTTGATGGTTTACTCTGAACCCAAAACTGCCAGGAATAGCCTAAATCACGCAATGCCCCCCCATCAGTGGCTTTAATATCATGGGATAAGATAACCATGACATTCTCCCCCGAAGAAAAGGTTTTATTTGGTGAAAATATGACTATTTTGTCATTATTTGAAAAACTAAATGTTCCTGTTGCTGTACCACTCCATCTGCCAAAAGCCCAAAATGAAAGATTGGTAATTGTCTGCCTGTCTACAGCTTTATCAAAATTAACAATAATATCACTTTGTCTGGTAGCACTTAAGGTTCGTGCTGTAGGAACAGTAGAGATAATATTTAGTTCTGAACCTTTATTATTTGTAGCGTAGCCATTAGAAATAACCAGAACGATCAATATATATGCAGATAAATTATATTTTTTCATAATCTACTAAATATAATCTAGTTACAGAAAATTGTCAATGATAAGTTCTCATAGTATACAGAGCTGATAATTGTGTTAACTCAATAAATTCATTGAAAACTATTTAACCCTCTTGTGCCAATTTTCGTGCACTTAGTGGTGAAAATCTACTTCCCATCTAAAAAATTCTGCAACATCTGATGTCCGTGCTCGGTTAAAATACTCTCAGGATGAAACTGCACACCCGATATAGCGTACTCCTTGTGTCTAAAGCCCATAATCTCATCAAAGTGACCATCTTCATCTTCAGTCCAGGCCGTTATTTCCAAAGCATCTGGCAATGTTGCTTTCTCCACCACCAACGAATGATAACGGGTCACTGTTACTGGGTTTTCAATACCAGTAAAAATAGAATTATTGTGGTGATGAACCTTTGACGTTTTGCCATGCATAATCTTTTTTGCCGCAACAACTTGACCACCAAAAACCTGTCCAATGGACTGGTGTCCAAGACAAACGCCCAATAATGGGACGTTGCCCGCACAAGCCTTAATGATATCCATTGATATACCTGCTAAATCGGGGTTACAGGGGCCTGGTGAGATAACAACCTGACTGGGATTGAGTTTTAATGCTTTTTCTACTGAAATTTCATCATTTCTAAAAACCTTAACTTCACAACCCAACTCTCCAAAATACTGAACCAGGTTGTAAGTAAATGAATCATAATTATCTATCATTAATAACATTATATCTCTCCTTTTGTGGCAATACGCACTGCATTGAAAACGGCTTTACCCTTGTTGAGAGTTTCTTGCCATTCTGTACTTGGATCACTGTCTGCGACCAAGCCAGCACCTGCCTGCACATGTAAAACTTCATCCTTAATAACCGCTGTTCGAATCGCTATCGCCCAATCCATATCATCGTGCCAGCCCCAATAACCTACTGCTCCAGCATAGACATTGCGTTTGACTGGCTCTAGCTCAGCAATCACTTCCATGGCTCGTACTTTTGCCGCGCCAGATAATGTGCCCGCTGGAAATACCGCCTTAATCACATCAATGTTGTCTTTATCTGCTTGTAACTTGCCCTGGACTTCAGAAACAATATGCATGACATGTGAATAGCGTTCAATTAACATTTTATCCACCAGTTCCACAGAACCTATTTCTGCCACACGACCTATATCGTTTCTACCCAAATCAATCAGCATAAGATGTTCTGCTAATTCTTTAGGGTCATTTAAAAGCTCTTTTTCAAACTGTTGGTCCTCTGCCTCAGTCTTACCTCTAGGCCTGGTGCCAGCAATAGGGCGTAAAGTGACGATATTATCATGCTTCCGAACCAATACCTCCGGCGACGAGCCAACCACCTGATAATCTTCAAAATCCATAAAATACATATAAGGGCTGGGATTTGATGCGCGTAAAGCACGATAAACATCCATAGGTCGTGCACTAAAAGGCATACTCATGCGCTGTGATAAAACCACTTGCATAATATCACCAGCAGTGATTAAGTCCTTACATTCAATAACCGCCTTTTCAAACTCCTCTTGAGTGAAACTCATTTTAATAGCAGAATCATCAACCACATTATGCTTAACCATATCGGCTGCATAACCGATTGATCCACTACGTAATCTATGACTAAGCTCATCCAGCCTTTTCTGTCCTTTGGCATAAGCCATATCATCATCGGTATGTGCATGAATGATTATCCAGACTTTTCCTGCCAGGTTATCAAATACCGCAATTTCTTCTGCTACCATTAGATTAACATCAGGGATATGCAACTCATCTTTGGGGGTTTTACCTTTTAGTTTATCTTCGATATGCTCGATTATCTCATAACCTAAATAGCCGACTAAACCACCATTAAATGCTGGAAGTTCCTCAATTTTGGGTACTTTATATTCATCCTTGATAATTCGTAATTCATCCAAAACATTATCACAGGAATACGATTCTTCAATCTCTCCCAAAACATATTTAGTGATTTGATTACCACGAGCAACATAACTGGTATCAGCCGAAAGACCAATCATTGAATACCTCCCCCAACGCGAACCACCTACTACCGATTCCAATAAAAATGTGTTTTTTCCATTTGCCAACTTTAGCCATGCACTCAAAGGCGTATCTAAATCCGCTGAAACACAGCGATACATAGGGATGCGATTATAGCCTTGTTGTTGGTAATCATCGAACTGTTGTTGAGTAAGCATGTCAGTAAATATCTTATTAGTTATAGAAGTTTTTATTTTATGCGTAAAATGGACAGATGCTAATTATTTTTTACTAAATCATCAATAAAAGCATTTAGCTCATATAATTTTAATGAGATAATGCATTTTTATAATTTTTAATAATCTAATGACAGACCAGAATAAACTCTTTATCACCTCTGCCCTACCTTACGCTAATGGAGCCCTCCATTTAGGACACATGCTTGAGCACACACAATCAGATATTTGGGCACGTGTTAATCGATCATTGGGTAGAGAAGTGCGTTTTTTATGCGCTGAGGATGCTCATGGTGCTCCCATTATGTTACGCGCAGAAAAAGAAGGCGTGAGCCCAGAAGAGTTTGTCGAAGGCACCAGAAAGGAACACTGGCACGTTTTGCAGGGATTTAATATTTCCTATGACCACTACCATACTACTCATTCAAAAGAAAATCAGTTTATGGTGAATAAAATCTATAACCGTTTAAAAGCAAATGGACATATAGAGACAAAAGTGGTTGAACAATTGTTTGACCCTGAAAAGAAAATGTTTTTGGCCGATAGATTTATTAAGGGTGAGTGTCCGAAGTGTGGTGCAGAAGATCAATATGGTGATAACTGTGAAGTCTGTGCTGCTACATACAATGCTACTGATGTGATTAACCCCCGTTCGGTTATTTCTGGGGCGACTCCCGTCATTAAGGAGTCATTGCATTATTTTGTCAATTTGAAAAATTTCGAAGACATGTTACAGGACTGGATGAATAAAGGAGCCTTGCAGGATCAGGTTATCAATAAATTAAAAGAATGGTTTGAAGCGGGATTACAATCATGGGACATTTCTCGTGACTCACCCTATTTTGGCTTTAAAATCCCTGATACCGAAGACAAATATTTTTATGTCTGGTTGGATGCGCCTGTTGGTTATCTGGGTTGTTTAAAATATGTCTGCGAGCAAAATGGTGAAGACCTTGAAGACTGGATAGCCCCAGATGCCAGTACTGAGATGGTGCATTTTGTCGGTAAAGATATATTGTATTTTCACAGCCTATTCTGGCCTGCCATGTTACATGGTTCAGGAATCAAAGTACCCGATTCAGTTTTTGTGCATGGTTTTGTTACGGTTAATGGCAAGAAAATGTCAAAGTCACGTGGTACATTTATCAACGCCTCAACTTATTTAAAATATTTTCAGCCAGATTATTTACGTTATTATTATGCGGCTAAATTATCTGATAAAATTGTAGATCTTGATCTGAATTTGGAAGATTTTGTAACCAAAGTTAATTCTGATCTGGTGGGAAAAATAGTGAACATAGCCAGTCGCTGTGCTGGTTTTATCAACAAGAAATTTGCAGGCAAATTATCATCTGAACTACACAACCCTGAGCTGTATCAACAATTCGTCGATAGCTCTACTGAAATCAGTGATTTATTTATTGCCAGAAAATATTCTGCAGCGATAAGAATAATCATGGCACTGGCTGATAATGCCAATCAATATATTTCTGACATGGCTCCATGGCAGGCAATAAAGGATGAGGGCAGACAATTAGAAGTTCATCAAGTTTGCTCTTCAGGCATTAATCTATTTAGAATATTGATCACCTGGCTGGCTCCAGTGGTACCTGATACGGCAAAAAAGGCCGCTGCATTTTTAAATACGGAACTAAATGACTGGAATTCAATCCAACTGCCATTATTAAACCATGAAATTAACAAATTTAAACCTTTGATAACTCGCATAGAAATGAAAACAGTAGATTTGATGATAGAAGATTCCAAAGAAGACTTACAGTCCCTGGATGAACAGCAGCCAGAACTAACTGGCCCATTGACTGATGACCCCATCAGTGCAGAAATTAACTTTGATGATTTTGCCAAAATTGATTTACGGGTTGTTAAAATCATTGATGCACAACATGTTAAGGGAGCCGACAAGTTGTTACAGTTAACACTGGATCTTGGTGGCTTACAAAAAAATGTATTTGCTGGCATAAAATCTGCTTATAAGCCAGAAGATCTGATTGGTAAAAATACAGTAATGGTAGCAAACCTTGCTCCCAGAAAAATGCGCTTTGGACTATCCGAAGGCATGGTATTATCAGCTGGGCCAGGCGCTAAGGACATCTATATATTAGAACCTAATGATGGAGCGCAGCCAGGAATGAGAGTAAAATGAATAAATGGAATAATTAAATGAAATCTTTACATACTGTTAACATATTATTAACCTGTTCTTATATACAATACATCTATGGACAGTAAAAAGCCGCTTTATAAAACCATCACTTTTTGGGTGGTGGTTTTATCCCTCCTTTACTCTACTCTCGGGCTTTTTGCTGTCCCATATTTTATTGAAAAAGAACTCAAAAAAATTGCATCCAATGATTTAAACTCACAATTAACTGTGGCCGACATCAGTTTTAACCCCTATACAATATCATTAGATATCATTGATTTAAAACTCCGTGATGAAGATAACAGTTTGTGGTTTAGTGCCGATAAAATCCACACAAATTTACACCTATGGATCAGTATTTTTAAAAATTTAAGCCTGGCAAAAATACATTTACAAAAACCATATTTTTATCTCAAGACAAAAAAAACCAATGACAGCATCCAATTACAATATCCACAGATAATAGCGACTAGTGATTCTCAGCAGTCTTCACAACTGGTATTGGATATTGATGATATTGAGATAAATAATGGTTCTATAAGCTATGATGATGATTCCCGTGATAAACATATCAACTTAAACATCCAGGAAATAATATTTCACAATCAAAAATTTACTACCGCAGATAATGACAGTGAGTTTGATTTATCTTTTATTACGGAGAATAATGAAGAGACCCGACTTTCAGGAAAGTTTAATTTTTCGAAATCAAATTTAACTGCCATTTGGAGTTTAAAAAACTGGTCTACTGACACGATTTTTAATTTTATGTCGGATAAAGATAATAAGTTTTTAGGCTTTCAGAATAAATCTGGCCAGATTGATGCTGATGGTTCCTTAAATTTCACAGATTTCAAGAACTCTCTACCTAATATACTGATTAACTCACTGCAATTAATAAACTTTAGCACAAAGACAAACAATAATCAGCAACCAATAATTGCCCTACCACAATTACAGCTAAGTCATGCTGAAGTTGATTTAAACAAACAGGCAATAATCATTGATAATATTGATTCTGAACAAACAGAAGTGACCATAAGTATTACAGAAGATTATAACTTACTAATTGATGATTTTGCACAAACAGCCAATCAAACTAATGACAGTAATGAACAAGCTTGGAATTTTCATATAAAGAATATCAATCTCAATAGTGGCTTACTACACCTCTCTAAAGAATTTAAAAATGAGAACCATATAAATGACCTCAATTTCAACAACATAAATATTCTCAATTTAAGCAATAATCAACAAAAATCTGACATCAATATCTCTCTAAATACCGATGGTGAAGGACAAATTGATATACAGGCAAAACTACAACTAACACCCCTGAATCTCAATTCGCATATTACTTTCAATGACACAAATATAGCGAAATGGCAGGCATGGCTTCCATCTGATATTAATCTCACCATTGATCAGGGTCTATTATCATTACAACAAAATTTAGTTTTTACTGATGACGATTTCAGCAGTGAAGGTCACTTTGTTTTTAATAACATAAAGTTGCTAGATAATAATAAACAACCATTTTTAAGCATCAATCGTTTAGATTTATCAGAATCTCACATTGATTCATCGAAAAAGAGCATCAGTTTAAACAATATCATACTTGATCAGGCACAAGGCACACTAACTGTTTCGGATACACAACAATTGAATATTGATACTATTATTTCCTCAAATGAAAGGACCAGAAATGAGAGTGAAATTGATACCAAAGGCAAAGATTGGGTCATTGAAATCAAGCAGATTGAGCTGATAGATTCACAAACCAAGCTCATTGACAAGAGTATAAAGCCCTCATATCACACTGAACTAAGCAAGCTAAATGGTAATATAAAGGGCTTATCAAGTAGCAATTTATCAAAAGCTGATATTGAATTAAGTGGGGTATTAGACACCTATGCAAAGATTAATATTAATGGACAAATCAATCTTTTAGCAGATGATGCCTACACTGATTTATCCATAAATATAGAAAACCTGAGCTTACAGAATTTTAGCAGCTATAGTGCTCAATATTTGGGGTTTCCCATTACTCGTGGCAAAGCTGATTTTGAATTAAACTACCAACTCAATCAAAATTTATTGCAAGGCATCAACAATTTAACTTTTAAGCAATTACAGTTTGGTGAAAAAAACCACAATAAAGAGGCCATTAATCTACCATTGAAACTAGCCGTAAATTTACTCACAGATGGCAAAGGCATAATGAAAATTAATTTGCCAGTGAGTGGTAATATTGATGATCCAGAATTCAGTTATGGAGGCATTATTTTTAAGGCTATGTTTAAATTAATCACAGGTATTGTTGCCTCGCCATTTAAATTACTGGGTAAATTGATACCTGGTGGCGCTGACCTCGATTTAAGCGGCATTCAATTTGAGGCAGGTAGTGTGACTTTAAGTTCTGGTGAAGAAGGCAAACTTAAAGCCATAAAACAGATAATCAAACAAAAACCTGCAATCATACTGGAACTAACAGGCATAACAAATACTATAAATGATAGCAAAGTACTACAACGACAACTGTTATTAAAATCTTTAAACCTGCCAAAGCAAATAAATTTCAGCAATGCATCTCTACAAACATCCATAAAAAAACTTTATATCTCAACATTTTCAGCAGAGAAATGGGCACAAACAGAGACCAATGCAACAAAAGATCAGCATCTTGACAGTTTTCTTTTAACAGAAAATTGCTGGGATGAATTGTTAGCAGCTCAAGATATTATAGAGCAACTAGACCTATTGGCAAAACAGCGTGCACAATATATCCAACAACTACTGATAGAAAAACATGCTATCTCGCAAGATAAAATTTTCTTAAAACCCAGTGAACAATCTGAAGACCTATATCCACAAGTCAAATTTGGGATTGGTATTTAAATTAACTCTCATTTTAAAATTAAACATATGAAACAATCATCCTATCTTTTACTATTCATTATATTTTACAGTACTCTTGCCAGCTCTTTTGTTTTCTATGAAGACACAAAAATATGGAATCAGGAATCGATTACATTTTATTTTTTAGACGGAACTTCACAACAGAAAAATGAAGTCATTAAATTTGCTAAATCATGGGAACGATATTCAGGGATTAAATTTAAATACAGCAGCAAAGAGCCTGCTATTTTTAATTTTAACAAATATTACGAAATCACATTCAAAGGGAATGCCAATGAATCAACTCAAGGAGCCATAAATGGCATCATTCATTTTGGTAAACTTTCAGATAACATTATCTTCAGAAAAACCACGATTTTGCATGAATTTGGGCACATGTTGGGTTTAGGCCATGAGCACCAAAGAGCAGACAGACCAAGGTCACTTAATGACCGAACCTTAGTCAAATCATGTATTGACAACCAACTTCAGTCCCAATTATGGTGTCAGGAAAATTTATTTAACAAGAATACTAACGAGGTATTTGTCAAATCTAAATATGATTCAGAATCTATTATGCATTATGAAATGAATAATATTACTGGAAAAAAGAACAAAGCCAATGATTATACTTTCTGGGAGAATATACATTCGCTATCCTATACCGATAAATATTTTATCTCCATGCTATACAACCAAAATATATCAGATAAAACTCTGGAGAGAATGCACAAACAGGATTTATGGCAGCAACAAAAATTTGAAGAGCAAGCAAACAAGGCAAGAGAAAAGGCTATTTTGAACTTAAGCACTTCAACCTGTGAAGTATTAAAATACCAGAATCAATCCAAGGATGGAAAGTATTGTGATGCTGGATTTATGATCATTGGTAAGGATGGTTTGAGTTTCCCTGACCCTGAATTTAAAACCTGTTACGTTAGTTATAAAAACGTAAAAAACAAAATGGATCATCACCAACTATGTCAACTTAACAGCAGACAATTATCAGCAAAACGTAAATTATGGAGAAATGAATTTTCTCAATATGGAAATTGCAAAAGGCTGGAAACCAATATGAAAAACAATCAAGAGTATTCTTGTGGCGAAGGTTATTCATTCGTTACATTTAACAATGATTTAATTGGTGAAAAGACCCTCTGCTATGGCAGTGAAGAATCTGTATATCTTGCCATGAAAGACAGTAAAATCTGTAATTTAGATAAATTTAAATTCATTTCACATCAAAGACAAGTGAAGGAAGACCAAAAAAAACAAATGAAGAACGACTACTGTCAGGTCGTTAAGAAAAAGTATAGCCGAGTTAACTGTCCTGTTGATTATGACTATACCATCATTAATATAGATATAAAAAATAGACCCATTAACAATAAATGTTTCGCCAGTAAATACCAGGCCATTAATGCCATGCAACAAATTCCCTTTTGTCAGAGCTAAAACATGAATGAGGGATATACCTGATATAATTTGCAATTTTATATGGTTGATGCATATAGATTACGCCAACTTTATAGGATAGACTATCTTAATATGAAAAAATAAATGTGGATCAATAAGCAATGATATTTCAGAAGTTTTCTGTCGTTTAAACCTGAATCCTTACAGTTGGCTTGATAAACTCAAGAGTTTTAAATCAAAAGGACGAACTGCGGTTGGCACTGTAGCCCAACTTAAACACTTTTGTAAGCGCATGAAAGCCAAGTGGCTGGTGACAAACACCTTAACTCCTGCCTTGGAATAAAAACAACAGACTCAAGATTGTTTATCAGTAACCACGCTGATGCATAACTTTGTATGAAAAAAGCCCAATTGTCTATTTTCAGAAACAATTGGGCTTTTCTCTATTTTGTATCAGATTTAAAATAAATCAGCCATATTTTTAAGAGCAGAATCACCTTTTTATATCAAAATCACATTTCCAAAAAACGCCTGTCTATGTTTATTCTGACCTGTTAAAATCACTTTTGGATGTGATATTGTCCAGAGTATCATAGGAGTATCTTTTGGCAACAGAACCTGCAAGGCCTGCTATTTTTAGTCTGTGTAGTGCATCATAGGTAAAGGTTTCTATGGCTGTTTCACTACCAGTGGTCAGATTATCTCTGTTTAGTTCCTGTTTGCTGATGTTACCCTAGACATCGTAATCATAGCTGAGTATTTCTAAACCATTATCAGCTGAAGAGTTGCGAATTTCGGCTATTTGCCCTGAGATGAATAGTAATCGGTTTCGCTGGTTAATTTGGCATTGTTATTGAAGGTACGGCTGGTTTCCTGTCCTTTGGCGTTCCAGCTTGTGACTTCCATCAGGTTTTGTACCAGTAAGACCTTTTTGTAACGCGAGTGAACCGTATTTTGTATTGATCTTTTCTACCGAATAGCTATTGTCATAGATCACCTGTTTAACACGATTGCAGTTACCATAATAATACCGTGTGAGGTAGCTGGCATTGTCGTTGCCTAGATTATTGGGGATTTGAGTATGTGGGGTTAGGGCGTTGGTTAGAATAGTTGTTTCTGTTATAACCCGACTTTGGTTATCGTATTTGAACTCTTTTCTGTAATGTTCCTGAAAGCAGTTTGTTATATTTGGCGGGTATTCATTATTGCCCATGTTGCTTAACTTAAGTGTCCATTGAATTAGGGGCACCTCAGTCTGTCTCATGTATAATTAAGTAGCAAGCAGTTAATTAAAAATCAGCAACTAAAACTAAAGCCGTTAACAAATTAACGGCTTTGGATTGGGTTTAGAAAAAGTAATGCTAGTCAAAGCACCTGGTCGAGTAGACAGGCACTTCTAAATAACAAAGTTTTACCTTTGAGATTGAGTTGTTAACCATGCCCCTCACAGAAC
>JAESTH010000002.1 GCA_016763695.1 Alcanivoracaceae bacterium
CAGTCCAAGGGCCGTTGGTTAGGGAAGCCTTTGAGCTATATTCAACAAATAATTATAGCCTTCTTTCCCTTAACAAAGTGATGCACAAGCGCGGGCTTCGTTCCAGTGTTGGTGGCAATTTGGGTAAAAACGGGTTTTCTCGCATTCTCAATAACCCGTTTTATTATGGAACAATTTATATACAGGCCTCAAAAGAAACTTATGCGGGAAAGCACGAACCCCTGATTACCAAAGCTTTGTATAACCGCGTCCAGGACATCCTTACTGGAAAAACGCGCAAGAAGATCAATAAACATTCATTTGCATATCGGCGGATATTCAAATGCCATAATTGTCACTACAGTCTCATAGGCGAATACCAAAAAGGGAATGTGTATTACCGTTGCCATACCCCCTCTTGCGAGATGAAAACCATCAGAGAAACGAAACTGATCACAATGATTGATAAAGTGCTCGGCGGCATTCAACTTACAGAAAAGACATTTCTTGCCCTGTCGCGGGCCTTGGAAGAAAAGAAATCCAAGTCTGCTGAACTTAAGCAAACCCAATTGGAAACATCCAAATTACAGTTGGCAAATGCAAAATCCCGCCTTGAGCGTTTGTTGAACTTATTCATTGACGGAAAGATTAATCAAACAGCATTCGATGCAAAGCAACAATCCTTGCAAGATGAAGTCAGTAATTTTGAACACCAATTAAGCCACTCAAATACCCATATTGAGCAAATATTGGCATATGTAGAAAAATTCCTCGAACTTGCGGAAAGCCTTATTCTTGGTTACCAAACCGCGCCTGACGATATGAGAGGCGATTTGCTTAAATCCATAACCTTGAACCCGACCATATCTCCAATCCACATTGATATTCCTGTGGATTTACCGTGGTCACTGTTCGTAAATACGTCTTGCGTTCCTTCTTGTGGGGATGCTCGGGACAGACCTCGAACCGAAGAAATATCAAAAAAGGAGTTAGAGCCTTGGGTTAAGGGGGTAATGGCTGAACTCATAAAATACTTTTCTGATCCAACTAGCAAATATTGGCATGTCAACATATCCAATCGATATATCCCTCCTCCTACCAAGCCAAAATAATCTCGGTATTATAATTGGATGCAATCATCCAAAAACTCAGTTACTTATTTAGCAAAAAACAATGCCAGACTTCCACATAAGAAATTTGGTATCAAGCAAGCCGACCGCCTTTCCCACACCTATATCATTGGTAAGACCGGTACTGGTAAATCTACCCTGATCAAGCAAATGGTTCTGCAAGATATAAAGGCTGGACGGGGATTGTGCTTGATCGATCCACATGGCGACCTTGTGGAAAGTATATATTCTCAAATTCCTGAAAACAGAAAAGAGCAAGTGATTTACCTCAACGTCCCTGAAGTCCACCAAGTCTACGGATACAACCCGTTGCGGTTTGTCAGGGAGGATAAACGCAGTTTGGCGGCATCCGGTATGTTGGAGGTGTTTAAGAAACTATGGAGTGACAGCTGGGGTGCTCGAATGGAACACATCTTACGCAATTGCATTCTTACATTGATGGAAGTCCCTGGCTCTGACCTCTCTGACATATTGAAACTCCTCAGCGATAAAGAATTCAGAAACAGCATTGCACCAGGTTTACAGAATAAACAGGTCAAATACTTTTGGATGCAGGAATTTGCTAACTACTCCCACCCATTTCGGTTAAATGCTATTGCACCTATTCAAAACAAGGTAAGCGCGTTTCTAACGGATCCAAACGTACGGAAAATTCTCATTGCACCAGAAAAAGACCTGTCTTTTCGCCAAATTATGGACGGTGAACAAATCCTTTTAGTTAATTTGGCCAAGGGGCAAATCGGAGAGGATGCAGCCGGACTACTGGGTGGCCTGTTGGTAACTACAATCGCCTTGGCTGCATATTCGCGCCAAGATACGCCTGAGTATCAGCGTGCCGACTTTTACCTCTATATGGACGAGTTTCAAAACTTCACAACATTGTCGATTGCCGACATGGCCTCCGAACTTAGAAAATTTCATGTGGGTTTGATATTGGCCCACCAATACCTAAACCAGTTAATGCCGGAAATACGTGATGCAGTTCTGGGGAATAGCGGTACTCTCATAGCTTTTCGCCTTGGTGCCAAAGACGCCTACCATATTGCACGAGAGTTTGCCCCAAAGTTTTCCGAATTGGATTTAATCACCCTGCCCAACTACCAGTTTGACCTAAAGCTAATGATTGATGGCGCACCATCCAAACCGTTCAGTGGAAATGGTTTGATTTGTAGCGATTAACTAGTTTTGTTTAGAATAAATCGTTATTTAGGAGAGTTTATCACAAATTTAAGCCCATACATCTTACGCTGAACCGAAGCAACAACGTATGTATAATAAAGGAATCTGGTTGGTTGCGCTGATAAAGTTATTGGGTATCATATATTGGCATCATTGATATTTACCAAAATATGGCGCAAAAGTTGCAGTGACGGAGTTTAATGAGAAGTGGTAGAGTTGGAAGTATTGCTTGGCATTTCATAAACTTCAGAAAAAATAAACTTTTGGAATGCGGTAGGATGAAACTCCCGAACAAACTGCCAACGTTCGTTTACTAAATCCAAGTTAAACATGTCTTTTGCATCTAATACAAATCCTTTACGCTGATTGCTTGGCAGTATTCCAAGCTCATAATCCATAAATATTTGTGCACAATGGTTTATTAGTAAAGTTGCAAGCATAGCGCTTTGGTATTTTTTCCCACTCCCTTCACCTAATAACTGTAATAATTCTTTGTTAGAAAGTATAGGTAAGAAAAGGCTTTTATGGGCACTGGTAATGTTATAAGTAGCATTGCTATGCATTTGTTTTGCTATTAAGGAAAGATTTTTTACAGCCAAGTAAAGTAAGGCTACAGAAATAATTATGCCACCAGATTGAATAACCGTGCTGACTATATCTAGGGCGTTTATTTGTTTTGAACCTTCCTGCTCACAACTGTATAAAATATGGGGTAATATCAAAAATTAGCTTCCTCTAAAAGTTTAGATTCTTTCGCCAGCTTCCCGAAAAGTTTGACAGATAGTTCTACTTGTTTTTCATTCATTTTTACAACTCCTCCAAATTTACCAATTTGATCGTAAATCATAAAAAACCCAATGCAGTCATCAAAAATCCAATGA
>JAESTH010000285.1 GCA_016763695.1 Alcanivoracaceae bacterium
CTTGAACGAGAAAGGATAATCTACTACGGAAAAGCTGGATTTTGTCAAAACATCTCCTTATTTTCGTCAAATAGCATGCTATTCTTCTCAAACAATGAGTTATTTTGCTCAAAACCAGACTTTCCCTCGCCACGATTCCCATTCTCGTTCAAGCACTAGTTATATTTTTCAATATTTTCTCATATTCATATATATTGTTCAATTATAATACGGTCTTAATATACAATAAATATGGTCATAAAATGAAAATTATTGCGGACGAAAATATACCTTTTGTAAAACAGGCTTTTGCTTCTTTAGGAGAGGTGGTGACATGGCCTGGTCGTTTGATTTGTCAAGCAGATTCACATGATGCTGACGTGCTTCTGGTTCGCTCAATTACCCTTGTCAATGCTGATTTACTTAAAGATACGGCGATTAAATTTGTGGCATCAGCAACCAGTGGTATTAATCACATAGATGAAAAGTATTTACAACAAAACAACATTGCTTTTGCACATGCCTTAGGTAGCAATGCCATATCTGTGGCTCAATACGTCATGGCTGGAATCTGCTATTGGTCTTTACAGAAACAAAAACCATTGTCTCAATTAAGTATCGGCATCATTGGTTATGGCAGCGTGGGTATACAAGTTGCGAATTTATGCAATCAATTTGGAATAAGGTCTATTTTAAATGATCCTCCTTTATCTGATGCTGGTCAGAAAGGTTTAAAAGATATCGAAAGCGCATTAGCGTGTGATATTGTCAGTTTGCATGTTCCTCTTACTCTCAAGGGAAAACATGCTACCAAACACCTGATTAATGCAAAAAATATAACCGAACTGAAACCTGGAGGGCTTTTTCTCAATGCCTCTAGAGGTGAAGTTGTCCATGAAAAAGCGTTGTTATCAAGAAAATTACAAGACAATGATCTCAGTATTATTCTGGATGTTTGGCAAAATGAACCAAATATCAATGCAGAAATGTTAGCACAGACATTAATTGCTACACCTCATATTGCTGGATATAGTCTGGATGGAAAAATAAGAGGGACTGAAATGATTTATCACGCTTGTTGTAAATTCTTTAATATAATCCCACAATGGTCTATTGATGATGTGGATTTTGGCAATAATTTGCCTTATGAATTTGAACAAACTAAACATCAGGATATTCGAATCTCGGTATTAGCAGCCTACAATATTTCAGAAGACAGTAAAAAATTAAAGAAAATGTTAAAGAATACAGGATTAATGAATGGACATTATTTTGACGGATTAAGAAAGAATTATCCTGTCAGAAGAGAATGGAATTAAATTATATGGTTAATATTATGTATGATTTGATATACATCAAGGATAAGGATTTTAACCCCTGATATATTGTGCTTCAAATAAATACAATGGGAAATAGTGTTCATGTCCAATGCAATTAATAAACCTTTGAAACCATTAAAGGTGATTAAAAGAGATTTATCCGAAATGCTCTTTGATGCAGATAAAATTTATCAGGCATTGTTGAAGGCGGGTGAGTCAACTAGCGAATTTTCTGATGTAGGAGCCAGAAAACAAACCGAGCAGGTGGTTGATGTGCTTGCTTTTCGTTTTGGTAATTTAACTATTCCTACTGTAGAACAGGTGCAGGATGTGGTTGAACAGTGTTTGGCATCCAATAAATATTTTAATACTGCCAAGGCTTACATTCTCTATCGGGAGAAGCACAAACAGCTCCGGGAAAACCAGAAAACTTTACTGGATGTAACAGAATCAATAGAAGAGTATTTGTCGCAATCCGATTGGCGGGTCAAAGCCAATGCTAATCAGGGGTTTTCATTGGGGGGCTTAATTCTCAATGTATCAGGTAAGGTTATTGCTAACTATTGGCTTAATCATGTGTATAGCCCTGAAATTGGACAAGCACATCGAAATGCCGATTTGCATATTCATGATTTAGATATGCTCTCGGGTTATTGTGCGGGCTGGTCACTAAGAGCATTATTACATGAAGGTTTGAATGGCGTACCAGGTAAAATTGAATCTGCACCACCCAGGCATTTGACTAGTGCAATTGGACAAATGGTCAACTTTTTAGGTACTTTACAAAATGAGTGGGCTGGCGCGCAGGCATTTAGCTCATTTGATACTTATCTTGCACCGTATGTTCGAGTCGATAATCTGTCTTATAAAGATATTAAACAGTGTATTCAGGAGTTTATCTATAATCTTAATGTGCCATCACGTTGGGGTACGCAAACACCATTTACTAATATTACTTTTGATTGGGTTTGTCCCGAGGACTTAAAACAACAAATTCCACTTATTGCAGGTAAAGAAATGCCATTCAGTTATGGTGATTTACAGGTGGAAATGGATTTAATAAATAAAGCCTATATTGAAGTGATGACAGCAGGTGATGCAAAGGGCCGGATATTTACTTTCCCAATACCAACTTACAATATGACTCCAGAATTTAATTGGGATTCTGAGAATGCTACTTTATTGTTTGAAATGACAGCAAAATATGGTTTGCCATATTTTCAGAATTTCATCAATTCTGAGTTGTCGCCAAATATGGTGAGATCCATGTGTTGTCGATTACAACTCGACCTCAGGGAATTGTTGAAGCGAGGAAATGGTCTGTTTGGTTCTGCTGAACAAACTGGTTCACTTGGAGTGGTTACTATTAACTGTGCTCGATTGGGATATCTTTATAAGAGCAATAAACAGGCACTATTTAGTCGAGTAGATGAGCTAATGGGAATGGCAAAAGACTCTCTCGAGCGAAAACGTAAAGTAATACAAAAATATATCGATAATGGTTTGTTTCCCTATACCAAGCGCTATTTGGGAACGTTGAGAAATCATTTTTCGACCATTGGAGTTAATGGTATCAATGAGATGATTCGTAATTTTTCTGATGATGCATATGATATTTGCAGTGAAAAAGGCAAAAAACTGGCACTTGACTTACTCGATCATATTCGTGAAATCATGGTGAAGTATCAACAGGAAACAGGACACCTTTATAACCTGGAAGCTACACCAGCGGAAGGGACTACCTATCGTTTTGCCAAAGAGGACATAAAACGTTATCCAGATATCTTGCAGGCAGGTTATGAACATGCACCTTATTATACCAACTCATCTCAAATCCCTGTTGGTCATACAGATGACCCTTTTGAAGCACTGGAAATGCAGGACGAACTACAGAGTAAATATACGGGTGGTACGGTATTACATTTATATATGGGAGAACGGATATCAAGTGCCCAAGCCTGTAAAAAAATGGTTAAAACGGTGTTGACAAATTTTAGATTGCCATACATAACCATAACCCCCACTTTTTCCATTTGTCCAAAACACGGATACTTACAGGGTGAGCACGAGTATTGTCCGAAATGTGATGATGAACTTATTTTAAATAGAAAGAAAGCCTCATAGGCAGGAGAATGAAATGACAAAAGAACTCAATAACAAAGATCGTCAAAAATGTGAAGTCTGGACACGGGTAATGGGCTACCATCGACCCGTATCTGAATTTAATAAAGGTAAAAAATCAGAGCACCAGCAACGACAACATTTTAAAGAAAGAGCAACATCATAATTGACTTCTAAATCAGTCTGTTTATTGTGATTGTGAGAGCAAGAAGAGAGTTAAGAGTAGGTGGCTTAACGCCATTAACGACGATTGATTATCCAGATCATTTGTCCTGTGTTATCTACTGTCAGGGCTGTAGCTGGCGTTGTCGGTATTGTCACAATCAGGAAATGATAACAACTAATCCAGAACCAGGTTATGGATGGAATCAAGTGCTAAATTTTTTAAACAAAAGAAGAGGCTTGTTAGAAGCAGTGGTTTTTAGTGGGGGCGAGCCATTACTGCAAAAATACTTGCCTCAGGCGGTTGAGCAGGTAAATAAAATGGGTTTTAAAGTGGGTTTGCATACAGCGGGTTCCATACCAATACGCTTTAGTCAGGTATTGCCACTTATTGACTGGGTTGGCTTTGATGTCAAAGATTTACCTTCCGACACTGATAATATTACTCAAGTAAAAGGCTCAGGGCAAAAAAATTGGCAAAGCCTAAAACTGTTGCTTGCCAGTCACATTGATTTTCAATGTCGAACCACAGTTCACTGGCAGTTAATTGATGAACAAAGACTTGTCAGATTAACTGAACGCTTAGCAGATTTGGGCGTTGTTGATTATGTCATACAGTTCTCAAGAACTAATCATATGCTGGATTCGACACTTGGTTACTCTGTCCTGCCTGGTGAACGAATTGAACAACTGAAATCTACTTTAACAAATATATTACCAACGATTAAATTTGCTCTGTAAAAATATTTAGTGCTGAGTTATTAATCTAGCCATAAAATATTATCCTTCCAGAATGACACTTTTTTGAGTTTATTGAATTTTATGCCATAAAAAGTGTTGTTCTTATTAGCAATCATAAATAAAAGTTGCATCTTTATCTATATTTCAGTAATATTCCCGCTCTTAAATTTAGAAAGATATTTGTGCGTGGGCGAAAGGTCATGGGAAGGTCTGTTAAATTTGATTAAAATTAGTAATATAAATAAGTGTTAGAATGAAAGTTAAGCTAGCTTAATTTAATTCTTTCACGAAACAACAAATGCTTGGAGCATACTTATAATGAAAACTTTTAGTGCAAAAGCCGATGAAATCAAACGCGAATGGTTTGTCATCGATGCTGAAAACGTAATTTTGGGCCGTATGGCGACAGAAATTGCAAGACGTTTACGTGGTAAACATAAGCCAGAATTTACGCCTCATGTTGATACTGGTGATTACATCGTAGTTATCAATGCTGAAAAATTGGCAGTGACGGGTAACAAAATGAAAGATAAGATTTACTATAAACATACTGGTTATATTGGTAACTTAAAATCTATCACTTTAGAAAAACAATTACAGAAACATCCAGAGGTTGTGATTGAAACAGCTGTTAGAGGTATGTTACCCAAAAATTCATTGGGCAGAACCATGTATCGTAAACTTAAGGTTTATGCTGGTCCTGAGCATCCTCATGAAGCACAACAACCAATAACTTTAGAAATAGGAAGAAAATAACATGGCAACTCAACAATATTATGGAACAGGCAGACGTAAATCATCTGTGGCACGCGTGTTTTTAACTCCTGGTTCTGGTAAAATTTTAATCAATAATAAGTCTATTGAAGATTACTTTGGTAGAGATACATCAAGAATGGTGGTTAAACAACCATTTGAAAGATTGGACATCGTTGATCAATGGGATGTTAAATGTACTGTGCTTGGTGGTGGTAACACTGGACAGGCTGGTGCAATACGTCTAGGTATCTCTCGCGCTTTATTAGAAAGTGATGAAGAGTTAAGAAGACCTCTTAGAACAGAAGGTTTCTTGACACGTGATGCTCGTAAAGTGGAACGTAAGAAAGTGGGTCTGCGTAAAGCCAGACGTGCTAAACAGTTCTCGAAACGTTAAACTTTTTTTCAAAATATTCGTATTCAGAAAACAAAAAAAGCGGGGCAAGATATTTATTATCTTCCCCGCTTTTTTTATGTCAGGTTGTTGCCATTAATTAATACTTCTAATCCACTGCAATAATTGTGGCAATTGCATGGCGCCAGACATTCTATTCATTTCCTTACCATTTTTAAAAGCCATCAAGGTAGGTATTGAACGAATGCCTAGTTGACCTGAGAGTTGTTGTTCCTGTTCTGTGTTAACCTTGATTAATAAATATTCACCATAAAGTTGGCTAGCAGCCTGCTTGAATATTGGTGTCATCATTTTACAGGGATTGCACCATGGAGCCCAAAAATCGACGATCACTGGCAGGGTTGTTTTGTTGATTATCTTATTAAATGTTTTTGTGTCTGTCTCTATGGCCTTTTTGTGCAAAAGTGTCTCGCGGCATTTTCCGCAGGTGGGATGGTCTTTTATTTTGTCATTTGGCACCCTATTTACCGCCAGACATGATGGGCATACTATATGTTTACTCATTTTCATGCTCAATTGTTGTTGTGCTTAAGTAGTATTGTCTTCGAGAATACCGTGTCTTATGGTTAAGTGAACAAGCTCAATAATATTTTTTAGCTTAAGTTTCTCTAGGATTCTGTATTTGTAAGTGGCTACCGTTTTGGGGCTAAGAAGTAAAATTTTGCCAATATCATTGGGGTTTTTACCTTGTGCTAGCAAAAGCATGACTTCCATTTCTCTGGATGATAGTTCGTCAAATGGGGAAGATTCTCCTCCTGGTAGTAATGACAATGCCATTTGCTGAGCTATGTCTGTGCCTATATACCTGCCATCTTTGGCCACTGTATTTATGGCGATTTCTAGCTCGTGTGCTGCGCAGCCTTTGGTTAAATAGCCGCTGGCGCCAGCTTCTAAAAGTTGTGCGGGGAATGGGTTTTCGGCATGCACAGTTAGGATGATTATTTTGGTATGTGGTGTATGTTGAGTAATTCGGCGTGTTGCTTCAATCCCGCTAATTATGGGCATATTGACATCCATCAATATCACGTCTGGTTTTAATTTATTTGCCAGATCAATGGCCTGTTGACCATTTTCAGCCTCGGCTAAAATTTTGATTCCTGGCATTTTTGCTACTATCATTTTTAGGCCAGTTCTCACAATTTCGTGGTCATCAACTAAAATTATTTTTATCATATATAAATTCCCTTAAAAGTATTTCATAAAATTTTATTATCAATAAAGCAGTCTAAAAAGTTATAGTGAATATACTCGTTTAATTGTTGTTTAGGCCTTTATATTATTATATGGCGGTGAAAAATGGATACGTCAAATCAGCCAATAAGCTTCTGTATGTAAAATACAGCCTGAAAGTCTGTCAATAATGTTTTATAACAGTATTAAGGGTGTGCTGTGTCAAAACTAATTATATAAAGGTCTCCTGTCAACCAATATAAGAGATGCTGCTTTGAGAATCAAGTACTATATCAATATATTTCTGATACAAATTAGCTATATTTAGTCTTGTTGTTAACATAAAAATGCTAAAATGCGCTATCCTCAAGTTAAGAAAACTCTTGAATATTAGAGGTTTTATTAGCTGTTGGGATTTTTTATTATTTATTTATTAACTAAATCGTTGGAGTTGTAATGATAGAAGATAACAGACCAGTCCCTGAGGAGTTTTTCTCAGACTGGAAGGAACGTGAAGCATTAGCAGAAGCCATGGTTCCCCTAATCGGACGCTTATATAGAAAGAGTAATGTTTCTCTCTATATGTATGGTAAAAGGATGATCAATCAAAGGGTCACAGATTTGATGAAAGCACATCGTTTTGTGCGTCAGGTTGAAGGAAATGAGTTGAGTTTATTTGAGACTTTCCCTTTTGTAAAGGCCATATCCGAGTTAACACTTGGCCCTGCCCATATTGATGTAGGGAAAATTGTTTATAGTTATTTAAAGGATGGCAGTAAAGAAGATGTATTTGAATATGTAAAAAGAGTGTTAGCCGATTTAATCGGCTCTAACAAAAAGCCGTTACCAGAACCACAAGATGTGGTTTTATATGGATTTGGTCGAATTGGTCGTTTAGTTGCCAGATTGTTAATCGACAAAACAGGAGGTGGCGATGTTTTGGTCTTACGAGCCATTGTGTTGAGAAATTCCAATCTCGCCAATGATATAGAGAAACGTGCCGCATTATTACGTAAAGACTCTGTTCATAAAAACTTCAATGGTACTATCCGTGTCCTTCATGATCAAAATAAAATGATCATCAATGGTAATGAAGTACAAATCATCTATGCTAATTCACCAGCTGATATCGATTATACAAAATATGGCATCAAAAATGCCTTGATTGTCGATAATACAGGTGTATGGAAAGACAAAAAGGGCTTGAGTGCTCATTTGCGACCTGGTGCATCCAAGGTCTTGCTGACCGCTCCGGCTAAAGATGATACTCCTAATATTGTTTATGGCGTTAATCACAATGATATTAAACCGGAAGATAAAATCATATGTGCAGCTTCTTGTACTACCAATGCCATTGTACCTGTTCTCAAGTTGTTGAATGATGAGTATGGTATAGTCAACGGTCATGTTGGAACAATTCATGCTTACACCAATGATCAGAACCTCATTGATAACTTTCATAAAGGTGATCGCCGCGGTCGTAGTGCTGCATTAAACATGGTGTTGACATCAACAGGTGCTGCTAAGGCGGTAGCTAAAGTATTGCCAGAACTGGAAGGTAAATTAACAGGTAATGCGATACGAGTACCGACTCCAAATGTATCAATGGCAATTTTGAATATTCAACTGGAAAAAGAAACATCTTTAGATGAGTTGAAAGAATTTTTACGGCATAAATCGCTGCATTCAAGATTGCAACAGCAAATTGGTTATACCGTTTCAACTGAAGTGGTTTCCTCTGATTTTGTTGGATCCAGACAGGCTTGTATTATTGACTCCACCGCAACTATTTGTGAAGGTAAGAGTATAGTGCTTTATTGTTGGTATGATAATGAGTTTGGCTACAGTTGTCAGGTTATGCGTTGTTTGGAGAAATTTGCGGGTGTTGACTGGCCGTCTTTTCCTTATAGTAAATAATAAATATCGTATTAACAGAGGTATATGCATAACTAAAATCAGTGGGAATGTGCATCTCCATCCCATCTGAGCATAGTTATGCATATACCTCAAGAGTCTGTCCAAGAATAGGAGTCATCGTTTTTATGCGATAAATTTCTATTTCTTGAGCAAGCAGTTATGATGTGGAAGAGTCCGGTTTTAGAAAAAGGTCGCTTTTCCACATTAAATAACTCTTACTTGTATAAGTGCTTATTTTTCAACATGCTTGATATAGAAGCTTTGCACCATATATATACAATACCCACTAAATAATTACCAAATAAATCAAGAAACAAACAACAGTAAATAAACAATGATAACAGTAAAGCAAGCGGTTGATCCCGTAAAAAGTAACTTAAAAACAGGTCTGGCACTCGCAGGTGGTGGGCCGTTAGGCGGTTTTTATGAATTGGGTGCGCTGTGTGCTTTAAAAGATTGTGTTCATTCACTCAATCTGAATAATTTAGATGTCTATGTGGGTGTGTCTTCAGGGTCTTTTTTGGTGTCAGCACTGGCAAATGGAATTACTACTGAAGAAATTGCCGATATTTTTGCGTTTAATAAAAAAACAGAAACACCTTTTAATCCGGATCATTTTCTCAGGCCTGCTTATCAACTTTTTTTTCAGAAAGCTGCTGATATTCCACTTGTTGCTTATGAAGCATTAGCTTTGTGGTTGAAAAACCCACTGCATACTAGCATTGTGGACATTTTGGAAAAGATTGGTTCATTATTGCCCAATGGTGCTTTTAATAATACCAGTTTAGAAAAATTTATCAGAGAGGTCTTGAACACTAAACATGCAAGCAATGACTTTAGAAAACTTTCACGTAAACTTTACATTGTTGCTTGTGATATTAATACTGGCAAAATTGCCACATTTAGTACAGATGAAAACTCTGATGTTCCTATTTCAAAAGCGGTACAGGCCTCATCTGCTTTGCCAGGATTGTATGCACCTGTGAATATCAAAGGTAAATTTTATGTTGATGGTGCGTTAAGAAGAACCATGAATGCATCGGCTGCTCTGAATCAGGATGTACAATTGTTGTTTGCCGTTAATCCAATTGTGCCTTTTGAAAAAAAACATGTGTCGCATGAAAAGTCTGAATTGCTGAAAGCTGGGTTGCCGATGATTTTATCGCAAACATTTAGATCAATTGTGCAATCAAGGCTGAAATCAGGTTTAGCTAAATATACCACGCAATACCCTAAGGCAGATATTATCCTCATTGAGCCTAATAATGATGATGAAATGTTGTTTAATACTAATTTATTTAGTTATTCTCAACGAGATAAACTATGTGAGTATGCTTATCAGCAAACTCGTATTCAAATTCAGGAAAAATTTGATGACATTCAAAAGGTGTTAAAGCGACATAACTTTAGTCTAAACACTTTAAATTTATACAACAAGGAACGCACTTTAATGGATTTTTTGAAACAGGAAAAAATAGGCTCATCCAGAGTCAAAAGACGCTTGGATGAAACATTAAATAAACTGGAAAGGGCTATTAGTCATTAAATCATTTAAAGGCATGCTTAAGTAACGCTAAATAATAAGGCATGCAGCTATTTGCGATTGATTTTTCCCTTACATTTAATGTCAGCTTCTTTGGGCTGTATTTTGCAAATCCCGTTGATTCTATAACTCGGTTATACCAATGACTTGCCCAGATACCATCAGAGTTGCGATAACCTTTTGGCCAGGATAGCATGTCGCTATCAAACTGGATATCAAGCTTGTCACATAATATTTCCATCATGGCTGCGGGGTTTTGGAGAATGTCTTTTGAGTCCATAACCACGGGAGTGTAGTTACAATTATTTTTTATGTAGTTAAATAGTTTTAACTGTTGTGGGTAGCCTAAATCTTTTGGGGTTGGCTTGGCATGTTTTTTTTAAGTAAGAAGATAAAACATAGCGTGGATCGCGAATGAGAAAAACATTGTTAAGCTGTTTTATCCATGAAAGGTCATAATCATCAAGGATATGGTGACACATGTGTTTTTGATAGTAAATACTCTTGTTATCGGCTAATTGAGCAGAAACAAGCTGGTTAATGATGACTTTTTCATCCTTGCCCTGATCTTTAATTATCTCGGCATACATGGGATGTTGTTTTTTCGTTTTATATAAATATGGGCCATATAAAGGCTCATCAACCACGATTGTATCTGTGCGATTTTGCCAGGCACGCATCATTGCAGTGGATATATTTCTTGGACCAGACCACATGGCTATTCTATTGATTTTCATACTGTCTGTTGTTTTATCATGCTTATGTATAACTGTTGTAATCTGGCAAGCATGGGTCTCGCTGATTTGTTGCCAATGATTCTGCCATCAACATCATTGACTGGAGTAATACCTGCAAAGGTGCCAGTAATAAAGCATTCATCAGCACCATAAACATCAAATAAGGAAAAATTCTTCTGAAAAATAGGGATATCATTGTGTTGACACAACTCAATGACTTTAGAACGTGTGATTCCACCCAGACAATAATCTCCTGTTGAGGTCCAAACTTCACCGTTGGTGACAATGAAAAAATGAGTAGAGTTACAGGTGGAGACAAAGCCATGTGGGTCTAGCATCAGAGATTCATCTGCCCCAGCTTTAGTTGCTTGAATACAAGCAAGGATACAGTTGATTTTTGAGTGAGAATTCATTTTCTGATCCTGCACATCTGGATATCCACGCCTGACATGACTGGTAAATAATTTTATACCATTTGTACGTTTAGATAATGATGGAACCTTGTATTCGGGAATAATAACTATTGTGGCGCCAGGTATGGTTGCTCTGGGATCTTGATAGGGGGTGGTCTTTACTCCACGTGTTACCATCAATCTGATGTGAACATCGTTAACCATATTATTGGCTTTGATGGCGTCATATAGGCGAGTTGTCATCTGTTTGGCGGTGATACCTATTTCAAGGTCTAATGCTTTGGCTCCCTGATAAAGTCGATTCAAATGTTCTTTTAAGAAAACAATCACGCCATTATGCAGTCGCAAGCCTTCCCACACTCCATCTCCGAGAATAAAACCACTGTCAAACACTGAAACAACAGCTTTGTCACGGGGGAATAACTCGCCATTAATATCTATAAGGATAGATTGGTTGCGTATATCGGCCTTATATTGGTGACTACCGCTGGTCATTTTATACCTCTATTCAAAGCTGTTTGCAAAAATCAAATCATCCAGTAAGGATGTGGGCAAAGGCCACACATAAGCCCCTCTCGAACGAGTAAATACAGCCAAGGTGGTGGCTCCACGATCAATGGTCATATCCCAGATCATGACTGAGGGTAAACCGGCAGTGAATCTGAACCAAACAGGAGATGCCAAAGAGATATCTGCTGTGTAATATAGTCCCCAATCGGTGCCCGCAAAAACCATGCTGGTAATATTAGGATTAACCATCACACTGTCTACGGGTATATTGGGCAAGTTACCTGTTTTATCAGACCAGCTGAAGGTGGAACAATCGGCATTACAAACCACTTCAAATAAGTGTCCAGGTGTTATTGGTGTGTTTTCATTAAAGCCACCTATAGCAGCATAGGCAGTGGTGGCGGTATTGGCCGCAGTGACTACATCAAGAATGGGGCGATTTGGTAACACATTATTGCCATCAGTTACATCAACCCAGTTAGCGGAATTTGTAATACCACCACCCATGCCAAATCCAAATTGGAAATTGCCATCATTGGTACCAACCACTGCAATTGTAGCATCAGAAATTCCATAATGCATTTGGTTAATAATGGATCTGTTCTGCAATGTTCCCTTGCTTAAATCAGGGCTGTTAATATACCAGTCAGAATCGTTTAAACCACCATTAACAGTCTCCCAAATCCTATTTGTGCCAGCCATTAGTTGCTCACATATCAAAGCTGAACAATCATGTTTGTTCAGATGAAAAGGGAAGATAAAAGGCACAACAGCATCACCGCCCCAGGGGCTAACAAAACGGTTAAAAGATCCATTTATACCACTGGTGCTAATGCGCATATTACCCCTTTGAGATTCAACATATACCCTTTGGCCTGAAATGGGCTCCAGAGCAGCATAGATTCCATCTCCTCCACTCACAGATTGCCAGCCTTTAGCGGTCAGTGTTTCTGTATTGGTGTTCCAACTCGCCGCAGAAGAGCCGTTATCCTGAGCTCCTGCAACGATAGACTTTATTGTTGAATTGGCAAAATTTGCTGAGATATCGCCTGAATAAAATTCAATGGTGTTAATACTATCATTTAGTTGGGTATAGTTAATATCGCGCGGATTGCTGGCATCTGCATTACTGGCATAAAATACACCTCCATCGGATCCAACTAGGATTTTTGTGGGGTCTCCTGCCACATATGTCCTGGCATGGTGATCGACATGCACAAAGTCACCAGTATTGGGCCCTCCTGCATAACCACAGGTACTGTTGGTAAAGGATGAACCGCCATTGGTTGATTTAAATAAATCGACAGCAGATAAAAATATTTCATCAGGATCAATAGGTGAAATACTCATGCCCATGTCATACCAGGCCTGGGTGCCGCTATCATCACAGCCAATAAAGTCATTGGTTGCCGCGACTTGTGTCCATGAAGTTCCGCCATTTATGGTTTTCCATACTCCTCTGACTGCACGGGTAGAAATATCGGCTACCTGTGCATAAATATATTCATTATCAGATGGTGCCATGGCGATATCGATTCTTCCTATGCTATTATTCGGAAAGCCCACGCCATCCCCTGTTCCAGCCGGCCAGCCATTAGATGCAGTGGTGATTAAATTCCAGCTTGGGCATCCCACACTTGGGAAATCAGTTTTATAGATGCCATTGGCACCGTTTTGATCAAGATCAGGCTGCACAGGGGTATTGTGCCCTCTGGTGCCAATTGCGGCATAAATTTTACCTGTTGACGAGACTTCTAGTCCTGTGGTGTCTTGTCGTTGGCTGTTGTGAGCGTTAGTCAGACAGGGGCCTGTCCAGTTTAGGCCATCATCAAAGGAGAAAAATATGCCAGTTTTGGTGCCAACTACAATGTGTTGTGAATTATTGGGGTTGGTTCTTATTTTGCCTATTGCCTGATATTGTGGAAACTCATTGTTGGCCTGCTCGCGGTAAGGTGCAAAGACTTCTTCTCCCAGTATTTCCCAATGACTACCTGCATCTTTAGAGCGTAAAACGCCAGAACTACCAAAGGAATAAGAACCATACCTTAAATCACCTGTACCTGCATAGATGATATCTGGATTGTTGGGGTCCAAGTGTAGATCACCAATTGCATTGCCATTAATTGAGGTTCCGTCAGTGATATTAGTCCATGAAGTATTGCTGTCACAACAGTTGCTTGTCTTCCAGATTCCCCCACCATCAACGCCGATATAGGCAATGCTGGCATCATTGGGATGAGAAACAATCACATTGGTGCGACCAGAGGACTTTGATGAGGCTGAATTAATAAGAGGTTTCGGCCCTAGAGCGGTGAAAGACCCTGTAGCAATACCGCCTAAATTAGCACGATTATTTTTTAAAAAGATACCGCTTGGTGTTTTTGCAGTATTTTCCAGATGTGTTTTTCTGGCACCATTATACCAGAGTGGGTTAAAGTCACCAGTTGGATAAGTGTATCTGCTTTGCCAATAATCCCCTTGTTGTGGTTTTAATAATATTTTGCTATTGTTATCAGATTGGCTCTGGTTCTGGCATGAAAGCAGAAATGAAAATAATGATAGAATGACGATAAATTTAACCATAAAAACCCTACTTAAAAGACCACTAAAGCTTAATTGTATTATACAAAGACGCCAATAACTATAAATAATGACTTTATGCCTATGGTAATTGAATTAAACAAATATAAAATGGTCTGATTATAATGTTTATTTGGGTGGGTTTTTAAATACAATGGCAAGATTGATTATTTTTGTTTTTACAGTGGTTCTCATTTTATCTTTAGCTTCGTGCGGAAGAGAAGCTGCAGGTGATTCTTCGGCGACTAAAGATGCGAGTAAAAAAGCACAGGTTGATAAAAAGGCTAACAGAAAAAAGGGAAAAAGAACAGGAAGGGGCAAAGGCAAGGATTCGGATGAACCCGTCATTATTAATGTTGAAGCGGAAAATGTTCAGCGCGGGAATGCTATTTCTGTATTTAAAACAACTACTATCTTGGAGGCTGATTTAGAGTCGGCAGTTACTTCAAAAGCCAGTGGTATTGTTTTAAAAATTAATGTTGAAGTGGGTGACAAGGTTGTTGAAGGTGATGTTTTAGCCATATTGGAGTCAGATTTACAACAATTGGGCCTGCAAAGTGCCAGTGCTAATTATCAAAAAAGTTTACATAATTATGACCGAGCTAAAGTCTTATTAAAAAAAGGCTTAGCCAATAAAGAATCAGTTGATAATTTAAAGTTTGAAACCAGATCATTAAAAACCAACCTGGATCAAGCTAAAATGGATTTAGACTTTACTCGAATTAAAGCACCTATCTCTGGTGTGATCACCAAGCGCAGTATTAAAAAAGGTAACCTTATTCAATTGAACACAGCTGTTTATGAAATTGTCGATTTTGATTCTTTGCAAGCGGTTATTAATGTTCCTGAAAACAAATGGGGACTATTTGAAAATAATTTGGAAGTGGTGTTTGACTTTGCCAGTTTCGATAAGCCAGTGACCGGGAGGATATTACGTATGGATCCTGTGGTGGATAGTTCTACAGGTACATTTAGGGTGGTTATAGCGATTGATGATCATCAGGCCAAATTGCGTCCTGGTTTGTTTGGTAAAACCCAAATTGTTCTAGATAAGCGCCAAGATGTTTTATTAGTGACCAAAAATGCTGTCATTAGAGAAGATGATAAATCTTTTGTATATGTGATTAATGCCGATAGATCGGTGATTAAAACCACAATACAGTTAGGCTATGAAATGGATGAAAGTATTGAAATATTAGCAGGTCTTGAAGAAAGTCAACAGGTGATAACCACAGGTAAAAACAATGTGTCAGAAGAGTCAATTGTAGAAGTCATCGAATATAATGATTAACTCTCTGATAAAATTCGCTACCAATCGCAGGGTCACGGTTGCCATGCTGGCGTTAACTATGATGTTGTTTGGTAGTATTGCTATGAAAGAAATGTCAAGGACCTTGTTACCAGATCTGGAGTATCCAACTTTTACTGTTCGTACCGAGTACGAGAATGCAGGGCCTGAGGAAATAGAGCTGTTAATCACCAAGGCTGTTGAAGAGTCTGTGGGTGTAGTCAAGGGTTTATCAAGGGTGTATTCGGTCTCTACTACTGGGCGCTCTGATGTAAAACTTGAGCTCAATTGGGATGCGGATATCAAACAGGCTGCATATGAAATCCGTGATAGGATAGATTCTGTGCAGTTACCGCTGGATGCAGATGCACCTGTTTTATTGCGTTTTAATCCATCTACAGCACCGATTATGCAAGTGGTTCTGACTTTGTCTGATCAGAATGATAGTTTGCTGCAATTAAAACAACTCAGGACATTTACCGAGCAACTGTTTAAGAAGAAGCTCGAGCCAGTCACAGGTGTGGCCGCTGTAAAAATAAGTGGTGGCCTGGAGCAAGAAATTCAAATTGAACCCGATCAATACAAATTAGCGCAACTGGGTTTAACTATCAGTGATATTTCCTCTCGTTTGAAACAGGAAAATATCAATTTATCAGGTGGTGCTATCAAGCAGGGCACACAATTATATCTGGTGAGAACAGTTAATCAGTTTGAAAATATTGATGCGATTAAGGATATTGTTATCAGTATAAAAGGCCTCAAGCCTATCAGGATAAAAGATGTGGCTCATGTCAGTATGAACCACAAAGATAGAGATTCTATCAATCGTCTGGATGGTAAAGAAGCGATTGAAGTGGCTATCTATAAAGAAGGTGATGCCAATACAGTTGCGGTGGCACAAAATATCAAGGATAAACTTGAAGAGCTTAAGAAAGATTTACCTAACAATGCACAATTAAAAATCATTAATGACCAGTCAGTATTTATTTCAGATGCGATTGGGAATGTGGTAACTGCGGCCTTGATTGGCGGTGTGTTAGCGGTATTGGTGATTTATCTTTTCTTACAAGATATTTTGGCAACCATGGTTATTGCCACACTGATCCCTGTATCAGTGATAGCCGGATTTTTTCTTATGTATCAGGCAGATATTTCGTTTAATATCATGTCCCTGGGAGGTATCGCCTTAGCGATTGGTTTGCTGGTGGATAATGGCATTGTGGTGCTGGAAAACATTGCATCTAAACGAAAACAGGGCTTGGGTAAATTGGCTTCGGTACAAAAAGGCACCACCGAAGTGGGCAGCGCTATTGTGGCATCGACCTTAACCACGGTCGCTGTTTTTCTACCACTGGTGTTTGTTAAAGGTATTGCAGGGCAGTTGTTTAAAGATCAAGCGTTAACCATTACCTTTACCTTAACGGTATCATTGTTTATCGCTTTGACTTTGGTTCCGATGTTAATGAGTTTGGGTAGTAAAAAATCATTTAGCATGAGCCATGATGAGCCAGAGTATACGCCCAAGACAAAATTGGGTGGTGGTTTGCGCATAGGTCGAAAATTTATATTAAATACTTTATTAGACTATATCATTTATGTGATTAAATTTGTCTTTAAAATGATTGCATTAGGCATGCATTATCTTTTATTTTTTCCATCAAAAATCATCAATTTATTGTTTTCAGGATTATCTGCTATATATAAGCGATTACTTCCCTGGAGCTTAAGACATAGGTTGATAGTCTTGACTGTAACCACCTTGGTTTTTGTGTTCAGTATGATGATTGTACCCAAATTAGGGATGAACCTGATTCCCGAAATGGATGCCAATACGGTTAAAGTTAATTTTAAATTAGCTGAAGGAGTGGTGATAGAAAAAACTGATGAAATTATTCGAAATCTCAGTGTTAAGCTAGAACAACTAGAGTCTATTGACTTTGTCTATGGCATTGGTGGACAAGGAGCAAAACTGGATGTGTCGGCGCTGTCTGCGGGAGAAAACTCTGGACAATTATTAATCCGTACTCGATCGAACGCCAATAAGTCAGAAGTTGAAGCGCAGGTTTTACAAATTCTTAATGCGCAGCCAGGTTTAAATAGTGAGTTGCAGGCGGGTGAATTTTTTGAATTGAGTAACCCGATAGAAATTGAGCTTTCAGGTTTTGATGTTGCTTTATTGAAAAAGCAGGGCCGCAAGTTAAGAGATGCATTGATTGCGAATGAAAACTTTATTAATGTTGATGATGGCCTGTCTCCTGGCAATCCAGAAATTCAGATCTATTTTGATCAAGAACGAATAGCGATGCTGGGTTTGACCAATCGTCAGGTGGCTGATGTTGTGGTAAACAAAGTACTGGGAAAATCCGAAACCACCGTACATTGGCAAGATCAAAAAATCGACATTCTTATTCGCAATCCCTTAGAGCAAAGAAACTCAATACAATCGGTCTCACAATTATTAATTAATCCGCAATCGAAAAACCCCATCACTTTGGGAGATGTTGCCGAAATTAAAATTGCTCAAGGGCCTGGAGAAATTCTCAGAAGAGATCAGGATAGAGTCGTGGTGATTACTGCTGATATAGTTGGTATTGATTTAGCTGCGGCAGTGGGTATTGCCCAAGAAGTTATTATACAAGCCAAGATGCACCCTCTGGTTAAGGTAAGAGTCACTGGACAAAATGAAGACCTGCAGGAATCAAATGACTCGATGGTGTTTGCCTTGGTTTTGGCCATCTTTTTGGTTTATATGGTGCTTGCTTCTCAGTTTGAATCATTTATTCACCCTTTTGTTATCTTGTTTTCGATTCCATTGGCGATGATTGGAGCCATATGGGCACTGTATTTAACCAATACCGAAATTTCGGTGGTGGTCTTTATTGGTCTGATCATGCTGGCAGGTATTGTGGTAAATAATGCCATCGTGTTAATTGACAAGATTAAACAATTACAAGCCGATGGCGAGGGTTTAAATCAGGCCTTGATTGATGCTGGTAATGCGCGTTTACGACCAATTATCATGACAACTGTTACCACTGTATTGGGTTTGTTGCCAATGGTGATTAGTTTTATTGGCAACCAATCAGCAGGTGCTGAGATCAGAGCGCCGATGGCAATTACGGTGATTGGGGGATTGTTGGTTTCTACCTTTTTGACTCTGGTTGTGGTGCCCGTTATTTATTCGTTGGTTACAAAAGATCATAAATCTGTTAATATTGATTCATATAATGATGACCCAACTGCACAAAGAAAAACAATCAGTGACAATGAAAATATTATTGTCAATAGTATAGTTAAAAGATAAAGGGTAAGCGTGACAATTATGGCTAAAGATTCAAACAAGCAAATAAGTAGTGAAGGTGGGTTCAGCGCAATTGCAGAGTTTTCACTTAAACGCCCAATTACCATTACCATGATTTTTTTGAGTCTGGTTGTTATCGGACTTATTTCTTCACGATTATTGCCATTGGAGCAATGGCCGCAAGTCAAATTTCCCTTCATTAATATCAATGTTGCTTATCCATCATCAACACCCAGGGAAGTAGAGCAGAATATCACCCGCCCACTGGAAGAGGCATTGGCAACCATTGGCGATATTGAAAACATCAATTCTCAATCCAATACCAATGGTGCCAATATCGGCATCCAATTTAAATCAGAAGCAGATATTGATGAAAAAACCATGCTGGTTAAAGAACAAATTGATTTAACTCGATCACTGCTGCCAGATGACGTCCGAAGGATTGTTGTCAATAAAGCAGAGTCAGGCGGTGATGCCATAATGGAGTTACGCATCACGGGTGATATAGATTTAGAGCATTCCTATGATGTGATCAATCGCTATTTAGTGCGCCCGATTGAAAGAGTGCCTGGTGTAGCCAAAGTTGAATTTCAGGGGTTGGAACCCAGAGAACTACGTATTATCATTGATAATGACGCACTTAAAATGTATGGTATTGGTTTTAATGAATTAACCCAAAAGCTCAGAGATACCAATTTTGTCATCGCCTCAGGAAATTTTAAGACCGGCAATACTAGCGATGCTAAGCAACTAAGAGTAGTACCCAAGAGTCAGATATTGGATGAGCAAAAGTTCAAAGCCATTGTACTCAACGGCAATGGTGTGCGCTTGAGTGATGTGGCTAAAATTGATGTGGTCAATGGTGAAAGAAACTATGCCCGTCACTTAGAAAGAAAATACTCAGTTGGATTGGAAATATTCAATGAATCCACGGCCAATTTGGTTGATGTGGCTGATCGGGTTTTAGAAAGAATTGAAGAAATTTCTAAAACACCCCAGATGAAGGGTATAAAGCTGGTTTTCCTTAAAAATCAGGCCAAAAGTGTTAAAGACTCACTGCGTGATGTGATCATGGCTGGGATAATAGGCGCCTTGCTGAGCTTAATCGTATTGTATATTTTTATTAGAGATATTCAGACCACTTTATTGGTTTCGCTGTCAATTCCTGTCTCTATTATTATTACTCTGGGAGTTCTTTACTTTTTAGGCTTGTCATTAAATGTGCTGTCATTGATGGGTTTGATGTTAGCCATTGGTATGCTGGTTGATAACTCGGTGGTTATCAGTGAAAGTATCTTTACCCAAAAAAGTACCGGTAAATACAATATAGCGACATCAATTAAAAAAGGTGTGTCAGAGGTGATGGTGCCTGTTATAGCAGGTACTTTGACTTCAATATGTGTGTTTTTGCCAATAGTTGTGGGTGCACAAGATATGATTTCACTGTTTCTCACTCATGTGGCAGCATCTATTATAGCGGCACTGATTATTTCTTTATTTTTATCTATTACTGTGGTTCCGCTGATTATTTCGCGTTTGAATAAGAACCAGACACAGCAGGTTAACAACAAAAAAACATGGATGGATACTGTTAAAGTTAAATACGTTAAATCTTTATCATTTACCCTGGCACACCGTTGGATTACTTTTGTCTCCATCTTCATTATTGTTGTGGCAGGTATTATTGTGAATATTATGTTCGTCAAGAGTGAGGAGGGTATGCAAAACCAGGTTTCCAGAGACTTTTGGCTGTTGTATCATGTTGATGGTTCATTTACGCTGGACAGATTAAAAAAGGATGTGGATAAGATAGAAGATTATTTATATGCCAATCAGCAAAAGTTTGATATTGATACGGTCTACAGCTATTATGAGGAAAATGGATTTGTGGCTACTAAAATTTATTTGGTAGATGAAGATGATGCTAAAAAATCAATAGTAGATATTAAAAAGGATATACTTAAGGATTTGCCGAAAATCACCATTGGAAAACCGAACTTCAGATGGGGCAGAGGACAGGGTAATGATGGCATGAGTGTATATCTTCAGGGTGATTCGCAAGAAGTCATGAAAGACATGTTGCCATCAATATTGATAGAGCTGAATAGAGTCAATGGTATTGCAAGTGCTCAGGTAGAAAAGAAGAATAACAGGGAAGAGATACAGATTAAAGTCAATAGAGATAGAGCGATTCGTTTAGGTGTCGATCCGTTGACTGTTGCGCAAAGTGTCAATATTGCCATGCGCGGTATGAATTTACGTGATATGGTGACAGAGACTGGAGAAATGCCAGTTATCTTGCGATTTTATAAAACAGGTGAGTTTAAAATGGAGCAATTAAGTGAACTGCCGATCAAGACCATAAATGGCAATCAAGTAACATTGGCTACAGTTGCTGATATTATCAATACCAGTTCTCCTCAGAGAATAAGGCGGCATAATCGCATGGGTGCGATTAAAATAGAGATAGACCTGGATGATGAAGTGAATAAAAAGGACATGAAAGAAATCATCACAGCTATTATGGATCAAATAAATTATCCCAGTGGCTATCAATGGACTTTTGATGCTAATTCCAGAAGGCGGGGTATGCAGAGTTCGTCGATGACAAGTAATATCTTTATAGCAATTGCCTTGATATTTATTGTTATGGCTGCTTTATTTGAGTCTTTGCTGTTGCCGCTATGTGTTATTAGTTCTATTGCATTTTCATATATTGGTGTGTTTTTCTTTTTTGCTATCACAGGCACACAATTCACCATAATGGCGGCTATTGGTATGCTGATACTTATCGGGGTGGTGGTCAATAATGGCATCGTCTTGATTGATCATATTAATCAATTAAGAATCAGTGGTCTGGCGAGAACTGAGGCAGTTTTACAAGCAGGAAGAGATCGTCTTCGTCCGATTTTGATGACTGTGTCGACTACTGTGGTTGGTTTGATTCCTTTAGCAATGAGTGTTTCTCAAATAGGTGGTGAGGGACCCGCTTATTTTCCAATGGCAAGAGCCATTATTGGTGGATTAACATTTTCAACAGTGGTTAGTCTATTGGTTTTACCTAGTCTGTATTGTTGGTTAGATGATTTACGTTCTTGGGCAGGAGACAGAGTCAGGACAAAAACCATTAGTGATAAAAAAATCGCAACTGTACAGTGAGTTTAAACTTATAGCTATTTTTCAAAATGCGCAGAAAGAGATACAAAAAATCAATAAAATACCCTTATTGATCATTCATAAGCTAACTAACAAGCCAGTCAAGAAATGAGTTTATAACAATATAAAGAACTATTTAGTCCTTTATATTGTTAATGTGTTTGTTATTCTGACAAATACTCTTTTATGACAGCAGTCAAAGCTTTTTCTGCAACAGGTTTAACCAAGTAGTCTTTTGCGCCCTGACGCATGCCCCATACTTTATCAGTTTGCAAGTTTTTTGTGGTAACCATAATTATAGGAATATGAGAAGTTCTTTCATCGCGAGAAATTTTTCTGGTCGCCTGAAAGCCGTTGAGCTCAGGCATGACCACATCCATAAGAATTAAGTCAGGGATTTGTTCTTTAGCAGTCCTTACCCCTTCTTCTCCATTGGTTGCGGACAAAACTTCGTGTCCCATTTTTTCTATTATTTTTTGCATACCAAATAACTGAGATGGTGAATCATCTACAACTAAAATTCGTGCCATTATTTTATCCAATATTGTTGTTCAACATTATTCTAGTCTAAAAGGTTCAAAGATAAAACCATCTGACGACTTTTTTTAAGAATTCCACAAAATTTGCCTGTTTTAAAACGATTTATCAACAAAAATATGAGAATGATTTGACAGCTTTAAACAAAAATATAGTATATACACCATTAATAATAAATGTGAACAGGCGATGCTTTTGTATAGTAGAAATGATTGTCCAATATGTGAAGATGTAGAAGCAACATTGCTGAGGCTCAATATTGCTTATGACTTTGTAGATATTGATTTAGATGAAATGCTAAGAAAAAAATACCATGTTAAAGTCCCAGTTTTGATGAATCGAAAACGACAGGAGCTTAACTGGCCATTTAATGATAAAGAACTTTTGGAGTTTGCTACATAATGAAATATTATACTATTTTACTTGTTATATTAATAAGTGCCTGCAATAAAAATCATGAAACACACTCTGCTGTTGATAAATTGCCTCAGGCAGTCACAAATAATGCCGTGGCACTGGTTAATCAGGAAAAGGGTTTAGAGCTGTATTCTTTTAATGGTCTATCATCAGGTAAAACCTGGCAAAATATTAACAATACTGGCTATCGTTATAGCAACAATAAGTGGCTAGAACTCGATATGCCTGAGAGTTCCCAAAAAGTATTGGCATCAACTGCAGTCAGTATCGGTACAAAAGTGTATTTAATCGGTGGTTACACGGTTGATGCCAATAAGCAGGAAAAATCAATGCCTGAAATATTTTTGTTGGATACTCTCAACCAGAGATGGTCATTGGTCACCACCATGCCCGTGCCCGTTGATGATACTGTTGCTTTGGTATATGCCAATCGCTACATTTACTTGATCAGTGGCTGGCATGATGATGATAATGTCAGTTTAGTACAAGTCTATGATACTCAGGAAGATAGCTGGTTTAATGCCAGTGACTATCCTGCTCCAGCTGTTTTTGGTCATGCTGGAGGGATTGTGAATAATCAGATGATAGTTTGTGACGGTGTCAAAGTTGTGGCAACAACTAGTCCCAGGAAATTTGTGTCTTCGGCTGTTTGTATGAAAGGGCTTATCGATGAGTCACAACCACAAGTGATTGATTGGCAGACCATAGCTCATCATTCTGGCACAGCCTATTATCGTATGGCAGCAACAGGTCAAAACAGCCATAATAGAGTGGTATTTGCAGGAGGTAGTAACAACCCCTATAACTACGATGGAATGGGCTATAATGGTATAGGCAGTGAGGCATCTGATCTCATTTATGTTTATGATGTCAACACCGAGACATGGCAGCAGCATAAAAACATAACAGGGAAAAATATGGATCATCGCGCATTATTAAATGCAGGTGAGTGGTTTTATATCATTGCAGGTATGGAGTCAGAGCAAAAGGTGTCAAATAAAGTCATTAAGTTTAAATTACCCCAATAGAGCGTGAATATGAAATATCTAATTTTTTTAATAATAATCTGTTTCAATATAAGTGAAGTCAGTGCCGAAATAAAAATGAATGATCAATGTGGAGAACAATCAGCAGTAGCAAAGGAAAGTCGGTTATTCAACAATATTAAATGGAAAACAGCCAGCGAACAGGATAATTTTGGTTATGATATTTACCGTGCAGATAGCGAAGATGGTGAATATAGGGTCGTTAATGAAGATACCATAGAAGGAGCAGGGACAACTGGTGACAGTACATCTTATGCCTTTAAAGATGACAGTATTGATCCATGTAAACAGTATTATTATTACATAGAGTCCATTTCTATGGATGGTGTTAGAGAAGCATTTACGCCAAAATTTCAGTCTAAATTGAAATTGCAAAATAAATAATTGAGCAACTGGATTCAATAAAAATTATTGGGATATATTTTTGAAAACTAAATACTTAATTAGCCTTTCAATTATCATAGAATTAACGCTATTCTATTTTTATTATTTCCCAGAAACAAAAATATTTTTTGGGGATGAGCAACGGTATTTTAATACTGGTTTATCCATAGCAGCAGGAGGTGACTGGCATGCTAATCCATTGTGGCCACCTATGCAGTCGATTCTCATTGCACTATTTGCCACGCTGTTTGACAGCCCGCTATTAGCACTACAAATATTTCAATATGGTTTGTTGTTGTTTGCAGGATTTATTATCAGAGATATTGTCTGGCGCGAAACGAATAACATACGCTCAGCACAACTGTCATTAGCAATAATGATATTGTACCCTGGCTGGCTGGCGTATTCTCAATATTTGTGGCCTGAGGTGATTCATGTTACCTTGTTTGTGTCCATAATATGGGTCAACAGCTATAAAAACAACTCATATAAGTGGATGTTACTCTCAGGTTTGCTCATTGGTTTGGCTATATTGTTTAAAAGTTTATTGATACTATTTATTCCATTTTTGTTTTTGCCTTCGTTATTACATATTATAGGCGGGCATTCGTCATTGAAATCTGTACTGGTGAAAATAGTTTTTAGCTTATTGATAGCAACGATTGTTATTACTCCAGCTTCATTGAAAGCACATAAAATGACGGGTGGCTGGATGGTTTCAAATAGCTCTATGTTCAACTTATGCTTTGGTCTCAATGATGATAAAAGGCAAAATTTCGCCCATGATATTGGTGGAGCTTTACATGCAGAGTACCTGAAATCTGCGGATAATCATCAACAAAGAAGTCAAATTGCCAAAAACAATGCGCTGAAGAAAATGCAGGATGATGGCTATATCAATACATTTTTAGCACAAATGGCTAAACAGTATTTTAGACTTTTTGATTACCAGTCTTTTTTTTCACAGCAGTTTCAGGGTGAAAAGAGTGATAATTATGTTAACAAATACCATCATCACAGCGACGATCTGCTAGTGAAAATTGTTTTAATACTCAATAATGTATTTTATTTCATACTCATGTTAGCCATGTTTTTGGGGGCTTTTGTTTCAGTAACACGCTCGGTCATAGCCAAACAGTTTGCCTTATTTTTATTGTATGTGTTGGCCTTGTTTGTTTTGTTACATACCAAGCCGCGTTTTAGAATACCTCTTGTGCCTGTTATGGCATTTTATGCTGCTTATCTTCACTGTTATCTCGTCAATAAAAAATGGCAATTAAGCCAGTTGTTAACAAATAAAAAGCAGCTGCTCTTAATTGTTGTTTTTGTGATGGCAATTACAGTTCTGGTTTTTTCCGCCCAGCTATTGGATAAAATACTTCCAATTTAATATTAAATTGAGTGAATTTCGTATAGAATCATTCGCATATAAGTTACCCCAAAATACCAAGACAATAAATATGAAATCACATCTATTATTATTCATTACCCTATTAATGTTTTCTAGCTCTGTATTGAGCGAGCCAAATAAACAATTGCCCAAACAGGGAACGGGGCCCTGGGTTGTAAATGTTTATTATGAAGACAGGCAACAATTATTAAACTATACGCGTGATCATCATCCCTGGCGGCTTGAGCGTGAATCCAAATATTTCGTCACCGATGTCAGTGATTTACATCAATATCAACAGTTGTTTGATTATGGCTTTAAAGTTGAAATAAATGTACAGTTAACAGCATCAACATTAAGCGTTAGTCAGGCCATTGCTAAGGCACAAAGCAAAAATATTGAGCTTGATACCAAGAGCATACCAGGATTTTCTTGCTACAGAACAGTTGAAGAAACCTATGCAACCATGGACACATTAGTGGCGGATAATCCAACCTTGGCAAGCATTGTCGATATCGGTGATAGCTGGGAAAAACAAAACCCAGGTGGAGTTAATGGTGGTTATGATCTACGAGTTTTAAAAATAACAAATTCAGCAATTACGGGAACCAAGCCGATATTATTTGCCATGAGTTCTATTCATGCCAGAGAATATACGCCCGCAGAACTCAACACCAGATTTGCAGAATTTCTACTGAATAATTACGGTACTGATGCCGATGCAACCTGGCTGGTTGATCACCGTGAAATTCATTTATTATTGCAGGGCAATCCAGATGGTAGAAAAATTGCAGAAGGTGGCGTATTAAAACGCAAAACGCAAAATAATAATTTTTGTACAGGGCAGTCTGAACGTGGTGTTGATATGAATCGCAACTTTCCCTTTATGTGGAATCAGGGCACTGGCTCCAGTGGTTCGCAGTGTTCTCAGGTTTATCGTGGCCCCAACACCTTGAGTGAGAATGAAACAACAGCGATTGATACATATATTAAAACCTTATTTATAGATGCCCGTGGCACTGGTATCAATGATGCCGCTCCTGCAGATACTACTGGTGTTTATCTGGATATTCATAATGTTGCTTCACTGATATTGTGGCCTTTTGGTTTCAGCAATTCAGCCCAGCAGGCACCAAATCATACGGGGTTGCAAACATTAGGTAGAAAATTCGGCTGGTATAATGGCTATCGACCTGAACAGTCAAACTCATCACTAGGTGGGGCAGATGGAGCATCGGATGATAATGCCTATGGGCAACTGGGAGTTGCTGCCTATACCTTTGAACTCGGTGGTTCTGGCTTTTTCACCAGTTGTACAACTTTTGAAAATGAAATCTTTCCCGATAACCTTAAAGCGTTAGTCTATGCGGCAAAAGTTTCGGATACACCTTATATTACGGCATCAGGTCCTGATGTGGAAAACATTGGCTTATCTGCCAATGATGTGGCAGTAGGAGCCGCAATCACCGTCACAGGTATTGCCACTGATACGCACTTTAACAATAACAATGGCAGTGAAGCCACGCAGAATATTGCATCGGTAGCCATGTTTGTTGATGAACTACCTTGGAATAATGCTTCAACTCCAATAATGATGATGGCGACTGATGGTAGCTTTAATTCAAACAGTGAATCATTCGCGGGTATTATTGATACCACAGGATTCTCAAATGGGCAGCATAGCATTTATATCCAAACAACCGATGCCAATGCAGTTACAGGTGTGGTTTATGCAGAATTTTTCAATATAGTTGACCCAAATCTATTGGGTAGCCTTTCTGGTGTGATTACAGATGCCATGACTAATTTACCTATTGATGCGGCCAATATTAGTCTGGACACCTTACAGACTGTGAGTAATGCTCAAGGTCAATTCAACTTTAGCATTACAGCGGGTAGTTATTTATTATCAGCCAATAAAGGGGGCTATGCAGCGACAAGTATTAATGGTGTCAATATTGTAGCTATGCAAAATACTATGCAAAATATACAGCTACAACCTGTTTGCGCATTATTGGACGAAAGCAGTGAAACATTCAATAATATAGCTGATGCCGAAGTGGCCGGCTGGGCTCATGCTGCCAACCAGGGCAGTGATGACTGGGCAATTGATCTCACTGGAGGTGTGGCAAACAGCCATGCTTTCAGTAGCAATGATGTAGGTACAACCACCGATAAATGGCTGATATCACCAGCATTGGATTTAAGCGCAGATAGTATGCTGGAATTTTGGCATACATTTAATTTTGAACAAAGCTCACAATCTTTTGATGGCGCGGTATTAGAAATATCAACTGATGCAGGTGCTTCATGGCAGGATTTAGGGTCCAGTGCCGGTGTTGGTGGTTATAATACGGTACTAGCCAGTGGTAATCCTTTAGGAGGGCGTAATGCCTGGGGTGGTTTACAGGCAACTTTTGCTAAAGTTGAAGTGGATTTAACTGCATTTGCAGGCACAACAGCCAATATTAGATGGCGATTCGCGGCAGACAGCAGTGTTGGTGCTGGTGCCTGGAAGATTGATGATATCAAAGTGTTGGATGCTAGTGCCTGTTCAGGCCCTGATGATTTAATCTTTATGCATGGTTTTGAATAAATGCTAAAATTGTGGATAGTGCTTTTAGTTAGCATTTTATTAAGCGCATGCAATAATCATCAAACAGTTAATTACTTAAAACTCATCAAAGCTTATGAAGTGATGACCAATGGCACTCTTGAGCCATCAGGTTTAACCCTGTGGGATGGTGAATTTTATACCATTTCAGATAAGCAGAATAAAATTTATCACTTACAGTTTGAACAGGATAAAGTGAGGCTCAAGCCGATTATTAATATTGTTAATAATCGCAATACCAAACTTGATTTTGAAGGCCTCAGTCATGATGACAAGTATTTCTATTTAATCAGTGAGAAATATTTTCAAATATTAAAAGTGTCAAAAGATGGCAGCGAACAGGTCTGGTTGCCCATAAATGATGAGCTGCAACAGGCTGGTATTGATGCTGGTTTATTTCAAACCCACAATGCAAATTTTGAAGGCATATGTTTTTTGGAAAAGAATAAGTTTTTGCTAGTTGCTGAACGAGAACCAAGAGGTTTTATTGAGGTTTTGTTTGATGATAGTAAGATTGAAACCATCAGAGCCTATAGTGCTAATGATTCGCGATTTCCATCAGCCAAACACCGTTCAACAGATTTTACTGGTTTAAGCTGTGATGATGATATCTACGTATTAGAGCGCAATGCTTATGTGGTGGCAAAACTCAAGAAACAGCAGGGAAAATTTAAAGAGTCAGTTGCCTGGAGTTATCAGCATATTATTGAAAAACCAGAGTATCAATATCAGGATATGAAATATGGTCATGCAGAAGGCTTGGTAGTGAGTGGTGATAAAGTTTATATTATCCTTGATAATAATCGTGGTGCGCACAACAATAATGCCAATGATAATAATTCATGGTTTTTTGAACTGAAAAAATAGTGACTTTGGTTCTATGCCTGATTTTTTTGAATAAAACTCAGGAATTTCTTTTTTAGCTCAAATTTAGCAAAACGCCTTTCAATCAAATATGTGGTTTTGTTGATGTCAAAGTTTAACTTCTTGACATTGTTTCTGGATTATAACAATGACTCCTGGTTATATACCTATATTTCTTGTACATGGTGATGTTGAGGGATTAACCGATACCCTATTCGAAAATAACCAAAATGGAACTTTTACCAATCTAAATGCTACTTGTCGGGCAACAAACCCTTTTGATTCTGAAGGCGTAGCCAATGGCGACATCAATAATGATGGAAAACTTGCTATAGTTTTAGCAAACAGAGGTATCAATTATCAATTATTTAAAAATGAAGCCATAAATAGCAATAACTGACTCAGGTCAAAGCTAGTTGGTGGTGATAATATTAATACAAATCATCTGGAGTGATGGAGTGTTCAAAATTCGTCTCTTCCAGCAATAAATCAATTAACTACCCTTTACTATACTGGTTTCAATTTGGTTTTCAGTAGTGGTTTTGGGTAAAATAAAATCACCTTGAACTAACTCAATCGATACTACTACCCCCGAATCAATAGCTAAAAAA
>JAESTH010000058.1 GCA_016763695.1 Alcanivoracaceae bacterium
CTTTTTTTGTTAATCGATGTGACTATTTAGATCCCGCATTAGCTTGGGTAGGTGTGAAGAATTCTGGCCGGGGATGCAGCCTATCATCGATCGGTTATCATTCACTAACCAGACCAAAATCTTTTCATATAAAGGAGGATGTTTAATGTTGAATGATAAAGAGTTTGATCCCAAAAAATTCAACGCCGATTGGAATTATCCCACTAATGTTCGTCAGGGATTGGGAAAGATTGCAAACCTACCAAGTTATTGCAGTGAACTGGGTATGCGCTCTCCGCTTATAGTGACTGATCCAGTTTTGCTTGAATTACCTATGATCAGACAGGCACAGAGATCTTGTGATGAGTACGGATTAAATTGTGGTGTTTTTTCTGCTGTCAACAGTAACCCCACCGATAAAAATGTTTATGAAGGTGTTGCCGTCTACAAGAAAAATAAGCACGATGGCGTGATTGCTTTTGGAGGAGGTTCTGCGATTGATGCTGCAAAAGCGATCGCGTTGATGGTCGGCCAGTCGGGTAATTTGTGGGACTATGAAGATGTTGCAAGCAATTGGCGTGATGTTAGTGTCGACACAATGGCTCCTGTTATTGCCGTTCCAACAACCTCAGGTACGGGCTCAGAAGTTGGGCGCGCTTCAGTCATCACTGATCCCAGTATCCATCTAAAAAGAATTATCTTTCATCCGAAAATGATGCCCGCAATAGTGATCTTAGATGCCGAACTTACACTGGGTTTACCACCACACTTAACGGCAGCAACTGGAATGGATGCTTTATCTCATGCTTTGGAAGCGTATTGCGCAAACTATTATCATCCTATGGCAGAAGGCATTGCTATTGAAGCGATTCGTCTCATCAAAAACTATTTACCCAGAGCAACAGCTAATGGCTCTGATTTAGAAGCAAGAGTACAGTTGATGGTAGCCTCTAGCATGGGAGCAACTGCGTTCCAACGGGGATTAGGCGCAATGCACGCATTAGCTCATTCGCTGGGTGCCACTTACAACGCTCATCATGGCCTTCTCAATGCGATACTGATGCCTTATGTTCTTAAAGCTAATCGTACAGCGATAGAACAAAAGATTGAACGCTTGGCTCGCTATCTGGAATTGAAACAAGCAACCTTTGACAACTTCTTAAGCTGGGTACTTGAGCTCAGAGAAGAATTATCCATTCCGCACACACTTAAAGAGATAGAAATAGATGCTACTCAAGCAGAATTAATAAGTAATATGGCGACCAAAGATGCAGCGGCGGGCGGTAACCCTATTCAATTTAGTCAAGCCGAATATTCCCAAATTTTTGTTGCCGCCGTTAACGGGTATCTCTAAAAGAGGCGAGATTAACTACTTCTGATAACGATTTCATCAATCTATATTAATCATCAGGCACTTTAAATTCTGTTGAAAAGTAGGGGTAAGTTTAAGGGGGCTACCAATCTTCTATAGATATGAGCTGTTTCCTTGCTAAAGTCATGGTTCTCTCCTTGAAAAGGATCATTTTATAAACTTCGCATCAGAATATCTGTAGGAGAATTCCTATATTACTGTAAGTTATTGAAGTTGTTGATGTATGTCATTTATATAATCATTCTTCCAATTATCCAATCCCGTCTGTGTCCGAAATCAGTTTTGTTGGTCTTGTCATAATGTGATTATAAATTTATATTACCAATATTATTTGTCAGTTTACGGTTATCAGAATTAAAATAAATTTTGCTAAAAGCATTAGAGTACATACCACTTAACAATTTGTAAAATAAATGTGAAATTAGTATTTATTAATTCACGGTTATTTCACAAATCGATTAATATAATTATCGGATTAAATTTATAATGTAAAGATTATCTTTATCATTGATTAAATATATGGGGAACAAAATGAATCAAGCGTTTTATTATGCCAAGCTTTTAGGCATTCAAGTTTTAATTTTTTTAATAGGGGAAATCAATTGAACAAACTTCTAATACTCCTTTTATTTTCATGCTTCAATGTTTTCGCACAAACTCAATTGCCTGCGACTCATCATGAAAAATCGAATGCAACTTCCAAATCACAAAACCAGGGAGGAATTATTCTTACAAGTTCATTAGGTGGAGTTTTACCTGGAGCAACAGCAGCGAATTCACAAAATTATTTGGATGGAGTTCTTGGTGGATATAATAATTCAGGAGCTGATGATGTCAATATCCCAGCTTGTGAATCTTGGTCTGTCAATTTGGTTGAAGTAGCTGGCAATTATTCTGATCCATTAATGGTTGGGAGTCTAGGTCCTGCAGTAAGTGTCAGTGTCTATATTTTCCAAGATTTACCTGGAGAACCAGATCAAATAGATTATGCAAGTGCTTTATATGTTTATGAAGGATTAAACTATACTGAAATAAGTACAGGTGATTTTAGAATAGATTTACCTACAGATGCTATTCTTCAAGGTGGTTTAACAGGCTCTACCTATTGGATTGCAGTAAGAGCAAATTTAGCCATACTATCTGGAGGCCAATGGGGCTGGAGCGAAAGCGCCATAGATTTAGGAAGCAATGTATCCCAATGGCAACAGAGTAATGCTGGGCCACTTACAGGGATTAATGACTGTGTTATGGATTGGAAAGACAGAGGGACTTGTGCATTATTAGGAACTAATAATCAACTGGCTTTTGCACTGGAAGGTCAAATATTGACTAAAGGAATTACAGTAAACCCAACAATGATAAATTTAATCGAAGGGGGAGTCGGTGCTGATTTTGATGTTAGTCTTAATGCGCCAAGTTGTGACACTGTAGATATCACAATTGCAGGTAATGATGCGACCGAAACTTCGATTTCTTCATCACTTTTAAGTTTTAATTCTGGCAATTGGGATATACCGCAAACAGTCACTTTAACCCCATTAACTGATGGCATAAATGATGGCGATAGCAGTTATTCATTAACTTCAACTGCCAGTTCTGTGGGTGATGCAGGATATAATAGTTTAACAGGAACTAATGTAGATGTTATGGTAGCCAATATTGATGGAATTGCAACAATATTAGTATCACCTTCTAGCGGAATCACTGTTGATGAAGCAGGTACAATGACACAGGTGGTCAATTTTAGTGCAACAACAATGCCAACAGCTGATGTGACCATTGACTTGACTAATAATTCTCCTTCAGAAGTGAGCTTATCTACAACCTCAGTTGTTTTAACTGCAGGGAATGGATACAGCGCTAATGTGACTATAACGGGTGTTACAGATAATATTGTAGAACCCACACAGGCTTTTTTGATTTCAACTGATGCTGCAGTAAGTTCAGACGTTGCTTTTGCTGGGTTGGACCCAGTTGATATCACAGGCATGGTAACTGATAACAATACTGCAATAGTGATTGTCTCACCCAATAATACACCATTACAGACCAGTGAAGCAGGTCTTATGGATACGATTGATTATGTTTTATCAGCACAACCATCTGATAATGTCATTTTCTCATTATTTGTCACCGATAGTTCTGAAGGAATTCTATCGGATTTTTCGCTTACTTTTACTCCTGTTAATTGGAATGACGTACAAACAGTTACTGTAACAGGTCAAGATGATTCGATTGATGACGGTGATGTAAATTATACAATATCATCTAGCACCACTTCTTCATTAGATACCACATGGGATGGTTTGCCTGTGAGTTCCGTTTCTGCAACTAATACAGATAATGATACCGCAATGATTATGGTCACTCCTAGCCAATCCCCAATACAAACCAGTGAAACAGGCACTACAGATAGCATCGACTATGTGTTAACCGCAGAACCTCTAGCTGATGTGAGCTTTAGTCTATCCATTAGTGATAACACAGAAGCCAGTGCTTCAGATAACATGTTAACTTTCACACCAGCAAATTGGGATACTGTGCAAACGGTAACTGTAACTGGTTTGGATGATAATATTGCAGATGGCAATCAAAATTATACAGTTGATGCGAGCAACGCTACTTCAACCGATTTGGCTTGGAATGGATTAAGTGTTATTCAGGTCAGTGGCACCAATGCAGATGATGAAGGATCAGCAATGGTCGTTGTAACACCTGATCAATCTCCAATACAAACTTCGGAGGCTGGAGGTACAGCGAGTATTCAATATGTATTATCCTCACAACCTGGTGCTGATGTCAGTTTTAGTCTATCGGTAAGCGACCCGGATGAAGCCATGGTATCACCTTCTATGTTAACCTTTACTCCAGCCAATTGGAATCAAGTTCAGGTAGTGGTTGTTACTGGCGTAGATGATAATGTTAATGACGCCAATAATGTATATACTATTAATGCATCAGATACTGTCTCTACAGATCCAATATGGAATGGTATAACAATTCCTCCAATTGAAGGTGTCAATATTGGGATAAGAGTAATTCCTATGTTAAACCTCTGGTCGCTATTGTTGTTGGTATTATTAATGTTTATTGTATTGAAATTTCAAAAACAAAAATTTATACAACCTATGAAAAAATAATTAATGATCTAAGTCTTATTTACTTTGGAATAGAAACAATACGAATTTATTCCTTAACCTATAAAGTAGACGTACAATTCTTTTACGCCTACTTTATCAGCAAAGAGTGGAAGAGTGGAAAAGAGTGGAGACAGGCATTATATAAAAAACATCAATAGTTCAATATTTGGATATTGATATTCTAGATTTTAACTATTGATGTGATTATTACAGAATTATTGAGTTTTGAAGATAAGCTCAAA
>JAESTH010000286.1 GCA_016763695.1 Alcanivoracaceae bacterium
AAGATGTGCTGGCAAAAGAATATCTTTCAGTACATGGGTACGATTAAAGCGTTCTTCAATGGCTGTTAACAACATTTTTACCCCTGAGCCTGTTTCAGCTGATAGCCAACATTGTTTAACCAGCCCCTCTTCTTCATCTCTATTAACTTTGGCCGCAATTTGTGATAAGTCTATTTTGTTATAGACATCAATAACGGGGATTTTATCCGCCTTAATTTGTTTTAATACAGAATTAACTTCTTTTATGTGTTCATCCTTCTCAGGACTGTTTGAATCAATCACATGTACAAGTAAATCTGCTTCAATGGCTTCTTGCAAGGTTGCCTGAAAAGCTGCAACCAGATCATGCGGTAAATCTCTGACAAAACCAACGGTGTCGCTGACTACCACCTCTGTGCCTTTTATACCTGGAAGTTTTCTTACTGTTGGATCCAGAGTTGCAAAAAGTTGATCGGCAATATAAACATTGGCCTCAGTTAAACGGTTGAATAAGGTGGATTTTCCTGCATTGGTATAACCCACAAAGGCAATCATTTTTGTGCCTCCTTGTTTGCGACTATTTCGCCCCTGTTCCCTTTGTTGTGCCACCTTTTCCAGTTTCTTCTTTAAAGATTTCACCTTGATTGCCAGCAATCTTCTGTCTGTCTCCAGCTGTGTTTCCCCAGGTCCACGCATACCGATACCACCCTTTTGTCTTTCCAGATGGGTCCAGCCACGAACCAGGCGAGTAGACATGTGACGCAATTGTGCCAGCTCAACCTGTAACATGCCTTCATAGGAGCGGGCACGCTGAGAAAAAATATCTAAAATAAGCGATGTTCTATCCAATACGCGGCACTGGCAGAGCCTTTCGAGGTTTCTTTCTTGCACAGGTGAGAGTGCCATATCTACCAACACTAAATCGGCATCATTCTGATCAACCAGTTGAGCTACTTTTTCGGCATTTCCTGAGCCGATAAAATATTTGGCTTCTGGTTTTTTACGAGAAGTGCTGATGGTATCGAGTATCTGAGCACCTGCGGATAATGCCAACTCGGTAAATTCGGTGATTTTTTCTTCATGTCCAGAACCCGTTACAGGACAGACAAGAATGGCGTTGTTGCCTTTTTTACTGCGTTCAAACAATAGCTTATAAAATCTCTATAATATTAAAGTGCATATTATAAACCATGCATAGCAGAATAATGGATATATTCTGCTATTTAATGCGTGAATGGAAATAGGAGAATCCTCTAAAATAGGTGCTTAATCAGCATTCTCAAAGTTTTGAGTGTTTATATTTTTGGATGGTACGATTGTTGAAACTGCATGTTTATATACCATTTGATTTGCGTTGTTATTTAAAACAATTACAAATTGATCAAATGATTCTATTGTTCCTTGCAATTTAATGCCGTTCATTAAAAATATTGACACTGGGATTCTGTCTTTTCTTAATGTATTTAAAAATGGATCTTGAAGTGATGTTCCTTTTGCCATGACGTTTTCTCATAATATTATTATTATTGTGCGGATAATATCATAAATTTAAACATTTTGATTGATAATATTGCTATGTAACATTTCTTTACTAAATTTAGTATTATCTCGATGTGTAAATCAGCGTATTGAATCGGTCTTATCTCTTACCACCAAATAGACTTTTCCATACAGCATTGACAATTTTTGTGCCAAATCTTCTGGCTACTGTCTTACCAGCAGTTTCCCAGACACTTTGTGTTCTCCTGCCCGAACTTCTTTTTCTATAGGCTTTTTCTTTTGCAATTTTCTCTTTTTCTTTTTTTAAATCTAGTTCGGCTTGCAGTTTTTGCTGTTCAATTTGATCTTGGCGTTTTTTTAGTTTCTCAAAAGCCGAGTCTTTATCTAGGTCTTCATCATATTTACTGCCTATGGGGGAACGCGATATGACCGTCTTTCTTTCAGCGTCTGTCGCTGCACCCATGCGACATCTTGGTGGCGCAATTTTAACCCTGTCAACAATTGACGGAGCACCGCCTTCTTCCAAGGTTGAAACCAAGGCTTCACCCACACCCAATTCGGTAATAACCTTGGCAGTATCAAAGTTGGGGTTGGGTCTAAAACTATCGGCAGCGGCTTTGACGGTTTTTTTGTCTTTGGGTGTATACGAGCGCAAGGCATGTTGCACTTTATTTGCTAACTGTCCCAAAATTGATTCTGGTATACCACCAGGAGATTGGGTGCAAAAATAAATCCCCACACCTTTGGAGCGAACTAATCTGGCTACCTGCTCCACTTTTCGCAACAACGCCTTGGGAGCATCGGTGAAAATTAAATGGGCTTCATCAAAAAACAGAATCAACTTGGGCAATTGCTGGTCACCAACCTCAGGCAATGATTCAAACAATTCCGTCATCAACCACAACATAAAAGTGGCATACATCTGTGGATTCTGGATCAGGTCTCTGGAGTCCATAATATTGATAATACCCTTACCTGATAAGTCCTGTTTCATAAAATCGGCTAATTCTATGGCTGGCTCTCCCAGTAACATCTCCACACCTTGTTGCTCAAGTTTCAATAGCCGTCTTTGTATGGCTCCGATTGATGCACCCGTTACCCGACCATATTTATTGGATACCTCTTTGTGATTTTCACCCATGTAAGTAAGCAGTTGTTGTAAATCTTTCAGATCTAACAAGGCTAACTTTTCCTCTTGTGCCATCTTAAAACCAACATTTAGTACTCCTTCCTGTACATCTGATAACTCCAAAAAGCGTCCCAATAACATCGGGCCCAGCTCTATCAAGGTGGTTCGCACCGGGTGTCCATATTTTCTATAGATATCCCAAAATACGGTTGGTGAACCTTCAAACTTATAGTCCTTAACATCCAACTTAGCAGCACGTGCCACTAATTTTTGCTTGGCTTTACCCGCCTGAGATAACCCAGATACATCGCCTTTAACATCGGTGACAAAGACGGGCACCCCAAGTTGTGAGAAGTTTTCTGCCAGCACCTGAACCGTAACCGTTTTACCCGTACCAGTGGCACCAGTAATCAAGCCATGTCGATTGGCATAATGTCCCAAAATTTGTGCTGGTCTTTCACCCTTACCAAAATGTAATTTAACCACTTCAAAATCTTCACTCATGATCTTTTCTCCTATGCTAATTAAGCAAATCGTTTACTAATCCAGTTATACATGGCTGACATACCCAAGGCATCACCTCCTTTAGCATGGCCCACTCGTCCATTTGACCAACCAAAGGTATCAATATGCACCCAAGGGATATCCTTGGCAACAAACTCCTGCAAAAACAGTGCAGCAGTGATGCAACCACCCATGGGTACCGAACCAGTATTGCGTAAATCCGCAATCACAGGAACAATTTGGCTCTTATAAGGTTGGTATAATGGCATGGGCCACAAGGGATCAAACACTTCATTTGAACAAGCCATGATCTCGGTATTGAAACTGCTTTCATTACTGAAGACAGGAGGTAAATCAGCTCCTAATGCTACTCTGGCTGCACCCGTTAAAGTGGCAAAATCAACGATTAATTCGGGCTTAAATTCACTGGCATAAGTCAGGGCATCGGATAAAACCATACGACCCTCGGCATCGGTGTGACCAATTTCTACCGTTAAACCTTTACGGGTGGTGACAATATCACCCTGCCTGTGGGCATTGCCAGCAATGGCATTTTCAACCGCTGATATAATTATTTTTAAACGCACTGGCAGGTTTAGACGCATAATCATCTGCCCCAGACCCAACACATGCGCGGCTCCACCCATGTCTTTTTTCATATTGCGCATACTGGTTGCTGGTTTGACATTGTTTCCACCTGTATCAAAACAGACTCCTTTACCAACCAGACACACCAATGGATCATTGGCTTTACCCCAATCAAGGGTGATAACTCTGGGTTCTTTAAATGAGGCTCTACCGACTAAATGCACCGCAGGGAAGTTCTGTTTTAATAATTCTTCACCGACTACCTCACTAAAACGGGCATCATGTTGTTCAGCAATACTGGCTGCTGCTATGGCCAGTTCAATTGGACCCATATCATCAGCCGGGGTATTGATCAAATCCCTGACCAGTTTTGTGGCATTAACTGTTTCTATTGCTCTTGCATATTTTGCCTTGAGGTTTTCAACAGTTAATATGGCTTTTTTGGCTGTGTGTTTTTTATATCTATCAAAAACATAAGCACCCATACCCCAACCTGCAATACAGGCTGCATGGAGTTTATCATCATCTGACTTTAAGTAATAATGTCCAGCTGGCAAGGTATTAGGCAGTTGGCTAAAGTCATGTAAATCATAGCTATCTGCAATAATACACAATACTTTCTCCAACTTTCTATTGTTATCCAATACACAAAGATGACTACCAACTACTCTACCAAAATCAAATAACGTCACCAGATTTTTAATATCACCATCCTGCTGGTGCAACCATTGATCGAATTGTTTAACATAAAGTGCTTCGATAGCAATCGATTTGGCGTTGCTTTGTTCTAAAAGTCTAATAGTCATAAAGCCATGTATTTTGTTAAAAAAAGTATTATAACAGTCAAATGAATTTTGGCAAATTAACTGTTAGCATGCTTGTAAACAAAGGTCACGTTAGATTTTTTTTTGACAAGGTAGAGACAAGGCATGCCTTGTCTCTACACAGATATTTATTTAAATAATTCTTTACCAGTGCGCAATAGTAAAGATACAATAACAGTAATAATTAATCATGGAGAAATAAAATGCCAAAAGTTAGCATGAAAAGACAAATTACTTTGCCGATTGAACAATGTAAAAAAATTGGTATTAAAGCTGGTGATGAATATGAAAGTTATGTCTATGAAAATCGGATAACAATTATTAAAAAAACCAAAGGTGCAGCTAAAGGCATGTTAAAAGATATTGTAATTGATGAATCTATGACCGATTCCCAATCACTGCAAAGTGCCTTATAAATTTCTATGATCGCCATAGACACCAATGTTTTGCTCAGATACTTGTTATGGGATGATGAAGTTCAGGCACAACTTGCGGATAAGCTAATTAATGACAGTACTTTAGTATTAATACCTGATATTGTTTTAGTTGAAACAATTTGGACTTTAAGGGGCAAAAAATATAAATTAGATAAAGCTAAAATCACCTCAATTGTTAATACTCTTTTTGAAGAAAAAAGCATCTGTTTTGAGAATCCACAAATTATATGGCAAACCTTAAATGATTATCGACAGGCAAAAAGCATTAAGGTCAGCAACAAGCATAAATATGCTGATTTTTCTGATGCCTTGATTGTCAATAGAGCACAATTTTATGCCTTAGAAAGTAAAAATAATTTAGAAGGCGTTTATACTTTTGATAAAGCCGCTCTTGAGCTTGATGGTACAAAAAGCCCTTAATTACACACCTTTGAATGAAACAAGAGACAAGGCATGCCTTGTCTCTACAGCACAAATCTGGTAAAAATACCCAATCTCAGTTAAGATGATTAAATTCAAATACAATGTAATTGCACTTTTGACTTTAAATAAGGAAAACAGATGAAAATATCACTCAGACTATTTGGCTTTATCGGCTTTGTTGTTTTTGCCAGTGTTTATGGCTTAACTTATTCCACACCAGCTTTTGTTGAAGACATTGGCAGGGAGTTTATTAAAAATAAAATCATTGAGAAAACCCAACAGAAAGTGGATTCAATAAGCGCTGAAAGAAAAGATTCAAAACTTGGAAAGTTTGTTGGTCAATTAATCAAAAACAATCAAGACAGCATCAACCTCTACAAAGAAAAACTAAAAATCAAGGCGCATGAAATCCTGGCAACTGTGGTGGCAGAAATGGCTGATCTGGATTGTGAGTGCCGTAAAAAATATGCCAAAAGATTAGAAGAGGGTTATAAATTTAAAATCTTTTCTCTGGCTCAGGCCAATGAGAAGCTCCTTGATTTTATGAAAAGCCAATACATGCAGGTATCTACAAAATTAAAAACTGATTTTAGGGTTTTTACAGGTGTTAATGCCATTGTCTTTCTGTTTTTAATACTTATTTCATTTATGAAACCACGAGCCGTCAAACATCTATTTTTACCAGCTGTTTTGTTATTATTATCGTCCATTATTTCATCCTATTTTTACCTGTTTCAGCAAAACTGGTTTTTCACTATTATTTATGACAGTTATGTTGGCTGGGCTTATTTGGCTTATCTTGGTATCGTTTTTGCCTTTCTCAGCGACATTGCATTTAATCACGGCAGAGTCACCACGGGACTTTTGGATGCTACCGTTGGCAGCATTAGCGATATTACATTTGATATTTGTTAACTTATGATAAGACAAACAACAAAAGATGACCGTGCAGGAATCTATAAATTATATAAGAAAGTAGCCACAATCGCAGGTGGACTTGCACGTTTAGAAAATGAAGTAGATAATACATATATTGATGGATTTTTAGATAAGACTATTTCCCGCGGCTTATCATTGGTGGCTGTAGATGCCAATGATAATATAGTTGGAGAAATTCATGCTTATGCTTCTGGCCTGTTTTGCTTTGCACATGTGTGGACAGAGTTAACCATAGCCATGGATCCTGACTCTCAGGGACAAGGTGTTGGCAGACAACTTTTTACAGGGTTTTTAAATGAAGTCAGTAGCAACTACCCACATATATTACGTATAGAATTGATCGCCAGAGAATCTAATCAAAAGGCTATTAAATTTTACCAGTCTTTGGGTTTTGCCATTGAGGGTACTTTTAAAAATAGAATTAAAAATATTGATGAGACGTATGAATCCGATATTGCTATGGCCTGGCTGCGTAGTGAATAAAAGTATTATTGAGGTATAAACATGAATAAAAACAGCTTAATTATTTTAATGATTACATTGCTTTTTGTGACAGTCACGGGTCACAGTTGCACAACCATATTAATCGGCAAAGGACTGACTATTAATGGTGCAGTCATACACGCCCACAATGAAGACATGGGCTTTGCTGCGGTGGGGCGTTTATGGCATGTTGCCGCTGCGACTCATAAAAGGGATGAAACACTTGCTGTGCCCTATGTGACTATCCCCCAGCCAAAACAAACTTATGCCTATTGGGCATCAGGCAATGCACAAGCCACTAGCGGACTGGATATCTCTAGCAAAACAAAGGCTTATGATTCGGTGCTGGTCGGAATGAATCAATGGGGTGTAACCATGAGCTGTAACTGGATGCACTCCAAAGAAAAAGAACAACCAGAACAAGGTATTAGAAGATATGCCATTAGACAATTAATCCTCGAACGTGCCAAAACCGCCAGAGAGGCAGTACAGATAATAGGAGATTTTATCGAACAAAATGGTCAGGCTGACTGGGGTGGTCTGGATTACAATTTGGCAGATACAAATGAAGCTTGGATTGTTGAGACCACCACCAATCACTGGCTGGCCAGAAAAATCAAGGATGATGAAATCTGGGTGGTTGCAAACCGTTTCACCATTGGCTCAGATTTTGACTTAAGTAGTAAAGGTTTGATTGATAATGCCATCAAACAGGGCTGGTATAACCCTGAAAAAGACGGTACTTTTAATTTTCGCCTGACTTATGGCAAAACAGAAAATATGCACCAGGCATATGATATTGATAGAGAAAATCGTGCAAGAAAACTACTGGAAAGTAAAAAAGGTATCATAACTGCGCAAGACTTATTTCTGGTTTTACGAGACCGTTATGAGGGCACGTCAAAATTCACCAAACCACAAGCCGTAGAAAACTGGCGGGAAAGGAGTGAAGAAAAACACATACCCCGCACCATCTCCAGCAACCTTGGACAATCTGCATCGGTTGCCGTTTTACGCCGTGACATGCCAATCGAAGTGGGTGCCATGACGTGGTATGCAATGGTCTCTTCGCAGTTTAGTGGTTATTTCCCCATTTATGCCGGTTCAACTACCATACCCAAAGAAATACACAATATTAACAGTGACAACAATACTGAATCAGCCTGGTGGACATTTAAAAACTTACAAAACATTGGTAGTTTAAATTTTGCTGTGGTCTCACCACTGGTAAATAATTTCTGGACGGCCAACCATTCTACAATGGTTAATAAACAACAAGCCATTGAGAAAAAAGTGCTGGCACTATTCAATAATGGCAACCGCAAAAAAGGCCTAGAAATGCTCACCAGCTTTACCTATAGTCAGGCACAAGCCACACTGTATCATGCACGTAGATTACTTAACCTTGTTTCTACAAATGTTAATGAATAACCTTCAGTCTTCAGTGGTATATTTATAACTATGGTCAGATGGGATTAGGCAATAAAAGCGGCTATAAAGGACAGGCATGTAAACAATTAGCAGTATTCAAAAATAATACAGTATTGGTTGCCATTTTTGTTGCAAGATAGGACTATTGAAAGCAAACATTTTGACTTTGTCTCAACATACTAAGATAAAACAGGATTACAATCTATCTGGTTAAGCTGTTATAATTTAAGCAATCGTTGAAAATAAATCTGGGAACGGGCAATTTTTTCAACACTTTATATTAATATCTGGGGGAAATATGAAAAAAATATCTTTAATTTTATTCTTAATCACTTTATTTGTAAGTGTACCAACATATGCACGATTAACTTGCAGTGAATTAGATGAACTATCTGCGATTCTTGATGATTTGGCTGAAGATTTGGTAGATGTGCATTCAATTGGTACTGATGGTGATCTTGATGTCTCACTGGGAGATTTAACTACAGCTTTAAATGATGTAGCCAATGTAGAACAAGACAAAAGGCTGGATGCCTGGATAACTGATTTAGAAATTGCATGGGAAGACATGGAAAGAGATGACTTTGAAGAGTCTCTTGACGATATTATCGATAGGTTAGATGATTTGTATGATAGGGATTGTAGCCGCCGATAATATTTTTATACTTTTCGAAAATGTAATGGTCTTTATGACTGATAGATCTCTCAATCTGCTTTGATAAGACCTTTACATTTCCATCACAAAAAAAGGGGGCTACTTCTCATTACCATTAAGGCTCACCTGAAAAATCAACCTATATTCCCCTCACTCAAATGAATAGTCTAATTATGTGAGCAAGGATAATCTGTTTTTTGTAACCGGCGGACAATAAAAATAAGCACTACTGAGTATTTTTGAAAAGGTAAAAAGAGCATCGGTGATACCATCATCCAGCCCAGCCATTCTCACCATTTGCACTTCAAACCGATCCAGGTTTTCACAAAAGGCCATAAACATTAAACCCTCACCATGTTCATTAGACCATGGCATGGAGCGCCTGAGAATATCTGCATTGATGTCAAATGTACCCTGATCGGTGCGATTGACATGTGAGCTAACTGGTGCATCATCCAGCTCTTCATTATCTGACAGACGCCTGCCTATGGTATTGTCTTTTAGTTTTTGGGAAAAACCATTAAACTTGTTTAGATCATGCTGCCATTGTTGTACTGCCACAAAGCAGGAGCCATCAGCTCTGACCACGGCAGAAACTGCATCGTCTGCCAAAGGGTTTTCTGTGCCATCTTCATAAGCAGTTAAATCATGACCATAACCATCTGCTTCACCCAGATATTTAAAACCA
>JAESTH010000059.1 GCA_016763695.1 Alcanivoracaceae bacterium
ATATTTAACTATAATATGAATGGTTTTATTCAGTAAATCAATGAAAATTAAATTTTAATATTTTTTTTCAGAAAAAATATTCAAACAAGTGTTTAAATAACAAAAAATTAACATAAAAGCTTGTAATTGCACCCCATAAAAATTTATCATAGTAATGTTTTAATTAGGGGACCGATAAATGCGTCTAAAATATTTAATAATAACAATAATATCAATCGTGGTTTTACAGGCTTGTAGCAGTTCTTCGAACTCGCCAAATGCTGTTGTAGTTGAACCGGTGACTAATCCAGGTGGAACTCCAGTTACTGCAGTCATTACAGCCATTTTTGATCCTTTAGGAGGGGTTTTGCCTTTCCCATCAAATTTACTTCTACTTGGTACTGGAGATTTAACATTAAATCCGCCAACAGCCGACCCTGCAAATTTTGGTGACCCAGCGGTGGCTTTAAGTGCATTAGATGGTTTTTCTACAATTGCTCCTTGGGGAACACCTTTTTCAGCGAATGTGGCGGCAGCTTCAGTTACATCTGGTCAAAGTGTTAGAGTTTTTGAAGTGACATTGACTGGACCTGGTGGCGGTGTGACTGGAATCACAACTGAACTTCAGGCTGGTGTTGAATTCGTTGCTGTTGCAAATGGTGCAGGAATAGGGATCGTACCTTTAAAAGCACTTAAGCAACTGACTAGTTATATGGCTGTTATTACCAACGGCGTTACAGACGATGCTGGAAATGTGGCAACACCAGATCAGACTTATTTTATTGCAAAAAGAACGTCGCCATTAGTTGATGGAAATGGAAACAGTACTGACCCATTGATACCAACTCCAACAGCACAAGCACTAGAGCCATTACGTCAATTAACTAATTCTCAGGAATTTGCGGCATCTTCTGTTGGTATTAATCCAGCTGACATCGTGGTTTCTTGGGTAATGACTACCCAATCCATTACGCCTGTATTGGGTGCGGTTAGAGCTATTACTGTTCCTGGCGAGAGTATTTTTGAACCCTCAGGTTTAAATACCAGTGCAATAGGCGGTGCAGGTATTGCCAATATTTTGGTAGGAGCTCTAGGTAGCCCTTATTATTTAACAGCCCCAAGTGCCGAAAATCCAACAGCTCCTTTAAATGAGTTTTGGAAAGCTGCACCAGGTGCTTATATGCCTCCATTTGATGCGTTGGGTCTGGATCCAACATCTACCAACCTTACTTTTGCTAATCCAATACCTGTAGCGACCAAGACGCAGTTTTATCCACTACTCTTGACACTACCTAATGAAAACAGTGGCCACTCAAAACCAGCAACAGGTTGGCCCGTGGTTATTTATCAACATGGTATTACCAGAAATAGAACCGATATGTTCGCCATCGCCGATACTTTGGCCTCTATTGGTTATGCAGTTATTGCACAAGATTTGGCATTGCACGGTATTACAGATACAACAAATATATTTTATGCTTCAGGTACAACCAATCCTTTTGGTACAATTCTTCAGGAAAGAACATTCGACCTTGATTTTATAGATAATGCCACTGGTGCTCCTGGGCCAGATGGGAATATTGATCCATCAGCCACACATTTTATTAACCTAGCTAATTTATTAGTATCACGTGATAACTTAAGACAAGGTGTTGCGGATCTGTTTACCCTAGCGGCAACAATACCAGTTATGGATTATGATTTTGATGGCGTGCCAGATTTTGATGACTCAAGAATTGCTTATGTTTCTCAATCATTAGGTACAATTACAGGAATACCATTTTTGGCTCTAGAGGATTCAGTCAATACAGCTGTTTTATCAGTTGGCGGTGGCGGTATTGCTAGAATGCTAGATGGTTCTCCAGCATTTGGTCCAAGCATCAGAGCAGGACTGGCAGCAGCTGGTATTAATGCTGGTACACCTGAGTTCGATCAGTTTATGGTTGTTACTCAAACAGTTATTGATGCGGGTGATCCATTGAATTTTGCGGCATTTGCTGCAGCCACTAATAATGTATTGTTCCATGAAGTATTAGGTGATCAGGTTATTACTAACACGGTGCCTGGTGCGCCATTATCAGGAACAGAACCATTGATCGCAGCAATGGGTTTGCCAAGTATATCAAGTACCACATCTAACCCTGAAGGTTTGGATGGCGCAGTGAGATTTACCGAAGGAGATCATGGTAGCATACTCAGCCCTCTAGCATCACTGGCTGCCACAGTGGAAATGCAGTCACAAATGGCTAGTATGATTGCTACTGTTGGTACCACAGTCATTGTTACAGATCAATCTGTAGTCCAAGGCCAATAAGGTGGAGAAAAAAATGAAAATTAATAATCAAGTTAAACAAAATAAATTAAACAATGCTATAAAAATAGCCATGCTAACATCCTCTTTGGGTTTGGTCTCTTTAGCCAATGCGATAAGTTTTAATAAAGGCGATTTTTCTGGTAGTTGGGATACCACCATTTCTTATGGTGTGTCTTATAGGGTCGAGGAACGCGACGAGGATTTGGTCGGTAAGGCAAATTTAAATCCTTTTATTGGAGCGCAACCACTGGATGTGCAGATCAACGCTCCTGGACGTTTCTCTGTCAATTCAGATGATGGTAATCTCAATTACGATCAATGGGATAAAATTTCAAACGCATTAAAAATAACCACAGAATTTGGTTTTAGTTACAAGAGTTTTGGTGGTTTTTTTAGAGGGACATCATTTTATGATTTTACTAATGACTCAAAAGCTGGATTGTCAGATGTAGCAAAAGAATTTGTTGGGCACAAAACAAGACTGTTAGACGCATACTTATACAAAGATTTTGAAATAGGTGGACATGCAGGAACAGTTAGATTGGGTCGTCAGGTAGTGAGTTGGGGGGAGAGTACTTTTATTCAACAAGGTATTAATGTAATTAATCCCGTAGATGTATCAAAAATCAGGGTAGCAGGAGCTGAATTGAAAGAGGCTTTTTTGCCAATAGACATGATTTATGCATCTGTGGATTTAACCAATAACCTTTCTGTTGAAGCATTATACATGCTTGAATTTGAACAAACAGACCCAGACCCTGCGGGCACTTTCTTTTCTGGTAATGATTTTGCAACACCTGGAGCTGAGTTTGTTATGTTAGGTTTTGGCCTTGCGCCAGAATTAACCCCGGATCTTACAATTCCGAGGAAAGTAGTACCAGGAGCTAGTGATAGTGGTCAATATGGCGTATCTTTTAAATATTTTGCACCAGAATTAAATGATACTGAATTTGGTTTATATTATTTAAACTATCATTCTCGACTACCAATGATAAGTGGTATTGCTGTAACTACATCGTCTCCAAGTAGTGGTAGATACTTTATTGAATACCCAGAAGATATTGAGTTATTTGGCCTAAGTTTCAACACAACCATTAACAGTCTGGGTGTTTCATTGCAGGGTGAATTGTCATACCGACCGAATGTACCATTACAAATTGATGATGTGGAAGTTTTATTTGCGGCATTAAGTCCATTAAATGCATTGATTCCAGCTCCCTTTAATGAATTTAGATCACAATTAGGTGAATTTGGACCAGGTGATGAGATCAGAGGTTGGGAAAGACATGAAGTGAGTCAACTACAATTCACTGCTACAAAATTATTTGGACCCAATAATATTTTTAAAGCGGATCAAATTGTTTTGCTTGGTGAAGTTGGTTTTACCAATGTTTGGGATTTACCTGATACCAGTGTGCTTAGGTTCAATGGTCCAGGCACAGATACAGGCGGTGGAGACAGTACTTTGACAGGAGGTTCAGGAAGGAATCCTGTCACAGAACCAAGTGGTTTTTTTGCAACATCATACTCATGGGGTTACCGTTTAATCACCAGACTTGATTTCAATAATGCCTTCGGTTTGCCGATTAACTTATCTCCACGATTGGCTTTCAATCATGATGTCAATGGAACAACACCAGGACCTGGTGGAAACTTTATAGAAGACAGAAAATCTGTAACCATAGGTTTAGGAGCAGTATATCTGGAAAAATGGGGTGCTGATATCAGCTATACTTCATTTTTTGGTGCAGGTATCCATAATCTTATCCGTGACAGAGATTTTGTATCTCTTAACATCAAATACTCATTTTAACAGCATAGGGGACAATTATGAATTTAGTTAATAAAACTCTAATAACTGCTTTAACGTTCAGTTTAGTTATTGGTTGCTCCAAACCAGAAGATACCAAGGCGTCAAATAATGATGAAGCTGTAGCTGAAGCTACGGCAGCAAAGGCAGAAGCATCAGCTAAAGCAGAAGCAGCAAAAGTGGCTGTCGAAGCCGAAGCATCTGCCAAGGCAGAAGCAGCAAAAATGGCAGTCGAAGCCGAAGCAGCCGCCAAGGCAGAAGCAGTAAAAGTGGCAGCCGAAGCCAAAGCAGCCGCCAAGGCAGAAGCAGCAAAAGTGGCAGCCGAAGCCGAAGCAGCCGCCAAGGCAGAAGCTG
>JAESTH010000287.1 GCA_016763695.1 Alcanivoracaceae bacterium
AATTAAACAATGACCAAATCCAATCAAAATGCCTATTAACAGAATGCGGCAAAAAATTAATTCCTGTTTCAAAAAGAACAATTTTAGCATTAACTAACATTGCTTTTCATAAAAACAGGGACCAGACACATGCGGTATTATATGTTTCATCTTGTGAACATCAACGGCTCAAAGACCTCTATGATAGACTACAAAATATACTGCGTAGCAAAACATTCTGTGGGCAGTTTACAAACGATGGTTTTCCTGATTACCCATTTAAAGGAAACTGTAGAGCCACCTGGGTTACTCCTGGGCAACTTGACCATCTGCGTATACATCCCAAGGGTCACTTATTGTTTGGCTGGAAACGCAACAGTCCAAAAGTCTATGTTTTTGAACAGTCAAAAGAAGGCTGTACGGGTGATTTATTAACAGTGATGAAAGCACCTGTATCAACCCATACCAGTATTACCGACCTCATCATTGATTCAGAAAATAACATATACCTATCAATCATTTTTAATAAAAGAAACTCCTTGATTTTCAAGGCAAAACTAGACGAAAAACTAAGTAAGGATTGTAACCTACTATTAGAATGGCAAACGCGTGCCATCAACAACTTTAAAATAGTTAAGCTTGAACTATCTCCCTGGTCAAGAACCAACCAACTATTCGCAATCGCCCTATGCAAGGGTATGTTTTTATTTAACATTGCTGAACTATTTAACAATGAAATCCCTATCAACGAAGTTAACTGGTCATTCAAGGCATCAGGACACATTGCTTTTGATAGCAAAAGTGACCGTGTTTTTGCAACAGCCTATCAAGGCAATGATGGCACAGCAGAAGAACAACTCTCAGCAGTAAGATCAAGTATTAATTCATCAGCAAACACCTGTGATAATGGCTATTACAATAGCATCGTCTATTTTGATGGTAAAAACAGTAAAAATAGACGTATCACGATGGCATTTCCCATGGTCAATGATAGCCTGGTAGTGGGCAATGATGGCATTGTGATTGCCCCATCAACCAATATTCAGGCCTTTCCTTCTACCCCAGATATCAGCAACCCGGTTGATGCAGCTCTTAAAATAGATGCCAGAGCAGGAGTTGTTAATGCTCGAAACTATGTTCTATACATAGTAGGCAATGAAGGCAATAACAAAATACTGTATCGCTTCAACGCCAATAATATAGAGTCCATAACTGATAATGTTGTGCAATGGTTTGGCGTCAGATACCATCCTTTTGGAGAAAATGACCAGATTGCATTAAAATACTTAAGAAAAGGCCAATTAAACGGCGTTATTGCCAGCAGATATAACCACAATGATCTGCAATATATCCCAAATGACCCACAACAATACGACACAAATTTACTCTCCAGTATTCCTGTACAGGCAGGGCCTGTTGAGCTTATCAATGACGATTTAACAGGACAATTGTTTGTACTGAACCACAGTGGTGAATCCATCACAGTATTAAATCATGAGTTGGCTAAATATGATAAACAACGCGTTATATTAAAAAAATACAGGGATGAAGTACTCAATGCCTATACCCAGCTGTTATCCAGCGTATTGCAGTATTTAAAAGACTGTTTTTGCCATAAATTATTAGTCGAATGCCCAGAATGCGAAGAAGACGATAAAGTTTATTTGGGGTGTGTGACCATCAAGGATAATCAGGTCCATAATATCTGCAACTTCAGCAAACGCAAATATGTCAAAACCTTTCCTACTTTGTCTTACTGGCTTTCTGTTATTCCCGTTGCGCCAATAGTTGCCTGGGCAGTTGAAGAATTGTGTTGCATGATACTGCCAAATTTTAACAATCAAGCAAATAGTAATTTTCTCAATTTTAATAACGAACAATTAAATCTTGGCAGAGCCGCCCTCAATATTGACCACTCTAACTTACTTAATAAATTAGCTGTTGATGGGCAAAAACTGTTTAAACAAGGCATAACCAGCCTGATTGGCAGCGGGCAAAAAGATAAAATAAGTCGACAACAACTGGTATCGACACAATACACTTATAGAGCCGGCATAGTTAAACCCATAAAAGCAAAAGTTGTGAACTTCAACAACAAGGAACTGATTAGCCAAGTAGGTGCACTTAGACAGACAATAACACAGGATCAAGAGCAGATCTCCTTTCTTAAAACCCATATTTCCACATTAAAACAAAAAGATGTTGAGATAGAAAGCAACCTTAACCAGGTTGGTCTGGATAAAATACAAGCCGAACTGGAAATTAAAACCTTAAAGAATGAAATAACACAACTAAGCCAACAAACACAAAAAATCACTTCACTTGAAGGCACTATAAATATACTGCAACAAGAAAAGGTCAACGCTGAAAAGCGGTTTAAAAGTTTAGAAACAAAAGACGCAAAGACTGAACAAAACACCGCTTTACTTCAAAACGAAATTACAAAGCTGCAACAAAAAAGACAAGAATCAGAAAGCCGTTTTAAAGGATTGGAACGTGAGTTAAAAGACATGACTGAATTAAGCAGTGAAATAAAGCCCTTTATCGAAGGAGCTAAACCCGTTGCCAGTATTAAAGAAATTACTGCCGCTAGTTTGGCCATACTAGCAGAAAACAATATCACCACAGTTAAGTCATTGGCCAACATCAGTGCTGCTAAACTGGTGAGAATGGGGATAAACCCACGAACAGCAGCACATTTAATCAAGCAAGCACAAGAGAAAATAAATCTCAAAGATAGACAGTAAACACAGGCCATAACCCATGAGAGGAAAAAACAATGAATAAAACAATACAAACTTATACCTATCGTTGTGGGCAAAAAATTGCTTTGGAAAAAAGTATCGATCAGATAGTCGTTCGTACCATTCCTGAAAACCTCAATGACCCTAAAATATTGGAATATGAACAAGTCTCATCAGCCTCAACTAAAATAAAAACACATGAAATAGAAATAGAAGCAATGATGGAACGAAGCAGGGTTATCGCGCCAACGCATCATGCTTATTATGATAGCGAGACTGGGTCAGAGTTTCTGGTCACTGATCGAATTTTTGTTACTTTCAAAGACAATGTCACAAGCCAACAAATAGATGAATTTATGGGTCATTATGCTTTAGTCAGAAAGACCGTTTATAATCACCATGAATGTTTGTTGCAATTGACAGATCACACCGGCATTAACCCCGTTAAATTGGTGACTCAATTAACCGAAGATGAGCCCTTAATTGCGCTGGTTGAACACGATTTAAACCAACGAGTACAGACCTGCGATGTGCCCATACCCATTGACCCCGAGTATCAGCGACAATGGCATTTGCATACGCACTTTAACCACCCAGACTATGACCCCCGATCCAGTACCCGCTGTGAACAGGCATGGCATCTACTTGATGGTTATGGTAGCGATGAAGTAGTCATAGCAGTGGCTGATGATGGCTGCAAACTGGATCATCAGGACTTTGATTCTAGGGCAAAATTTGCTCAATGGGGTTATTTACGCGGTGAACGCTTAATTAGCGCAGGGGAAATTGATGCCGATCCAGATGAGATGTATAAAACTGGTGCTAATCATGGTACATCCTGTTGTGGTGTCATAGCTGGTGAAATTGATGCAGTCATGACAGTTGGTGCCGCTCCTGCCTGTCAGTTGTTACCGATACAATGGCAGTCATCAGGTCCATCTCTCTTTATCAGCGATTCAAAATTGCTAACGGTATTAGACTTTATTGCCGACAAGGCTGATGTTATGTCAAATTCCTGGGGTGGTGTTCCCATTAGTACCTGGGCAATACCCGTGATTAATAGAATTACTGATTTGGCCCTCACCGGCGGGCCACGAGGCACAGGCATTGTTTTTTTATGGGCAGCTGGTAATGAAAACTGTTTAATAAATCACACCGCCTCAATTGATGTGCCTTATGACAATGGCTGGAATCAGCTGTCCAATGATTCCTGGAATTGGGTTGGTGTGAAGTCTACTAAACGTTTTCGCAATAACCTGGTTAATATCAAAGGACTTATGCATATTGCAGCACTGGCAAGTACTGCCAAACGCTCCCACTATTCAAATTATGGGCCAGGTATGGCACTGTGTGCTCCAACCAGTAACAGTCATGAATATTCCCGAATAAACCTCAAAGGATTGGGCATTACCACCACAACAGGTGCATCTGGCGGTGTTACTGATCGTTTTGGCGGTACATCAAGTGCCACACCCTTAGTGGCAGGCATTGCTGGTTTGGTGATTTCTGCCAACCCCAAACTCAGCGCATTACAGGTAATCACTTTATTAAAACAAACCGCTGCAAAAGATCTGAATTTTGATCATTATCCACGTACGCCTCCTGCAAGTTATAATACAGACACCAGTTGGGATGTCTCTCCTATTGCGCCTTTTGATGACGGTCATTTTATTGATAATGGTGATATCGAAGGCAGCTGGAGTCCCTGGTTTGGTTATGGTAAAGTCGATGCACTGGCAGCGGTTGGTGCGGCATTAAGCCAATTGCCAACCACCGGTAATGAAGTATTTACAGGTGCCGTATCACCTGATAAAAGTATCCCGGATAACAACACAAGAGGCATTAAAAGTACCATTGCATGTCCCAATGATTTTATCCTTGAATCAATAAAAATAAATATTAACATCACCCACAGTTATATCAGTGATTTACGTTTGACACTCATATCACCACTTGGCACTGAAGTGGTACTGCATGAGCGGCAAGGTGGCAGTGGCAATGATATTCATCGACTATTTGATATCGTCTCTGTCCCGCACTTACACCGCTTGGTTGGTGAGACCATAGAGGGAAACTGGGTTCTGCACATACAGGATATGGCTGAAGCTGATCGTGGTCGTTTACAAAACTGGTCAATAGAAATCGTGGGGCAAACAGATAACTCAATAGTCATCAGCGATAGCCCTGGGCTTATTATCCCTGATAACAGTCAAAATGGTATAGAACGTACCCTAGATATTACAACCGTTGCTCAACTTGAGGATATTGTTCTCGAACTAGATATCAGCCATACATTCATCAAAGATTTGAAGGTAGAACTCACATCACCAAATAATACCACCGTGCTTATCCATAACCATACCGGCGGTTCATCCGATAATATCATAAAAACCTATACTATGGCAAATAGCAACAACCTGCAAGTACTCAAAGGCCAGTCTATCAATGGCAGTTGGCGACTAAAAGTAATCGATACTGTTAATGCCGACCAAGGCAAACTGAATAAATGGACATTGAGAATTAAACCTCTTTGAGCCCAAAAATGGAGACTAAATAATGCAGTATGTAAACGCAAAAAAACAGAAAAGTAACAGATTGATATCGTCAAAACCTGTTGCTATCAAACAGACGAATTCGGTCAAAAATATCATACAACCAAAGCTTAAAATTGGTGCTCTAAATGATAAATACGAACAGGAAGCAGACATAGTGGCCGATCAAGTGATGCGTATGCCAACGCCAGCTCAACCTTCATCCACAAATAGCTCACAAGTTTTGAATAATTCAAATACCCCTAATATTCAACGCAAGTGTGCTGGTTGTGCTAAGGAAGATGAATTAATTCAGAAAAAAGCATCAGGAGCAACACCTGAAGTCACACCAACAATAAACTCCAATATTCAATCCTTGCAGGGTGGTGGGCAACCGTTAAGCAAATCCGAACGTAACTTTTTTGAACCTCGGTTTGGTACGGATTTTTCTAATGTAAAGATTCACACAGATAGTCATGCGAATAATACAGCAAAATCTATAAATGCACGCGCTTTTACTAATGGGAATAATATTGTTTTTGGAGCTGGAGAGTATTCAGCAGGATCGGCAGGGGGTAAGAAGTTGTTAGCACATGAATTGACACATGTAGTACAACAAACTGGATCTCAGGCGTCCTTGGCTGGAGGAAATGCAGAAAGATCAAGAGACAGCAGAGTACGAGCCCCTATCATAACATATCAAGCTAAGCACTCTATCCAAAAATTACCTGTGAATTGTGATCAGGAACAAATCCTATGTTTCAGACGTTGCTGGAGGGCGGATCCACCATGGCCGATTGATAAAGGGAAAAGGGGGCATTATCTTTACTGTCAGTCCAAATGCCTTGCGGAGTACATGGCCTGCATCGGGCAGAAAGTTGCTGAACGTGCATTTGCAAGCATAGCCGCAGCTAGTCAGTGGCTAGCTGATCATCCAGAAATAGTGGTTGGGACCATAGTGGTTGTTGCTGGTGTCACTTTCATTGTGGCAACGGGTGGATTAGGTGGGCTAGTTCTGGCTCCTGCGGCAGCTTCAGATAGGCGATTAAAACACTCTATAAAATTAATCGGAGTTTCACATAAAGGTTTAAATATTTATAGCTTTAAATATAAAGATACTAAATTTGGAGAAGGTACTTGGCAGGGTGTAATGTCTGATGAAATTCCAGATTTTGCAATAATTATAGGAAGTGATGGATTTGACAGGGTTAATTATAGTAAGCTTGATGTTTGTTTTACAAGAATAAAATAAAAATATGGAGTACAGAAACCTTAAAATAGTAGTAAACGATCAATCTACAGCTTTCTGGGCACAATCACCCTGTCAAAAGAGGACAAGAAATCTCCCACAATATCGGATGCGCTTATACTGGGAGCCCAAGCCATTTGCCATGGGTTTAACATTTATTATGATACAACTCTATCATGAGGAACCATCAAATGGACAATAACTTCGAAACAGAGAAGCTTTTACTTATCCTGCAAAAGGTTGCCAGTGATTGTGAACCCTCCTCTGAGAAACAAGTTTCTATCGAGCTAGCCGCTAAAGCTATTCTCTTCATTCATGCAACTGGGCAACAAGTTGCATTTCAGACGTACATAACGGAAATGGAAGAAGACTTGACAGATGAGGAGAAAAGATTTTTGGCTACTATAGGGCTAAATTGTTAAAGTATACTAGGGGAGAATATATAGGACATAATGAACGTCCGTCTCACGCTATGTCAGTATTCATGATTTGATATGAGTATATTATGACACCCTTAAATCTATTTAAATAAAGCTGACAAAGGTAAAAATTATGAATCATGCACAACAACATAGTAAGCAGAAAAATAGGTCAATACCGACCTCAAAACCTGTTTCTGTTAAGCATGCCAATTCAGTAAAAGCTATTTTACAGCCTAAATTAAAAATTGGTGCACCAAATGATAAATACGAACAGGAAGCCGATCGAGTTGCCGATCAGGTTATGCATATGCCCGCTCCTGTTCAGTCTTCACAGATAAATAACTCACCAACCTCAAATATTAGTAATATACAACGCAAGTGTGCTGGTTGTGCTAGGGAAGATGAATTGATTCAGAAAAAATCATCTGGCGCGACTCCCGAGGTCACACC
>JAESTH010000288.1 GCA_016763695.1 Alcanivoracaceae bacterium
ATTGCTAATGGCAGTAAAATGTGGATAACCAACGGCCCTGATGCTGATGTACTTATAGTTTATATGCGCACAGCAGATAAATCTGCGGGTTCTAAATGTATGACAGCATTCATTATAGAAAAAGGCATGAAAGGCTTCAGCACCGCACAAAAACTGGATAAATTAGGTATGCGTGGTTCAAATACTTGTGAACTAGTATTTGAAGACTGTGCAATACCAACAGAGAATATTCTTGGTGAAGTGAATCTGGGAGTAAGCATCCTGATGAGTGGCTTAAATACCGAAAGATTGGTCTTATCTGGAGGCCCCATTGGAATAATGCAGGCTGCTGTGGATATTGCGGTTCCTTATACTGCACAACGAAAACAGTTTGATAGAGACCTTGGACAGTTTGGTTTGATGCAAGCCAAAATTGGTGAAATGTATACAAAACTTCAATCCAGTAAGTACTTCGCCTATGGTATTGCAGGCAATTATGATCGTAAAATTGAATCACGGCTGGACCCAGCAGCCTGCTTATCTTTTTCATCACAAAACGCGGTGAATGTGGCATTGGAAGCCATACAGGTACTGGGAGGAAATGGTTACATCAATGAATATCCAACTGGTAGATTATTAAGAGATGCCAAACTGTATGATATCGGTGCTGGCACTAATGAGATTCGTTTGATGCTAATTGGTCGAGAGCTATACAAAGAAGCAAAGATTTGATTTTATTCTCGGACAGCCTCCTAGGGTAACAAACAAGCAACATGATGGGTAGAACCCATCTTATGAGAGAAATATAAAATGAAACAAGTATACATTATTGGTGCGAAACGCACTGCAATTGGTTCTTTTCAGGGGCAATTTGCCAACACACCATCTCCACAACTGGCTGCTGCTGCAATCAAATCTGCAATGCAACAGGCTACTTTGGATACAGTAGATGAGGCATTTGTTGGTTGTGTATTACCAGCTGGAGTTGGTCAAGCTCCTGCCAGGCAGGCTGTGTTGGCTGCAGGATTGGATAAGTCGGTAACCTGTACTACTGTCAACAAAGTTTGTGGGTCTGGTATGAAAACAGTTATGTTAGCACATGATATTATCAAAGCAGGATCTGCCGATACAGTAATTGCAGCAGGAATGGAGTCAATGACTCTGGCACCATATATGTTACCTAAAGCCAGATCAGGCTATCGAATGGGGCATGGTCAAACTTTGGATCATATGTTCTATGATGGTTTACAAAATCCTTATGACGATAGTATGATGGGGGTTTTTGCAGAAAAGTGTGCAGACAAATATACCTTTAGTAGAGAAGCACAAGATGAATTTTCAGCAGAGTCTGTGAGACGGTCAATGCAGGCTATGGAATCAGGAGCATTTGATGCGGAAATAACTGATGTCGCAGTAACCAATCGTCGGCTAGAAACAATAGTCAATAAAGACGAAGAACCACCACGTTGTAATATAGATAAAATCCCTACATTGCGCCCTGCATTTAGACGAGAAAATGGTACTGTAACAGCTGCCAATGCATCAAAAATATCGGATGGTGCAGCAGCAATGATAATTGCCAGTGAAGAAGTTGTTACAGCTAATAAGCTTGAACCGATGGCAAAAATACTTGGGCATACTACTTTTGCACATGAGCCAGAATGGTTTACAACGGCACCAGTTTCTGCTATGCAAAAGCTTATGAAAAAGTTGAATTGGTCAGTAGAAGATGTTGATTTATTTGAAATTAATGAGGCCTTTGCAGTGGTGACGATGGCAGCAATGCAAGAATTGAATATACCTCATGACAAGGTGAATGTTAATGGTGGTGCATGTGCTATGGGGCACCCTATTGGCGCATCTGGAACCAGGATTTTAGTGACATTACTTTATGCATTAAGACAAAAAGGTTTTAAACGTGGGATTGCATCATTGTGTATCGGCGGCGGTGAAGCCACTGCAGTTGCCATTGAGATTATTTAACAGTTACAGTTTAAAATATGCAAAATAGATGTAAAAACTCTTCATCAGTATACTGACGAAGAGTTTTGAGATTGAGCAGAGATGTTTTTTTAGCCATTTGCTAGTCTACATACTCTTAAAGCCCTAATAGTGATTTGTACATATGGGTCTTTAAAATTGCCACCTGCAGCAGCTAATGCATACTGGAAATCAGCCCACTCATCTGCACATGGATCGTCTTGTGCATTTGATAATTGTGGGATTAAGAAGCTTAAGACTAATATAAGGATTAAACTTAATTTTATTTTCATTATTATTCTCCAAATGGGTTTAAACTTAACGACTTAAAAATTTAAATCGATAATGGTATTTTATAGAAATTAATTTAACTCAGTTACTGAAATTAGGACAAAAAATATATAATTTAGGACTTTTACTGACTGTACCCAATAACTTCAAAGAAATAAACTTTGTGAACACATCTCAAAGCTTTTCTACTTGAAATTTGTTAAAATCCGAGGGTTGATCAATTTAAAAGAGATAATGAAATTTACATTAAATAAAACAGACTCAAAAATAACAGCAGCCAGAAGAGGGCAGCTAGACTTTAATCGCGGTACTGTGCAAACACCATGTTTTATGCCAGTAGGTACATACGGAACGGTAAAAGGCATGACTCCTGAAGATGTTGAGGCTACAGGGGCGGAAATAATATTAGGCAATACCTTTCATTTGATGTTACGTCCTGGAACAAGTGTTATTAAAGCACATGGTGATTTACACGATTTTATGCATTGGCATAAACCCATACTGACTGATTCAGGTGGTTTTCAGGTATTTTCGCTGGCAAAAAGTCGTAAAATTACTGAAAAAGGGGTGACTTTTGCATCTCCTGTTGATGGTTCTAAGGTTTTTATGGGACCAGAAGAATCAATGGCAGTACAAACTAAATTGGGTTCTGACATAGTCATGATATTTGATGAATGTACACCGTATCCAGCAGATGAAAAAACAGCAGCAGAATCCATGCGTTTGTCATTGCGTTGGGCACAACGTTCAAAAGATGCTTTTGAGGCCAATAAAAACCCCAATGCATTATTTGGTATTGTGCAAGGTGGAATGCATGACAAATTGCGTAGAGAGTCAGCCCAGGGTCTAATTGATATAGATTTTCATGGTTTTGCCATCGGAGGCTTATCAGTTGGTGAACCTAAAGATCTGCGTGAACAGGTATTAAAAACCACCACACCATTCTTACCAAATAACAAACCAAGATACCTGATGGGTGTTGGTAAACCTGAAGATATTTTAGAAGCTGTAAAACTGGGCGTAGACATGTTTGATTGTGTTATGCCAACCCGTAATGCCCGTAATGGTCATTTGTTTACCTGGGATGGAGTGATTAAAATCCGTAATGCCAAGCATCAATATGATACCAAGCCACTGGATGAAAAATGTGACTGTTATACCTGTAGAAATTACTCTCGTGCTTATTTACGCCATCTGGATAAGTGTAAGGAAATACTAGGCTCTCATTTAAATACTATTCATAACCTGTTCTTTTATCAGGATTTTATGCAACATATACGTAAAGCTATTGAAGAAGATAAGTTACAAGAATTTTCCGATGAATATTATTCGAACGTTAATAAATCATGAATTGTGAATGAAAAATCAAAAGCGGTTTCCACGAAAGGCACAAAAAACCATGAAAAAAGATCTGTAAATCTGATGAAAATATTAATTGCAATATAATTACAATATAATTATACTGTAGTTATGAATGGTTTAAAGTTCGAATGGGACGCAATTAAAAACATTTCTAATCAAAAGAAACATGGTATTTCGTTTGAGGAAGCCCAAACTGTGTTTGCAGATGAACTTGCAAGACTGATCCCAGATCCAGATCATTCAATCGGAGAAGAACGTTTTGTTCTTATGGGCATGAGCTCACAGTTAAAATTATTAACTGTTTGTCATTGCGAAAGAGGTCTAGATACTATTCGTATTATATCGGCACGTAAAGCCGATAAATTAGAACTAAAACAATATGAAGGCTATAATTATGCGTGAATCTTACGATTTTTCAAAGTCAAAAAAAAACCCTTATGCCAAACGGTTAAAGAAACAAATAACTATTCGCATTGAAGAGGAAACAATTATTTACTTCAAGGAAATGGCAGAGGAAAAGGGTATTCCATACCAAAGTCTAATAAACCTGTATCTTAGGGACTGTGCAAAAGAACACAGACAATTAGAAATGAAATGGTCACAATAATATTAGCTACTTCTAACACTACCTGCACTCACATCAAATTGCTTTTTAAAAGCGCGGGAAAGGGCTGCCTCTGATAAATAACCAACTTGATAGGCTACAGAACTGACTTTATCGCCATTTTGTAATAATTCCCAGGCAATTTGCATGCGCCACCAATTAGTATATTGATTAACTGTCCAGCCGCTTTGTTGTTTAAACTTGGTGGCGAAAGCCGTTCTAGACATACCTGCCTTATTCGCTAAGGAATTTATGCTCCATTTTTTTTCGGGTGAATGGTGAAAATACTTAAGTGCTGTGGCCAGTTTTTCATTACCATATAAGGCCAATATACCTTGCTGGGCTTTATTGTTTTCCAAATAATGCCTCAAGGCAAAAATAAAAAGCATTTCTGATAGCCTATTAAGCATGACAGAGTTCGACTGGTCACCTTTATAACTTTCCTGCAACAGTAACTCTACGATGTTATTTAACCACGGGTTTTCTTTATTATTTCTTATTAATAAAACAGGCGGTAGGGCTTGCAATAGTTGATTACGGAACAGATGCATAACACTAACCTCTCCGCACAACATGCCTGTCCCTGATAAATCAGTTTTGTAATTAAGGTGTTGCTGTTTACCCGTTTGCTTTCCAATTGAATGCATGCTGTGTTCTAATTCGTGTGGAAAGATAACCAGATCACCACAGTTAAATTCGATATCTAAATGGCCTGGTACATTTAACCAGCAACTACCTGTTGTTACCACATGAAAACAGGTGGTGCCCAAAGTGTGTTCATTTATGATCCAGTCACCACAAACTTTGGCATTGTGATAAATATTAACTTTTAATCTGAGAAGATTAATAAAATCTGTAAAAGCGGTCATATTGTACGATTGAGCATTAGTTATGATTATTATAGCATTCAAAGTACCAATTGGTTGATATAAAATAGCATTTTATTAATAACATAGAAAAAATATTATGAATAATTTTACTTTTTATACGACTGATAATGCCACAGGAGATGCTAAAGACATCTTGGACAAAGTACAAAATAAATATGGTTTTGTACCTAACTTATTCGGTTATATGGCTGAGGCTCCCTATACAATTGATGCCTATGCATATATGACTAATTTATTGGGCAAAACCGATTTAACTCCAGCTCAACAACAAATTGCCTTACTGGCGGTTAGTCATTATCATGATTGTAAATTTTGCGCTCTTGCGCATAGGGCATTTGGCAAAGCGAGTAATAGTAATGCACAAACAATGCTAGCAATTGTGTCTGGTAAAAAAATTGAAGACGAGAAAGATCGAGCAATAGTGGACATGATAAATGCTACTCTGGAGAATAGAGGTTGGGTTGATGATGAACACTTAAATGCTTTTTATGCTGCTGGTTTTACTAAAAGAAACGTCTATGATTTGATTTTAATCATATCTATTAAAACTTTATCTAACTATTCAAATCATTTAACTAAACCAGAACCTAACTCTGAAATAATTTCAATGTTATAATATTTGGCTGATTTACCGACAGTTGTCATTCTCCTCAGGGTAAGGATGATGACAATTCACTAATTAATTAAAAGAGACACAATATGAACATTATTAAAAGTACATTAATGGCAATAACATTGTCAGTATCATTTTCAGCTTTTTCTAAAGATGAAGTCAAACTCAGTTGGCAAGCAACTGAAGTGGCTGAGGGCTTGTATATGCTTTCAGGTGTGGGTGGCTTTACAGGTGGTAATCTTGGTTTATCTATTGGTGAGGACGGTGTGGTATTGATTGATGACGCCATGCCATCAACATTAGATATTATGAATAATGCAATCGCAGATATTACGCCAGAAAAGATTAACTTCTTAATCAACACACATGTACATGGAGACCATACTGGTAACAATAAAACCATGGGCGAGAAAGGCGCTTATATTGTTGCACATGAAAATTTACGCAAGCACTTGTTAGTCAAAGGTGTTAAAACGGCAAATGGTAGGGAAGATGCACCAAAAAGCTCTTTGCCAGTGATAA
>JAESTH010000012.1 GCA_016763695.1 Alcanivoracaceae bacterium
AATACTGTTGGAAACCAAATGAAGATTCTCTGTACTGTATAGTTAGGCCAATCAATACCAAACATAGAATCAATCGTAAATAGTAATAACCAAATCATTAATAATGCGATCAAACTTGCTTTAAGTGTAACTAAATTCATTTTTACTCCCAAATTATCAATAAAAAAGGCGACCATAAAGGCCGCCTTTCCATGACTTAAGATTAAGCCTTATTCAGCTGGTTCACCAGCCATTCCGCCACCAAGTTCATGAACACGTACGGTTAAGATTTTAATAGAAACCTCATCCAAACGTTCAGAGAATGTTGGCATTTTTGCAGTGCGACCTTTGGTAATCGTTTCTTTGATTGTAGCCAAGCTACCCCCAAAGCGGTAAATACCATCCGTTAAGTTTACAGCGCCTGTGTCAAAGTCACCATTTAACATGGAGCCTTTAGCATTTCCCATATGACAACCAGCACATGTTTCTTGGAACAACGCGTTTGCTCCAGCAAAACTGCTAGCACCTTTTGTCAATACACCTTCATCATCATCATTGAGTTCCAGAACAGCATCACCTGCAGACAAAGCCACAACAAACTTAGCCAAATCATCAATATTTGCTTCTGTTAAATCTTCATTGCCACCTTTAGGGGGCATAGAAGCTTCACGTCCATCAGTGATAGTTTCTTGGATTTTAGCAGTCCAACCACCAAATAACCAATCATCATCCGTCAAGTTTGGAAACGAGTTTTCTGGATGTGCTGCATTCAAGTTTCCTTGTCCACCAGAAGCATGACAAGCGGCACAGTTATCACCAAACAACACAACTGAACGAGCCAATGCAAATTGACGCATTTCATCATCTGCAATAATTTCATCTGCAGACATGGTTGCCAATTTAGCCATATAACCTTCACGAACAGCTTCAATTTCTGCAACATCATCGCGCATTTCATTGATCGCAGTCCAGCCATCTTGATACTTCAAGTCGCCAGCTATAATGGTTAATTCATTGTGACCCTTTGCAACTAACGCATCAATTTCAGACTGTGTCCACTTTTCACCTTTATAATATGGATTGGAATTAACCATTGCCATAATACCTTTGGTGTGACCATGAACCATGACTTCCATACCCGTTACGCCATTCACCACTTCTTGAATTTTATTATTCATAGGTGTTGATGGATAAATGATATAATAGCAAGTTACAAAGGTAAGACCCGCATAAAAGCCCCATGCCCACCATGTTGGTGGTGGATTCTTAAGTTCTCTAATACCGTCCCACTCATGGCCAGTACTGTTATCAGTTTGATCATTATGATCACTCATGTTTACCCTCCTCGGATTGTTTCTTCAAGTCTTTTTTAGAAAAAATAATGTTTTTTTGATCTGCATAATTTTCATCCTTTGCACGAAAAAACCACCAGTATATGGCAATCGTACAAAGAACAAGAAAAATGATTAAAGTACCGTAGCTCATATGTTACTTACGATAAGGTTGGCCGAATTTATCATGATAATAATCGACGCCTTCTTCAAAGTGAACACTTTTACCTAACATTTGTAGGTATGCAATAAGTGCATCAAGCTCTGTTACATCAGAAGCATCACCATCAAAGGCGCGAACATTAATTGGTGTTGGCTCAAAAGAGTCAGTCCAAGTTGTTACGTCTTCATCTTGCTTCTCACCCATTGCCCAAACTTTACGTTCATAACGAGTGCGAAGAGCATCTTCACCCTCACCATCATCAACAGCAGCTTGTGCTTTTAAGTCTACTTCCCAGTTTGCAATATCATCAGGGCTATATGGCACATTCATCATTGCAAGAACTTCCATGCGACGTTTCGTTTTACTTGTGTCAAGTTTATTCTCTTCTAACCACAAGTAATTCGGCATGACTGATTCAGGAACAACAGATCGTGGCGCACGCATATGCTGAATGTGCCATGCATCAGTATATTTACCGCCCAATCTAGCTAAATCAGGGCCTGTACGTTTAGAACCCCATTGGTAGTTGTGATCAAATCCTGATTCAGCCGCCAATGAGAAATGACCATAACGCTCTTTTTCATCACGGAACGGACGAATCATTTGCGAATGGCAAAGAAAACAACCTTCACGACGATAAATCGCATAACCCTCAAGTTCCAATGGTGTATAAGGGCGAACACCCTCAACAGCTGGTTCAGCATCATCAAGATAATACGAAGGTACAATTTCAACAATACCACCCACAGCCACCAAAATAGCCACAAAAACTGCTAAAATGGGTAAGCTTTGTTCGATAGTATCATGAGGAATACCGCGGATCATTCCGCCGCCTTTTTTGTATTCAGACATTGATTATCTCCTATGCTCTAGCTTCAGCGGTCAGCGTAACATTGGTGCCCGCTTTCACTGCGCTAATTGTTTTTAATGTGTTATACAGCATGATGCAGAAACCACAGAATACTAAGAATCCACCCGTTGCACGTAATGCATAGAAAGGATGCATTGCAGCAACAGAGTCTGCAAAGGTATAAACCAAGTTGCCATACTCATCAAATGCACGCCACATCAAACCTTGTAATACACCAGAACCCCACATTGCTGTGATATATAGTACTGCGCCTGTTAAATGTACCCAGAAATGCATATTCACCAGTTTTGCAGACCACATTTCAGTATTCCACATACGTGTAATCATGTGATACATCGCACCAATCGCAATCATTGCATTCCAGCCCAAAGCACCAGAGTGAACATGTCCAATCGTCCAATCAGTATAATGGGATAGTGCATTCACAGATTTAGTACCCATCAATGGACCTTCAAATGTAGACATACCGTAAAAGGCAAGTGCCACAACCATGAAGCGCATCACAGGGTCAGTACGAAGTTTGTCCCAAGCACCAGACATGGTCATCATGCCGTTAATCATACCACCCCATGATGGGAAGATAAGCGCGATAGACATACCAGCACCTAGAGAAAGTGTCCAGTCAGGAGTTGCAGTGTAGTGAAGATGATGTGCACCAACCCATACATACAAGAAAGTTAAAGACCAGAAATGCAATACCGATAAACGGTAAGAATAAATAGGACGGTTCGCATGTTTTGGTACGAAATAATACATCACACCAATGAAACCAGCAGTTAAGAAGAAACCAACCGCGTTATGTCCCCACCACCATTGCGTCATCGCATCATGAATACCAGAGTATGCAGAATATGAGAATGTCATATCCACTGGGATACAAAGACCATTAAATACGAAAATATAAGTTACCATGAACAACATGGAGATAAAGAACCATAAACCAACGTAGATATGAGACATCTTACGTGCGGCAATGGTTGCCAAGAAGGAGATTGTAAAACAAACCCACGAAGCAGCCATGATAAGGTCAATCCACCATTCAGCTTCGTGATACTCTTTAGCTTGCGTAATACCTAGAGGTAAAGTCGCCCATACACAAAGCATTGCAACCAACCATAATGCAATTGCAGTCCATGCGAGTTTTTCAAGACGAACCCTTGCATGTGTACAATGTTGCACCATATAGAGCCCAGCTCCATAAAGCAGAAAACCACCAAACCCAAATATCACTGTGTTTGTATGCACTGGACGCAAACGTCCAAAGCTAATTTCAGCAATATCAAAGTTCATAATTGGAAATGCTAATTCCGATGCAATCCATGTTCCGATTGCAGTACCCACCACACCCATTAAAATACCTACTATGACACAAAATTTAACAATGTCATAATTATACTGTTCTTTTTCAGCTACAGAACTCACGAGTTCGTACCTCCCTCTTTATTTTTTCTTTCATCAGCCATGTTTTTTCTTACCCAGAAAAATAATACGGTAAGCATGCTAATACAAAAAACTACAGTTACCGTCACCCAAAAGACCACGGGGTCAGAAAACTGCCATGCATCTGCATTGAACATAACATGACCAGCTTTTTCAACTTCCTTCATACCCAACTCCTTTTAATATTTAATTAACCTAACTCTAATTTCCTGTCATCAGTGTTATGATGCTTACAATCGCCACGAACGTGAAATAATAAACAAAACCTAAGATAAATGGCATTTTATCCCTCCTGTTTCTCCATTTGAGAATTTTTGTTACGCGGAACTTTAAATACATTAA
>JAESTH010000289.1 GCA_016763695.1 Alcanivoracaceae bacterium
AAATGGGCTGGCCATTGATGAATGGTAGTATATCAGGAAAAATTCCAGGCATGAAAAAACAGGGGCATAGTATCACCTTTGACGGTTCACTGGATTTAACGGTGTTTGACGGGCAGATGCAAATTGACGACCTGTCAATAGAAAGATTATTTGGTGTGGCACCAGTTATTGCTGCAAATATAAAATTTCACAAACTCAATTTGCAACAGATCACCAGTACTTTTGATTTTGGTGAAATGACAGGTTTAATCGATGGTTATGTAAATGACTTACGTATAACCAATTGGAAAGCAGATAGACTTGATGCTTATATAGAATCAAGTAAATCAAGTAAAATTAAACAAACCATTAGCCAAAGGGCAATAGATAATATTTCAAGTATTGGCGGTATTCAGGGAGCATTATCGCGCAGTTTTCTCAGGTTTTTTGAATACTTTAAATACAAGCGCATTGGCATAGGCTGTAAATTAAGGAATTCAATTTGTGAAATGCGAGGAATTGAAACCAATAATAACAGCTATTACATTATAGAAGGCAAAGGTATTCCCAGTATAAATATTATTGGCATCAGTAGGTTCATCGACTGGGAAGTTTTTTTAGATCGGCTGCTTAATGCAGGATATTAATAATTTTCTATGCTAGTATATTGGGTTTGATAATCAATTATAATAATAACCATGTCTAATGTTAAAACCCATTTTCGTGCATGTAATATCTGTGAAGCCACATGCGGTCTGGAAATAAAATATCAGAACAATAAAATACTGTCTATCAAGGGTGATAAAAAAGACCCATTAAGTAAAGGCCATATTTGCCCCAAAGGTGTTGCATTGCAGGATGTATATTATGATCCGGATCGATTAAAAAGCCCAGTGAAGAAAAAAAAAGATGGCTGGCAAGAAATTAGTTGGGATGAGGCTTTTACAGAAATCATTGATAATATTAAAAAAATTCAGAAACAACATGGCAATGATGCCGTGGCAACATATTTGGGTAACCCAACAGTGCACAACCTAGGAGCCATGTTGTTTATGCCGATGTTTTCGAAAATGCTCAAGAGTAAAAATAGATACAGTGCTACCTCGGTTGACCAATTACCAGATCAATTGGCAGCCTATCTACTGTTTGGTCACCCGTTACTTGTGCCTGTCCCTGATTTGGACAGAACTAATTGCCTGTTGATTATTGGTGCTAATCCTGTGGTCTCCAATGGTAGTATGATGACGGCTCCTAAAGTTGCAGACAGGTTGAAACATATAAGAAAACGGGGTGGAAAAGATATTAATGTTGATCCTCGTTTTACAGAAACTTCAAAAATTTCAGATCAACATGTTTATATCACTCCAGCAACGGATGTCTATTTGCTATTGGCGATGATCAATGTGGTGTTTGTTAAAAACTACATAAATTTAAGACATGTTGCAGATTTCACCCATGATTTAGCGCATATTGAGACGCTGGTCAAAGGATATACGCCAGAGACTGTGGCTGCAGTGACGGGCATTGATGCTGATACCATTGACTCGATGGTCGAAACGTTTTGTCAGGCCAATAGTGCCTGTTGTTATACCCGCTTTGGTGCATCGACACAGAAATTTGGAACCCTGACTCAATGGTTAGGCAATGTGTTGAATATCATTACAGGTAACTTTGATAGAGAAGGTGGAGTGATGTTTGCAAAACCTGCTATTGATATTTTGTCTCAAGGGCCAATTATAGTGATAGGAAGATTTTTGGCAAATATCGTTCACGCTTGAGAAATCTACCTAGTTTTGCTGGAGAGTTGCCAGTCTCAACATTGGCTGAAGAAATACTAACAGAAGGTGATGGCCAAATTAAAATGCTGATTACTAATTCAGGTAACCCTGTTATAAGTACTCCAAATGGTCATAAAATGGACAAAGCACTTTCTACTTTGGATTACATGGTTGCCATTGATTTTTATATCAATGAATCCAGTCGACATGCCCATATTATTTTACCTCCTACATCATCACTGGAAAGGCCTCATTACAATTTGGCATTTCACACTTTGGCAGTTCAAAATACTGCTAAATACAGTGAGGCATTATTTATACCAGAAAAAAATGCTCGCAGCGATATGCAAATATATATAGAACTCTGGTCACGCTTACAACCCGCTGGTCTGGTTAATAGAGTTAAAACCTGGCTTACCAAGAGAGCAATATATAAAAAAGCAGAAGCAGGAATCGTAGATATGGGCTTAAAAAAAGGCCCTTATGAGAATCTAGATTTAAGCCAGCTAAAACAATCTGTACATGGTGTAGACCTGGGTGCTTTGCAGCCGTGTATGCCTGGGCGTCTTTTTACCGCCGATAAACAAATTCATTTATTCCCTCAGGAAATTAAAAAAGACATGGCCAGAATGGAAGCAGAATTTAATTGCACAATAAAAAAAGATGTTCAGTTTAATATGCTGTTAATTGGTCGCAGAGACCCGCGTACCAATAATTCGTGGATGCATAACTCTTATCGTATGGTTAAAGGAAAGGATCGTTGTATTGCTTTTGTTCATACTAAAGACGCGAAGTTACATAAGCTACAGGATGGAGATATCATCAGAGTTATTTCCCATACTGGAGAGCTATCAATTCCTGTTGCTGTAACAGAAAATATCAAAGTAGGGGTTGTCAGTATTCCTCATGGTTGGGGGCATGTGTTTAAAGATACACAGCTATCTATAGCCAATAAACATGCAGGGGTTAATATAAATATATTGATGGATGAAAATGCAGTTGATGAATTATCTGGTAACGCAGTTTTGGCAGGAGTGGCGATTAGCATTGAAAAATTGCCGCAAAACGGTTAAGATACCGCCCCAATTTCAATAAGGAAAAAAATATGATAACAAAAAAAGAAATTGTATCAAACTGGTTGCCCCGTTACACAGGTACAGCATTAGAGGATTTTGGAGAATATATTCTTCTGACTAACTTTTCAGATTATGTCGATCGATTTTGCCAACAGACAGGTGCAAAAATTCAGGGCGAAGACCGACCAATGAGTAATGCTACCTCAGATGGTGTGAGCATTATTAATTTTGGTATGGGTTCAGCAAATGCCGCAACAATAATGGATTTGCTCAGTTCAATTAAACCAAAAGCTGTGTTGTTTTTAGGTAAATGTGGAGGTTTGAAGAAGAAAAATAATATTGGAGATTTAATATTACCAATAGCAGGAATCCGTGGCGAAGGAACCTCAAACGATTACTTGCCACCAGAAGTGCCCGCTTTGCCAGCATTTAAATTACAAAGAGCCGTTTCTGCAACCATCATGAACAGTGATATGGATTACTGGACAGGAACTGTCTATACAACCAACCGTCGGGTATGGGAACATGATGAAGAATTTAAAGCCTATTTGAGAAAATGTAGAGCAATGGCAATAGATATGGAAACTGCGACAATATTTTCTACAGGGTTTGCCAATGAAATCCCTGTTGGAGCATTATTGTTAGTGACAGATCAGCCGATGATTCCAGAGGGAGTTAAGACGGAAAAAAGTGATAACAGTGTTACTGCAAATTATGTAGACAAGCATATCCAAATAGGTATAGACGCCTTAAATGAGATTAAAAATAATGGCGATTCTATGCGTCATCTGAAATATGATGATGCAGATTAAGCTTTTTCTGGGGCTTCTGGCGCATATTCGGCTAAAAATCTGTTCATTCATGAAATTCAGTGGCTTAAGTGTTAAAATTCGTGCATATTTAACACCAAGAGAAAGTTTTGCAAGAATCAAATAAGACCGCAAATAAAAGTACCGCAAATATCCAAAATCAAGACTCAGATTTAATTAAAGATATCATTGTATCAGCACTTGAAGATGCCAAGGGCAATGATATCACTGTAATAGAAGTGACACATCTGACTCAGGTAACAGATTTTATGATAATAGTCACCGGCACATCAAACCGTCATATTCAAACCATTGCTGAAACAGCATTTAAAAATGCTCAGGAACATGGCTATGAGAAAATTGGCATAGAAGGATTAGGCAAGTCTGAATGGGTTGTTGTTGATTTTGCAGATGTAGTATTGCATGTCATGTCACCAGCTGCCAGGGAGCATTATAATATAGAAGGACTTTGGGATATTGCTCCTGAAAAAGTGTAAGCATATCTCTTAAGACAGATTTAATAATGTGATCAAAACTAAATCATGAAGATACGATTATTGGCAGTTGGACAGAAAATGCCTAAATGGGTACAACAGACTTTCAATGATTATAATAATCGTCTAAGTAAAAACCAGCAACTTGAGTTAGTCGAAATTGTTCCTGTTCATCGTTCCAAAACCATGAATGTTGATAAAGCCAAACAGATGGAAGGTAACAGTATCATAGCAGCATTAAAACCAAATGAAAAAATAATTGTTCTTGATGAGCGTGGTAAAGCCATCTCAACAAAGTTTTTAGCGCAATCGATTAGGACTTGGCAGATGGATGCTTTCAATATTGCTATTATAGTTGGCGGCGCTGATGGTGTTTCTGAAAAAGTGAAATCTAAAGCCTATCATTTATGGTCATTGAGTCAGTTAACCTTTCCGCACCCATTAGTCAGGGTGATTTTAATGGAACAAATCTATCGGGCATATAGTCTAATAGCTAATCACCCCTATCACCGTGAATAAAAAAACAGTATGAACAGCATAAAAATTATATTGGCGTCCCAATCTCCCAGACGTAAGCAGTTGTTACAACAAATAGGTGTGACACCCGTATGTTGTCCTGTTGATATTGATGAGAGTATCTATGAAAAAGAAGCCGCCAAAGATTATTGTAATAGGTTGGCTATGGAAAAAGCACAAGCCGCCTGGGATAACTCAGATAAATCGCTAGCTGTAATTGGTTCAGATACCATTGTGGTTCTTAATGGTAAGACTTTGGGCAAACCTAAGGATGAAGAAGATGCCTTTAATATGCTGATGATGCTCTCAGGTCAAACCCACCATGTGATCACTGCGGTGGCTATAATCAATGCACAAAAACAAAAAGTAGTAGATGTAATCAGTATTGTAGAGTTTGGTCTTTTGAATACCAATGAAATCACAGATTACATCGCCAGTAAGGAACCGATGGATAAAGCTGGGAGTTATGCCATTCAGGGTCAGGCAGCTAAGTGGATAAAAAATATTTCAGGCAGTTATTCTGGTATTATGGGACTGCCTTTATATGAAACAGCCAAATTATTGCAAGAGTTCACATGAGTGAAGAAATATTAATCAATTCAACCCCAAATGAAACCAGAGTCGCGCTGGTTGAAAATGGCATGTTGCAAGAAGTATTGTTGGAGCGTAACAGAAAGGGCTCTATTGTAGGAAATATATATATCGGCAGAGTGGAAAAAGTGTTGCCTGGTCTACAGGCGGCATTTATTGACATTGGTTTGGCACGATCAGCATTTATGCATGTTACTGATATTTGTTCACAGCAAAAGATAATCAGGTTGGAGGGGCAGACCAGCAATAAAGAGAATGATGAAATTAATTATCCTAGCATATCAAAAATGGTACATGAGGGGCAAAAAATTATCGTTCAGGTGTATAAGGATGCGATAGGAACCAAAGGTGCAAGAGTCACTTGTAAACTAAGCATTCCCAGTCGGTTTTTAGTATTGCTGCCCAATGAGGCTGATATCTGTACTTTGTCTATTCGCATAACTGAAGAAAAAGAAAGACAACGACTGATTAAGGTTTTGGATAAGATAAGAAGTGATGACAAGCAGCATGGGGTGATAGCTAGAACAAATGCAGAAAGCAGTAATGAAGATGATTTAACAAGAGATTATAAATTCTTGAAAAAACTCTGGAGTAAGGTGGCAGAAAGAATAAAGACAGGAAAATTTAAACAACTGGTTTATCAGGAGTTCAGCCTACCGATAAAAACAATACGTGACTTTATTTCATCGGATGTGCGTTCAGTACGTACAGATTCATTCAATGTTTATATACAACTTAATAAATTCATTAAAGAGTTCGTGCCAGAATGGGCCGGTGAGCTGGTCCATTATAAAGGCATTCGGCCAATATTTGATTTTCATAATATAGACGATGAAATAAACCGAGGTTTGAGTAAATTTGCGGAGTTAAAATCAGGTGGAAACCTGGTTATTGATCAAAATGAAGCCATGACAACAATTGATGTCAATACAGGTAAATTTGTGGGTTTCAGAAATCAGGAGGAAACCGTATTTAGAACCAATCTTGAAGCGGCACAAATGATAGCCAGGCAGCTACGATTGAGGAACCTAGGTGGTATTATTATTGCGGATTTCATTGATATGGATGAGGAAGAACATAAGCATCAGGTTCTGGCGACATTAGAGAAATATATTGCGCAAGATCCAACAAGGACTTATGTGCATGGTATCACCCAACTTGGATTGGTGGAAATTACACGAAAAAGAACCACCGAAAATTTACAGCAAATGCTTTGTGGCACTTGTCACAATTGTCAGGGCTTGGGATTGGTAAAAACAGTTGAGTCGGTTTGCTATGAACTATTTCGTGAAATTATTAGGGCAGTAAGACAGTTTCAGACAGGACAAATTATGGTGTTGGCCTCTACGGTTTTAGTTGATTATATATATGATGAACATACTGAATCACTGGCAGAACTTGAAGAAGAATTAGGAAAAAGAATTACTCTACAACCAGAAACATCATATTCGCAGGAACAGTTTGATGTGGTATTAATGTAGATGAACTATTATGACTAAAACTGCTCATCATTCTTTTTTATTCAGATTATGGATACACATACGCGGATTTTTGGCGATTATTATTGTCATGTTTGGAGTTGTTGTTGGCTTGATTTCATTAATTTTACCGAATGAAAACTTATATAAGCCGTATGTTGTAGAGTTTTTGTCCAAGCAATGGAATAAACAGGTTGAAATTAAAAGCATTTCGGGCAAATGGCAAGGTTTTGGCCCAAAGTTCATCATCAGCGATCTGGTTATTAAAGATGAAGATGAGGTGATTGTCCAACAGGCCACATTAAATATAAATGTATTTAAATACCTGATACCCAAAGGTTCAACAGGCATAAGCTTGGGTATTAGTGATATTGAAGTCGATTTTGAAAGAAAAGTTTCTGGCAAAATAGTTCTCATTGACAAAGAAAAAGACAAAGAAAGTTTTTCGGATAAACTGGAAAAATTATTGGCAACAGGCACCTTGTCGGTAGACAATTTAACACTTAATTTATACGATTCAATCAATAACAAAGAAAATAAAATTAACTCAAAAATCACCGTTCAGCAAACTGCTGATAAAAGAGCCTTTGCAATGGAGCTAGACTCCCAAGGTTTGGCTGATAAAATTCATATCAAGGCTATTGCTGAAAAGAAATTTGATATCCTAAAACAAGCTAAATGGTATATGGAAGTGGATAATCTGTCGTTGAATAGTTTGGGGAAATTAATAAACAAAAGCTATTTGCCTAAAGCATTTATTGAAGCTCAATTGTGGTTTGATACAGAAAAAGGTAATATCGTCAATTTGATTGGTAAGGCCGAATTAAAGAACAAACTATTTAGTAAAGAAGCTGAAGTCACTGGCTTGGCAGAGCTGGTTTATAGTGGTAATAATCGTGACTGGAATGCAGAATTAAATATAAAAGATATTAAAACTGAGTTTATCTCACAAGATAACATAACCATCCATCTGTCGCGAAAAGAATCATTCATATACCTGAATGCTGATGTGCTGGATATACCTTTATTAAGGGCTATTACTCAAGTTATAAATATATCCAATGATGAGTTTGACAAACTCATGTTAAACGGCAAGCTTACAGATGTGATGATTAAATATGATGTTAATCTGCGTAGAATTGTTGATGCAAGTATTCAGTTTCAGCAGTTGAATTTAGAAGCCAGTTTTGGTGTGTTGAACAATTTATCTGGTGCAATCAGCCTACATGATGAACAAATCAGACTCTTGATTGATTCAGATGACGGATCAGCTGTATTACCAGGTTTTATGAGAGGCACCGTTAATTGGGAAAAACTATTATTAACGGTACAAACATCTATGCATGATGATGATTTAGATATAAAAATTAATTCGTTATGGTGTGATTGTAATGACTTTTTCATTGATGGTGCTGCACGAATTGCATATACTGACCAATTATTTTTAGATTTAACCTTTGCCGTTTATCAGGCCAAAGTAAACCAGCTTTATAAATATTGGCCTTCAGCTGTGTGGAAGCCAAAAGTGCTCAATTTTCTTGATCTGGCTTTGGTGTCAGGTGTGGTAGAAAGAGGCATGATTATTTATCATGGTTTTGTCAAACAATACCCATTTATAGATAATCAGGGTGTTTTCTTAACCAAATCACATTTACAGGAGGCACGAGTCAATTACCATAAAGACTGGCCGATGGTTAGTGATTTTAATGCGGTAGTAGATACGGTCAATCGGAGATTAACGGTTAATTCCAATAAAGGTCAAGTGTTACAAGCACAGATTGATCATGTTGAGGCCGTGATTGAAAATATGAAAGACCCAGTGATAAAAATCGATATCAATGCTCAGGGACAGGATAATTTTCTGATAGATTTTTTAAAGCAGTCTCCCATGAAAAAAGGCTTAAATGTTTTGAAAGAAGACATTATTCTATCAGGTGCTCAAAAAATAAATGTAGAATTAGATATCCCCATAAACAGGCCAGAAATAAAAGTTGTACCCAGGGGGGAAATCAATTTCTTCGAAACAGATTTTCAGATGGGACAGTTTCAATTACAAAAGCTAAATGGCATCATAGATTTTAAAGGATTCTCATTAATTCTTGATAGGTTGAATGCTAATTTTCTTAATCAAAATGTGGTTGTATCAGGCCAAATTTTAAATGAACCCAATAAGGAGGCATCAATTGATGTACTTCTGAATGGAAATTATGGTGTTGAAAATTTCGAATCAGTACTTGGCTTCTCATTGCCAGCAGCAGGTACTTCTGCCTGGTTGTTTTCAATTTCAAATAAAGTTTCTGATGCAATGCGCTTTACAGCAAGCTCTGACTTGATAGGGGTGGAATTGCAAATACCTGAACCTTTCTCAAAACCCCTTAATCAGGCTGCTCCATTTTCAATCACCTGTACTTTGCCATGTACTGATAGTGGTTGGGATATGAAGTTTGATAATAAGCTGACAACAAACTTTCAACTTGACTCCGAAACAAGTGAGTTCCAATTAAATAAATTGATTTTCGGATCATCAGATGGTGATTTTGGTGGGCAGATTGAGGTGCTCGATGTAGACAAATGGATTAATATGTTTGTTGGTAATCACTCTGATGATAGGTCAAATAAATTACCGTTTCAACAAATGTCACTGCATATTAACAAAGTCATATTCATGGCAAGAGAGCTTTTTAATGTTGATGTCAACATATTTAAAAGTGAAGATGGAATAAGCTTTGAGATAAAAGGAGATGAGATCGAGGGAACAATTATAATAGCCAATGATATAGACCGAAAAGGTATTATTGTGCAATTGACAAAACTCCATTGGAAAGCGCAGGATATAGTTAATATCGAACAAACAACGACTCCTGTTTCATCAAATTACCCCGCCTTACATGTGTGGATTGGTGATTTTATTTATGATGGTATCCCTTTGGGAGAGTCAAGTATTGAAGTTCGTCCTGTCAATGAAGGCATAAGAGTTGAAAAATTTAATACAAAATCAGACCTAATGGAGTTAAACATAAATGGTATTTGGTTAAGAGATGCTGGTACTAAGGGCTTGTCAAAGTTCAATATTATTATGACCTCCAAAGACATAGCTCAATTTTTGACAAATCTTGGCTTTCAGGCTCCCATAAGTGAAGCTGATACCATTATTGATATGCAGGCACAATGGGCTGATTTTCCCAGTCAGTTTGAAATTAAGAACATTAGTGGTAAAATGCGAATTGAAATAGGTGAAGGAGAGGTGATTGATGCTGAACCTGGAATGGGTAGGGTGCTTGGTCTGTTTAGTTTAACCAATTTACCACGGAGATTAATACTAGATTTTCGCGATGTTTTTAGCAAAGGTCTGCGTTTTGAGTCAATGCAGGGAGATTTTACTTTACAAAATGGTGAAGCCTATACTCAATCATTTGAGATAGATTCATCGAGTGCCAAAATTACCGTAACGGGTAAGACGGGGCTGGCAAATCAGGACTATAATCAAACTGTGACAGTAACACCAAGAGTTGGTAGGGTTTTACCAACTATAGGAGCCATAACAGGAGGGGCTGTTGGTGCTGCGGCTGGTTTTTTTGTACAAGGTATGTTTCGTCGAGATCTGAAAAATATAGGGAAAATAGTATATAAAGTGACCGGCAGTTGGGATGAACCCATTATTGAACTAATAGAAACCGAAGAATTATAAATGAAAACTAAAATATTGAGCCTGTTATATGTTGTTGTTTTAACCACAATTGCTGCAGTTATTGCTTATGAATCATGGGGCAACGCTATAGGCTATAGCCATACTGCCAATAAAATTACAGAAAAATTACACATGGAAGATAATTTAAAAAATTCAGGAAAAAAGATTTTAGAAAAAATAACTTTTAGTTGGTATGATGGTTATACTCAGGGCGTTAATGAATTACAGGATTTAAAGCAGCAGAATGAAAAATATGATAAAAATGCTTATCGTTTTATTAAAGCATTTTTTGGAGTTGTGTTATTGTCATTATTGCTGTATGTGATAGGGCGAAAAAGAGCGTTGTTAGCTGGTATGATTAGTGTGTCAATTATTGCCTTAATTGCTGGGTGGTTCTCACCAATATTGGAAATAACGGCCTATCAGGATATTCCGTTACTTGGAAATACCATCTTTCAGTACGAATCAAAAAGTATAATCACAGCCCTATATAAAATATTTGATAAACAGCAATATGTCATTGCTGCCATTATTCTTTTGTTCACTATTATTACACCAATTATAAAAACCATAATATTACTATCAATCAGTTTCAGGGAGAAACTTCACCTCTCTACAAAAAGTATAACAATGCTGAGCTCTATAGGTAAATGGTCTATGTTAGATGTATTTGTGGTTGCGATAGTGGTTACCTACTTCTCTATGAAATCAGCAGGCCAAACGGATGCTAATCTTCAAATTGGTGTTTATTTTTTTAGCATTTATGTGATTTTATCGATGATATGTACTTATATAGTTTCTTTTAAAGCTATTAAACAGTGAGTTAATTGTCTGGATAGTTATTGTGATTGAAACCAGATTCGTAACTGTTCAATAAGTTGCTCTCATTGGCATGCAGAGTTTTTGAAGTAGCTCAGAGTTTCTTGGGTGCGGGGTTTTAACCCTGCCTTACTCTTGTTATTTAGATGTGGAATGTTGAGAACGGCAAGACTAAACAGGCTGTAACGTCTCGCATCCTTGAGTTATTTCACAGTCTCACTGCAACCGTCCTTAAAGCCGTGAATAATTACCGATATTCTTTCCTTACTTAGCTACTGTTCCTTTCTCGACTAGGCACTACATAAAAGCCTTCTATCTGACAATATAGAAGGCTTTTCATTAAATCAAATCCTTAATGATTAATGGCTTTCAGTAAATAAACTTAAAGGAACATTGGTTCTTATCCATGAACCACCCTGAGCTCCCTGATAAGTAATATCAAGGTCAATAATGCCTTGGTTATCACCAGTATTACCATTAATTGTTAATGTCAGTGAACCAGCATCATTTAACACAAAACTGCCAGGGGGCGTTCCGTCTCGGGCATAACCTTCTACTTCTCGCATTTCGATAGTGATTTCCTGCCCTGTCTGAAATCCAGCCTGGTTACCCTGAACCCAACGGGGGTTGCCATCAGCATCAAAATAGTAAATAGTCACCAGCACAAGATCACCAGCGAATGTCATTGACATACCCCAACCATCATCATCAATACCTGTCCACCATGTTCCACCAAAATCATTGCTTGCAGGAGCAATACCAATTGCTGTGTCAATATGTTGAATACACCAGTCTCCAACCTGGTCGCCAATTTGCCATGATGTCAAGCCTACGCTGGCATCACTACATGCGGCAGCGGCGGTACTTGAGCTGTTAAAATCCAGAGTGATATTTCTACTGATAGATGTATCAATAATAAGAGGCAGGTTTGCACCTACAGGATCTATTGTAAAATCATAAGTAACCCTGTCTAAAGTGGCACTTAAGGTATTATTCTCTAAAGTTGCTAAAGAGGTGTACCACTCAGGTGTGCCATCATCCTGATAAGTATAGAATACAGTGAAATATAAATCTGTGTTGGCAATCGGTTCCAGTACAAAGCCATGACCATTGTGAGTCGGGTCAAAGTACAATCCAGCCTGAGGTTTTTCGGGCTCTGGTGGAGCGGTGTTTACAGTACAGGCATTGGGTACATCAATATTTTTATACTGTATATTGTCAATATAAAAACCTTCTTCCTCAGCACCAGGATCAGTTGAAAGGCTCCATCTTATTTTAATAGACTGTCCTGTAAACAGGGATAAATCGTGTGAGAATGTTTGAAAAGTCCCATTTGTTGAGCCATTATAAGCCCCATGTGTACTGGGATATTGACAAATGTTAACAGGAGGAGTGCCAGTTTCAGAAAAGCTACTTGGATAACCGCCATTAGGCGGAAGGTCTGACCAGGAGGTACCATTATTAGTAGATATTTCTACTACTACCCCATCCCAGTTTTGTTCAATATTATATCTAGCTTGGTAAATCAATTCAGCTGCATCAACACCACTAGATGGGATGCTTAAAGTTCTAGTAACCATTCTACCACAGGTGTTTGCTGGGTAATTACCAACGTCTGGTCCAGAATGATAGCTAAGAATACTATTTGATGCTCTTCTATCTGTAATTTGCCACGGAAAATTTAAGCTCATGAGAGCTGTATTATCAATGTCTTCAACAAGCGTTCCTACAGTTGTTGTTGTGGCTAAAGTGGTTGCAACAACAGCTGTAGTTGTTATTGATTCATTACCTTGGTTGGGTCCATCGCCAACAGTGGTATTATCTTCAGCAGTTACGATATAAAATGTTGGTTCTCCTGATGGGGCAAATATATCATCAAAACTATTAGCACCAATTCCTGTGCTGGCAATTAGAGTGGAATGACTAGGAGTGAAATTATTATCTGAAGATCTATATATATTGTATCTTACCCCAGTTGCATCAGGACAGACACTCGCAGCCGTTTGCCATTGGAGTTCCACATGACATAAGTCACCAGTACTATCTGCAACTATGATACTACTCTGGTCAAACTCGGGGGGGGCATTACACAAGCGTGTTGATTCAATATCAATACAGCCAGAAAGAGAGCCCAGTTCTTTAAATTGTGCAGGTCTCACCTTATAGGCATAACGAAATGCTCCCAAATTATCATTATCGATAAATTCAGCTTGATCAGAATTTCCAATATATCTAAATTGTCTGTGGTCAGCTGTACTACAACCTCCCTCGATTCTATAAATTTCAAAATAATCAGCATTGGTATCATTATTCCATGATAGTTGATTACTGAAATCTGTATTTTCACTGACAGTAAAATTGCTAACAGGAGTTAGTGGTTGTGGACTTGATGTTATATTATCAAAGTGACCTGACACTACTAAAGCAAACCCCTGCCTATTTGAATTTTGGCTTCCATCTCCGGGTATTGTTGGCGCTGATACTTTAATAGTAAATGATCCTGAGTCATGGTTACTGATTCGAACTTGCTCTACAGAATTAATGGTGTCACTTTGACCTCCCTCTATAGAGACTCCTTCTGAAAAATTATTGCCTTTGTATAGGGTTCCATTATTTTCAATACTCAAATCTAAGTTATTTACCAGGGTTTTGTTACTCCCCAGAGGACCTGCTACATCATACCAGGTTAGCGTGGCAATAATGGGTTGATCACCTGTGGCTTCAATAGTAAAAAGCATTTCTTCATTTGTTTTTAGGCCATATTTGTTGGTTATTTCCCATACTCTTAAACTTTGTTCACTATCTGTGAAAGGTAATGAGTTTTCCAACCAAACACGTCCCCAGCCAGTATCTCCATTAAAATGTCCCACATCAGTGTTTGCACCATTAATTAATGTGGCTTTCATCAATGGGCCTGTTGGATTATGTGCGTCTGCTAAATTGGAAGAGCCAGTTGGATAGAATCCATCAGTATAATATTGCCTCATTAATGCAGCGCTGCCTGCTGTTATTGGGGTTGACATTGAGGTGCCTGATAATGTGATTCTTTGAGGTGATGTATTTATTGATGAAGAGTGTTCTTCATTACCTCGGGCTGAGTCTATACTTATTCCTGTTGCTGTAATATCTGGTTTAATTCTATTGTCATCCGTTGGCCCTCTACTAGAAAAACCTGCTACAAATGTCAAATTTCCATGAAAAAGTGCACCAACAGTAAGCATGCTTTTTCCTTGTGATGAAGAACCGATTGTATTGGCATTAGATCCATCATTACCTGCAGCAAATAAAATAAGCATATCCTCATTATTTCTTAACATATTGTCAGCAGAAGCATCACTGGCTGTATAACCATTATTTGAGCTGCCGTATGAGTTGGAATGTATTCTAGCGCCTGCATTATAGGCCTGCTGAAACATGGAACCAGAAAAACACCTTATTGGAGCAAATAATTCTCCATCTTGGTCTTCCACTTCAGTGTCTCCACCACAATCCTGAAATAATAATTGTGCATTGGGAGCCATACCATCATCATTATCATAACCAGGTGTATCTGGAGAAGAGAAATTTCCAGTTGGGCCATTACCAATGGCCTCTCTTCTGTCTCCAGCTACAGAACCAGTCACATGGGTACCATGAAAACCGAAAATTTGATGATCGTAGGCTACGGCAAGAGGCATAGTAAAATAACCCAATACTTTTCTATCTGGATATATGGTACCAATTTGTGGAAGAATATTGGTGTTTTCTGATTCTGTGACAACATGGGTGACTGTTTGTCCGTTATCATAATGCACAAACCAGTCTTCATCAGAGTCTAAGCCAGAATCTGCAATAGCTACTATTTGTCCTGATCCTGTAATGCCCTTATCCCAAATTGGTGTATTAGCAGGGATGTAGTTATCATCTGTTGAAACACCATTAGTCCCCTTGTTTGCCTGTACTGCAGAAGTGGCTTCAGTATTATTAATGGTGTCAAAATGAAATATATTAACCCATTTAACTTCATCTATTGATGCAAGCTGGGAAAGTGCATCATCAATTTTTTCATTCGAAATGTTAAGTACTAAATTGCTACTGTAAGATGGGTTGTATGGTATTGCAAAAGATGCAAATGGTAGATGTTTTTTTATTAATGCAGGAATGTATTTTTTGTCATAGTCTTTAAATACAGTAATCGATAAATTTATAGAAGAATTTATTTTATTCTTGGTTTTATTTTTTATGTCATATAAACGTGGAGAAATTTTGTAATTAGATAGATAATTTCCTATCCAGCGAATTTTATCACTCTTGGATAATAAGTCTCTTCTTTGTTCATTGAGTTTGACCACAAAGGCATTATTTGGTATATATGAAACAATCTCAATACCATTTTGTGACAACCACAGGGAGTCAACTTTTCCTTCATAAAACTGAACAATAGAATACTTGGAAGATTCGCTTTTTTCTATCTTAGCTTTATTAAAGTCTAAAGTTTCCTTAAGTGGGTCAAAGACGCCAACAGAAAGTACTAACTGATTGGCTGTTGAATTGCCGGCTTGTTGAACCATAGGTTTGCCTGCTTCAATCACATGTTTATCAGAGGTTTCTGACTGTGTTTGAAAAGACAAGCCTATTAGACTTAAAAATATTAGTTTTTTAATCATTTTTACTCCATAGGTTGGATTGAGCTAATTATCCCTATTATATACTAAGTTTATGAAATAAATTCAACCAGAATGAAATCTTATTTTTAAATCTTTTATGAGCGGAAATTGAAGAAACAAATAAGTTATATTTGTTTCTTCTGTAATGGTGCTAATAAGTGCAGATTGTAATAATCATCTATTATCAAAATATTCGATTGTATAATTAGTATCTGCACCCAATACTTGATTTCTAATAAAAATATAAGCTCCTGATTGGATGTAGTAAGTTGTATCATTACTGATACCGCATATAATAGTATTAGGAACAGAAAGCCCATCAACGTATATCATAGAAATACATAAGTTTATATTTGCTCCTAAATTTGAAATAGTTAAACCACGAAGTCCTGGTGCTTTTAAATCTTTCGTATTGGACTTATTTGAGTTTCCCCAAGGTTGAACGTAATCATATTTGTCATCCACAAAGTTATGTGCCTGTATTTCATTTGGAGCTATAAGGTTGGTGATTCCGTAAGCTGGGATATTATCATCTTCCTCATAAATATCAGGAGGATCTAATATAGCAAGCAGATTAGACATATTCAATAATTTATTGGGTGAACCAACCCCTGCATTACCAATAGTCACAACGCTGGCATTAGTAAGAATGGCCTCTTTGACCTCCGCAGGGGTTGCATCAGAGTTATCTTCAAGATATAAGGCAGCTGCCCCAGCAACATGCGCAGAAGCCATCGATGTACCATTAATGGTATTTGTTGCAGTATTAGTGCCTGCCCATGTTGATGTAATGTCCGAGCCTGGTGCAAAAATATCAACACAAGATCCAAAGTTTGAGGACTGAGAGTTTTCGAATACTGATCTTGCATCTAATATAGATGTTGCTCCAACGGTTATTGCTCCCGTTGCATTGGCTGGAGATACATTACAGGCATCTTCATCTCCATTTCCGGCTGAAACTACGATTGTTATACCTGATTCAACCGCTGAATTTACCCTATCTTTAAATGCGAGACTATTTTCTTGAACATCTATACTTATGTTGATTATAGCTGGATCCTCTCGTATCGGTTGTAGTGTAGTAATCGCATCAATGATTCCAATTGTGTCTCCCCCATTAAAACAGTCAAGAACCCGTACAGCAATCAGGTTGACATCTTTTGCAACACCGTAAGTTTCACCTCCTATTATCCCTGCAACATGTGTACCATGACCATGACAGTCATTAGTACCAAAGCCATCTAAAATATTGGTAAAACCAGATGTGGCCCTAGATCCAAAGTCATTATGAGTAATACGAATTCCTGAATCCAGAACATAAACATTAACATCTGAACCATCCTGAACATATGTATAAGAATCATCTAGGGGTAAATTCAACTGATCTATTCTATCAATACCCCATGGAGCAGAGGTTTGGGTGGTACTGCCAGTAACTGTTTGATTGACTTCGATATAATTTATACGACTATCTCCAATTATACTGCTTACCGATTGCTCAAAAGAACTGCTTAAAGCAAAACCATAGGGCGCTATAGTATAAGTACTTAGAATATTCCCCCCTGCAGTGGATGCCAGATCAGTACAAATATCATTGACCACTATCTCAATGGCTTGTTTCATACTGATGTTATTGTTGGTTGATAATGTTTGTGCCTGTTGATCAACGGTGTTTTTATCCAGCATAATTATGTATTCATCGGCAATACGGCTGGCGGAATTAAGCCCCATAATCTCTTTAGGTCTGGATCCATCTGATGATTGAGATGAGACCTGATGGGCTGACAGTAAAATAAATAGTGCTAAAATATAGTTGATTATTTTCATTTTCTTCCTCGTAAGTTATTAGTGTATGATTTACTAAAATGGTTTTGGGATATTTTTATCACATTATTATGTGATATGAGATTAAAAGTATTTGTAGGTTTATTTCATAGTCTTCTCCTTAAAATGCCTAGTATATGAAAAATTCAATTAAAAGTCTGTAGGGGATTTCCTATTTTTTGTAGGAAATTTCCTACAGACGTTAATCAATTATCCAAATAATAAGTCAGTTTAATGGTGCAAGAAGAATGACTTTATGCTATTTACTTGAGATGGGGGGGAGTGACTTGTAGAAAATTAAAAATAAAACCTGATGGTAGAGACAAGGCATTGCCTTGTCTCTAAGGTTAAAGCGGATTTCATAATATTATCTTTGTTATTATCACTTTACTTTGATTCCTTAGCTAATGCTAACCATGTTTCAACAACGGTGTCAGGGTTGAGTGAAACGCTTTCAATGCCTTGTTTCATAAGCCATTGAGCTAAATCAGGGTGATCTGATGGCCCCTGACCGCAGATGCCAATATATTTACCGCGTTTTTTGCAGTTATATATTGCCATTGATAATAATTTTTTTACAGCAGGATTTCTTTCGTCAAATAAATTAGCCACCAATCCAGAATCTCGATCTAGCCCCAAGGTTAACTGGGTTAAATCATTTGAGCCAATGGAAAAGCCATCAAAAATATCCAAAAATTCATCTGCCAATAATGCATTTGATGGTAATTCGCACATCATAATGATTTTCAGGTCATTCTCACCTTGAGTCAGACCAAATTTTTTCATGATTTCAATAACCTTTCTACCTTCATCCAAGGTTCTGACAAAAGGCACCATCGCCCATATATTTGTTAGCCCCATTTCATCTCTGATGTATTTTAAAGCCTTGCACTCCATTTCAAAACAGGGTTGAAATGACGGGTCGATATATCTTGATGCTCCACGAAAACCAATCATTGGGTTTTCCTCATGGGGTTCATACTGTCTGCCACCAATTAAGTTGGCATATTCATTAGATTTGAAATCGGATAATCGCACTATGACGGTCTCAGGCGCAAAGGCTGCACCCAGAGTGGCTATGCCTTCTGCCAAGCGCTTGATATAGTATTCAATAGGGTCTCCATATGCAGCTATCATTGGATCAACAATTTTCTTGATATCATCTGATTGATCAGCATAATTTAATAATACTTTTGGATGAATGCCAATCATGCGGTTGATGATGAACTCTAAACGGGCTAAACCGATCCCCTTGTGGGGTAAGCTAGCAAAATCAAAGGCTCGGTCAGGATTGCCGACATTCATCATTATCTTTAATGGTGCTTCTGGCATATTTTCAAGATTGGTTTTGATGATTTCAAAATCAATAATCTCCTCATAAATAAAGCCTGTATCACCCTCAGAACATGAAACCGTCACATCAATACCATTGGCAATTTTGGTGGTGGCATCTCCACAGCCAACAATGGCTGGGATGCCAAGCTCACGAGCGATAATGGCAGCATGACAAGTTCTGCCTCCACGATTAGTGACAATAGCGGCTGCCCGTTTCATAATTGGTTCCCAATCAGGGTCGGTCATATCGGTAACCAGAACATCACCAGCTAGCACTTCATCCATCTGGGCAATACTATCGATGACTTTTGCAACACCAGAGCCAATTTTTTGTCCAATACTACGACCCTCACATATAATAGTGTGTGCATTAGTTGTATGTGGTTTCGATATTTGATATCTTTCAATTGTCTGGGTATTTTTATCCTGACTCTTTACCGTTTCAGGTCTAGCCTGGACAATATATATCTTGCCAGTGATTCCATCTTTGGCCCATTCTATATCCATTGGGCGTTTATAATGCTTTTCGATTATGACTGCCTGTTTGGCCAACTCAGTCACTTCCTCTTCACTAATGGAAAAGACCTGAGATCTTTTGGTATCGACATTTTGGGTGACCACATCCTTTGAGTCACAATAGACCATTTCAATATGTTTAGATCCAAGGTTACGTCTCAATACCGCGGGTTTGTTTGT
>JAESTH010000290.1 GCA_016763695.1 Alcanivoracaceae bacterium
AGGAAGATGAATTGATTCAGAAAAAACCATCAGCAACAACACCTGACGTCACACCAACAATAAACTCTAGTATTCAATCATTACAGGGTGGTGGACAACCGTTAAGCAAATCCGAAAGAAACTTTTTTGAGCCTCGTTTTGGTGCGGACTTTTCTGATGTTCGATTGCATACTGATGGTCATGCTGCGAGTACTGCTCAATCTATTAGTGCTAGGGCATTTACGCATGGGAATAATGTTGTTTTTGGGGCTGAGTATTCGACGGGTTCTGTGGAAGGAAAGAGATTGTTGGCTCATGAGTTGACGCATGTGGTGCAGCAGGATAAAAATACTAGCTTGATTCAAAGAAAATGTGCTCCAGCTGACCTTACAGAAAAAATGACAGGGTGTATACAACCTGTAGTTGTTGCTAAAGATGATGGAAAAAGTAAAACAATATCCCCATCAATGGGCAAGGTTGAAAGTATTTGGGAAAAGTGTTGTACTGATTTTACAATTAAATCTACTCAAGTTGTAAATAAGACAGATTATCAAATCCTCGATGAATCAAAAACCAATACACCGACTGTTGAACAAAAAGCTTTGTTTGCAGCTGCTGGCGCAAGTACATGTGTTCAGGTTTTTGTGCCGAAGACATTTCAACAAGAAGGAAAAACAAGCAAAGATATATCAGGGGGAGGTGCAACATATGGTAGAGGGACAGCAAATCCAAAGGTAGTGGTAGTGGAAGGAACAAAGCCTTCGGTAGTTGCGCATGAAGTTGGTCATGCAACTGGGTATGCTGGCCATAATGCTGTTGATAATGGTACGGTCATGGAACCATCAGGTAAATATAATGAAGCTGTTTCGAGTAAAGTATCTAAAAATGTCTGTACAAAAGCCAGGACTGGGGCTGTTCTTACAAAAACAGCAAAAAAAGATTGTTGTTTTAAGGAAAAATAGGGGGTCAAGTTATTTGACTAGCAATACTTTTTAATTTTGAGAATTAAACCGTTATAGTCATAAAACTTATAAACAAATAATGCATCAAATAAACGCAAAACAACAAAAAATCAACAGGTAGATATCATATATTATTAGGACACTCTTAAATCTTTTTAAATAAAGCTGACAACGATAACAATTATGAACCATGCACTTACACATAAAAAACAACGCATATCGAATGTTACTAGAACCAATGCATCTTCAAATCTGGGCATGGTAAAACAAGCGGCCTCTGTCAGAGCCATAATGAAAGATGCGCACCAAATAAGAAAACAACAAAGTGACCTCGATCAAACACCGTTGAGTTGTCCCACATTTGTTTCATTAACCGTCAATACACAGGCCCCAAGTGTTTCTGCATGTCGAGACCGTTGCCGCATTGGAATGGGCTGTTGTACCACGCCACGTGGAGATTGTGGTGCCACTGATACTGGCGCAGTAATGAAAGGCAAAATTCGTGTCCCAGAGGGTTGTACAGGCGAATTGGCATTGATGCAGAACCTGACATCGACAGACAGGAGGCGTGTATTAAATGGTGGCAACCGTGAATGTATTCGTTCAACTGATGCAATACAAGATGGTGCAATTCCATGGAAAGGCTGTGTCGTGCCTGTAATTGCATCAGGAGAACACGAAATCATTTCAGAGGACTGTCCCAATATTCGCTTACGGGAGAATATGCGCTCTACCAGTTTAAGTGATTCATTTAAGACATTCCTACTGTGGAAACCAACTGGTACTTCCAGTAGAAGGTCGATCGCCAATGTTTCATGGGCATGGTCAGCAACTGCCACCAGGTCATCACAAGGTCAGGATGGCTGTACTGATCAATGGCGGTTATCCAACCCCACAAACACTGATGGTGATGGAACCGCTTCGCGTGAAAGGCCTGCACATGGATCTCCAACAGCACAGAATTACGCTGGTGGTTGTGGAATAAATGAGGAGAGGAATAAATGAAAAGACAAAAGAGGTATAATGGTCATGTTTCATTGAAATCACTTTTCTTATTTTACTTTTAAAAAAAGGATGTTAGGGAATTGAATTATATCGAGACAGGTTAATGGATATCTCCTGGTTTATACGAGGGATTAATGAATCCGCAGTATAGTTAGGACACACATGTTTTTATTTTGAGAGTTAAACCGTTGGAGTCATAAAGTTGGAGAACAATAAATGTTTCATATAAAGACAAACAACATAACAACAGCTTGACATCAACAAAACCCGTTGCTATCAAACAGGCAAACTCGGTCAAAAATATTATCCAGCCAAAGCTTAAAATTGGTGCTGCCAATGATAAATACGAACAGGAAGCAGATAGAGTCGCCGATCAGATTATGCGTATGTCTGCTTCTGTTCATTCTTCATCTATAAGTAATTCACAAACCTCAAATATTAATAATATTCAACGAAAGTGTGCTGGCTGTGAAGACGAAGAAAAAATATTGCAAAGGAAATCAACAGGCGAGAGACCAGAAGTTACACCGTCAATAAATTCTAGTATTCAATCATTGCAGGGTGGTGGACAACCGTTAAGCAAATCCGAAAGAAACTTTTTTGAACCGCGTTTTGGTGCAGATTTTTCTGATGTTCGATTGCATACTGATAGTCAAGCTGCAAATACTGCAAAATCTATAAATGCCAAAGCGTTTACTCATGGCAATAATATTGTTTTTGGGGCTGGCGAATATTCATCTGGTTCAAAGGGTGGAAAGAGGTTAATGGCGCATGAGCTAACACATGTTGTTCAACAAAATAGTATCGCGCCGTTTTCTACTTTCCCTGTCCAAAGAGCCATGAAGTTCGAATTTCAAACAAAGAACAAAATATTTAGGAATAATGGCAAAAAGGTAGAGTTATTAGGTCGAAAATTTGGTCCTAAAGACTTTTTAGTGAAAGGAAAATCTGGAGTTCGTTTAGAATCAGAAACAAATGGTGTATTAGAGTTTGAGACCAGTTGGAAAAGAAGCTTTTCTTCACTTAAAAGCCAAGTTCTGGAGGCTGTTGAAATGACAAAAACTATGAATGCAGCAAAAGATACTGGTAAAGGGCGTAAACTTTTTCCTTTTGCTGTTCCAAACTTAAGGCGTAAAACCCCAGAAGAAGCTAAACAGGGGTTTTTTAATCAAAGACCAGGAAAAGAAGGGGCTCGGGAAAGGTTTCTTCAACCAAAAGAACAACTTGAAATAGAAATCAAAGACTCAACTTGGAATGCAGGAATCCAATCTTCAGAAAGTTTTGAACTCAACCAATTTGAATCATTTTTAAAACAACATGAATGGCCTGAATTTGTTGCTCAATCAATTGCTAATGCCAATGAATTAATAAAAACATTTAATACTGAAAAAACCCCTATAAATGAACTTGTTAACCTAAAGAATTTTCTAGAGATTATTATCAACTATATTCTTAGAGGGCAAGGTGAATCAGGGGCTCGTAAATTTTGGAAGGGCGCCTTTTCCAATGCTAAAGGCTTACCTTCAAAACAAATCTTTGTGCTTATGAATAGAACAAATTTTGTTACCATTTATAACCACATATTAAGCGATGATAAAGTAAAAATATTATACAATAGAATTATTAATAACCAACTTAAAGGCCTCTTAGGGAAAATGGGTCTAGATAAAGACTCTCTATTTTTCATACAGGGTTTTGGTAAAAGAAAACACCTTCCTGGCCCAACAGTACTTAAGTGGCTTCAAGGAATCTCCCAAGGGAAGGACTTATTATCTGGTGAACGTTCTGGGATTAGTAATGCTATGGGTCGGTTTTATGTCCACAAAGAAACAGGGAAACAACAAGGTCTCATACGATTTGAAGCTCGAAATTCCAATATGAAAAATCCAGCTAATCCCAAAAGTCAATTTGGTGTCTTTCGAACTTCTGCTAATTGGGTTGAATTTGTAAAAGTATTGTTTAATCAAGCCATTAAAAACCGACCTCGACCAAATAATAAAGGACAAACTGGCTTAAAAAGATAAAGTTAGTTCAGGCTTATAATAAAGTCTAGTGCGACGCAATCGTCCTCTTTTGTTGCTTTCTCGGCTTGTTTTTGAGCAGTTGTTTTAGGCTTTCTACTTAATGTAGAAAGATGAATCCAGATAATAATTCAGGGACACTCTTCATACCAAATTATACTATTTTCATGTCTTAAGTTCACTATATAGCTTCATGTAAAAAGGACTAAACTTAGTATCATTCTGATCGGAGCCACAAACCTTTTTTATCAGTGCTTTTAATAGAGTTTTTAACAGCTCTTGATTGCAGGATCTATTCATTAATGAACAAATACGTACTTAAATTGTGTTTATATACAGCAAAATGTTTACAAACCACAAAATTTATGTTTACATTTATAGCTTCTAAAATTGTTTGACAAATCACTGGAATGAAAAAACTAATAACTTTAATCACCTTTTTTGTAATTGGTTTTCTTATCTATAATTTTTTTCCATCCGATGATAAAGAAACGCAAGTAGTACCTGTTAGTCAGCCGACTGACGATGAAAAAATTCAGGTC
>JAESTH010000291.1 GCA_016763695.1 Alcanivoracaceae bacterium
CAGTATTGATGATATTCGCATTTCTGTTGTTTGGATTTTTCCCTGTATTAAATGTGGTGCTCGGTAGTATTATTTTACAAAGAAGTGGTGCTTACGGTATTATGAAACCACCCACCGATTGGCTATTTACTGGTTTAAATAAAAATATTAAATATAAATTTAAAAATTTTTTAGATACCGTCATTTACCGAGCAGGGGACGTTTTTACACAACTGGTGTTTATTAACTTTGCCGTTTGGCTATCTGGTTTTCTAATTAACACAACAGGTAACAATACCTTCAACATTAAACTAATATTGGCAATATCGGGTTTTATATTTAGCATGATTTGGTTTTTTAACGCCATTAAAGTGGGTAAACTTGCTAGTGAAACATTTAAACATGAATGAGTGTAGGTTGGCGCTGAGGTACGAAGCCCAACCTACAAAATGAAGTTTTTGCCTAAATGTTCAATCTATCATTCAGCCCATTGATGCCTTAATTTTATTTTGTAATGCCGCAATAATTTTCAAATTACCAGCAATGATATTACCATTTTCCAGATAATTTTTATCCAGTTTAAAGTCCATGCAGTCTCCACCGGCCTCAGATACTATCAGTGAACCTGCCGCCATATCCCATTTCTCCAGACCCATTTCCCAAAAACCATCTACACGTCCAGCTGCAACATAGGCCAGATCGAGTGCAGCAGAACCAGCACGACGAATATCACCGACAGATTTAAAAATAGACTTAAACTGTAACATATAACGATTAAAAACTTCACGCTTACGAAATGGAAAGCCGGTGGCAATCACAGCATTGGTTAAATTGGCCTTGATATCTACTCGTAAGCGAACATCGTTTAAATAAGCACCCTGGCCTTTGCTGGCGTGAAAGGTTTCATCACGCACAGGATCATGAATCAAGGCATGTTGAATAACGCCTTTGATTTCTAAAGCAACAGCAACACAGTAGTGAGGGATGCCATGTAAAAAATTAGTGGTTCCATCTAATGGGTCAACTATCCAGATATGATCAGCATCTTGATTGCCGATCAATCCGCCTTCTTCTCCAAGAATAGCATGCTCAGGGTAGGCTTTAGCAATGACTTCGATGATGGCCTGTTCTGCGGCATGATCAGCGATACTGGCAAAATCATTATCTCTCTTCTTGACTACATGTAAAGAATGTACTTGATTTTGTAGTCGTAATAATACTCCACCTGCTTTAAAAGCGGCTTTTTCTGCAATGTTTATTTCTGGTTGACGCATAAGATGAGTTTATATTTAGAATAATCGAGTATGATAACTTTTATTTACCTATTAATATATTTAAACTGATGACTTTTGAGTAAAATGGTTTGTTTTATAAGCCATAAATAATAAATGACAAATAACATTCGTTTTGTACTACTGGGCACAACTCATACCGGCAATATTGGTGCGGCAGCCAGGGCTATGAAAACCATGGGGCTTAATGATTTGGCCTTGGTCAACCCAGAGGGTTTTCCCAGTGCAGAGGCAACCTCCAGAGCATCGGGTGCTGATGATTTGCTTTTTAAGGCGGACATATGTGAGCATATAGATGCCGCTATAAAGGACAGTAAGCTGGTTATTGGTACCACGGCAAGAAAAAGGCATTTAGATATCCCAGTTATAGACGCAAGAAAAGCGGCGGAATTATTAATCAGGGAAGCAACTAAAAATAAAGTTTCATTGGTATTTGGTAAGGAGCGTTATGGAATGACCAATGAAGAGGTTGAACGTTGTCATTATTTGGTGAGGCTGCCAACAGTAGAGCATTTTTCTTCTCTGAATTTGGCATCTGCTGTGCAGGTATTGGCTTATGAATGTAGAATGGCGACTTTAAACATAAATACACAAGATCAGCCTGATAAAATTGCAGATGATTATGTTGATGCAGGAAAAATGGAAAGTTTTTTCCAACATTATTTTGATGTTATGGAAAAAGCACTTTATTTACGCAAAGAAGGACATGATTCATTGAAAACTAAAATCAGAATCATGTATAATCGCATCCGCCCTAAAAAGCATGAGATCGACATTTTACGTGGCTTTTTGTCCAAGCTGGAAAAAAAGCTCAAGTAAACTTTTAATTATTTTTATTATTTAATTTAATTTTTACAAAAGTAGTTGACAGGCGATTGTTTTAAGTTAAAATGCTCGCTCTTAATTATTCCCCAATAGCTCAGCTGGTAGAGCAAGTGACTGTTAATCACTGGGTCGGCGGTTCAAGTCCGTCTTGGGGAGCCATATTTTAAAAAAGGCTGCATTTTTTGCGGCCTTTTTTGTTTTTCAATGAAATAAAGTCAAATTTAAGTTAATATAGCATCCCATTTTTGTGTATTTTCATACACTATAAAATATATAAATAAACAACAGGTAGGAAATATTCATGGCATTTGAAGAATATGATGATTTTGAACAAGAACAGCTTGTCAAAGATTGGATTAAAAATAACTGGTTGACCATCGCATCAGGAATAGTTTTAGGACTGGGTGGTGTTATTGGTATTAACTATTGGAAAGCACAGCAGCAAGAGCAACGTTATCAAAAAGCCGTGCAATATACTTCTTTTACCGAAGTAATGAAACTTTCTGAGTTTGATGAGGCTCAAAGTATACTAACGGAAATGGAATCAAAATCAGGCTCAAGCTTTTATACTTATCAAGCACATTTATTGTTAGCCAAAGAGTTTGTTGCAAAAAATGAATTAGAAAAAGCAGCAACCGAGCTACAAAGCGTGATAGCAAGTAAGCCAGACCAGTTATTAACAGAATTTGTTAAACTGCGTTTAGCCAGGGTTTATAATGCCATGCAGAAGCATGATGATGCTTTGACCCAAACCAGTCAAATTACTTTGGAGTCATTTTTATCAATTGCTAAAGAGATTGAAGGTGATGCCTATTTTGCCAAGGGTGAAATGGATAAAGCTAAATCAGCATTTGAAGATTCCGCAGAAAAAGGCAATGGATATTCTGGTAAAAGGAATATAGAAATGAAATTAGAAAATTCATAATTTGATTCATAAAACATACAAAGAGGCTTTTTATGCAAAGAATTTTAATTGTTATTACCTTAACGCTACTTTTTAACGTTTCGTGTTCATTATTTAATAAAAATAAGGGCAAAGACAAGAAAAAGAAATTTGAGCCAGTTAAAATTGAAAAAATTGTTCAGCAAGGACAATTTAACAAGCTTTGGACACAAAAATTTGATGGTGGTAAAAAATCATACGGCTACAAATTAGTCCCATTTATTGATAACAAGAGTGTTTATGTGGCCAGTCTTAAAGGCGAAGTCACAAAGCTAAATACTGAAACAGGTGAAGTATCCTGGTCTGTTGATTTAAATACAGAACTCAGCGCTGGACCTGGTGTAGGCAGTGAAATATTATTAGTAGGTACGCCTGAGGGTGAGGTGATCGCTCTGGATAAGGAAAATGGTAATCAACTTTGGTCAGAAAAGCTGTCATCAGAAATATTGTCACCTCCAGTTATTGACAATCAGATGGCGATTGTCCGTGCTCAAGATGGTCGGGTATATGCCTTAAATGCAGGAGATGGTAAAAGAGAATGGTTGTTTGATACCAATATCCCTAATTTAACCTTGCGTGGCAATTCTCAACCAGTGGTCAGAGCAGGTCGCATCTACATAGGTTTTGATAATGGTAAAGTCGCGGCAATTAAGCAAGAATCTGGCGACGTGATCTGGTTACAGAATGTTGTGGATTCTAAAGGTAAAACAGAATTAGCAAGGATAGTTGATATAGATGGTGACATGGCCTTGATTGCAACTGACTTATATTTATCCAGTGCAGTTGGCAAAACCATTGCCGTTGCTACTGAATCTGGTAGAGTCATGTGGTCTAAAGACAAGGGTTCTGCAGCGGGTGTTACAGCCTCAAGAAGTAAGTTGTTTATCATTGATAACGAGTCTAATGTCAGAGCATTAAATAGAAGTGATGGTACTGAAGAATGGAAGACCACTGCTTATAAAAATCGTTTACTAACTAAGCCTGTCTTTTATTTAGGTGATGTGATTGTTGGAGATTTAGAAGGTTATATTCATGTTTTGGATGGAGAAGACGGCAGTACTATTGCCCGCACAAGAATGGGTAAATTAGCTTTTTATACACAACCTGTTGGTTCAGGATCAATATTGATTGCATATAATAAAGATGGTACCTTAACTGCTTTTGAGTATTCAAGATAAACGAGACATATGACTTATGGTTCCTGTAATTGCTATAGTTGGACGCCCTAATGTAGGTAAATCCACATTATTCAATATGTTAACACATACCCGAGATGCTCTGGTTGCTGACTTTCCTGGTTTGACCAGGGATAGGCAATATGGGATTTTAGAATTGGAGGAGTCCAATGCAATCTTGATTGACACAGGTGGATTGTTAGGCGATGAGGGTAACTTGTCAGAGCTGATGAATTCACAAGTAACGGCTGCTATTTCTGAATCAAACCTGGTTTTATTTATTGTTGATGCCAAAGCAGGCTTAATGGATGATGATAAAAAAATCCTGTCAGGATTACGCAATACAGAAAAACCCATACTATTGTTAGTTAATAAAATAGATGGACAGGATGAAGATCTAGCCCTGTTGGATTTTTATCAAATGGGCATAGAGTCAATCATGCCAATTGCGGCGGTACATAAACGCAATATAGGCTATCTGCGTGAAGAGTTGGAGCGTTACTGTGACGAACTCATCATAGAAGATGACCAGCAGCAAGCCCAACTAGAAAGCAAAGGACCAAATATGGCAATAATTGGCCGGCCCAATGTTGGCAAGTCAACCTTGGTTAATAGATTGCTGGGTGAAGAAAGAGTACTGGCTTATGATATGCCAGGAACCACCAGAGATTCAATTTGCCTGCCTTTAGAATGGGATGGAAAAGACTATACATTAGTTGATACGGCTGGAGTGAGGAAGCGTGCACGAGTTTCAGAAGGTGTGGAGAAGTTCAGTGTTATAAAAACTTTACAAGCCATCGACCGTTCACAAGTCTGTGTCTTAATGATGGATGCCAAAGAGGGAATTACAGATCAAGATATGCATTTATTGGGCTTAATAACCAATAATGCTCGCGCCGTAGTGATTGCCTTAAATAAATGGGATCACCTTTCCGAAGAACATAAACAAACAGTCAAGTCCGAATTTTCCAGAAAAATGGCGGCTTTTCCATGGGTGCCATTGGTTTATATTTCTGCCTTACATGGCTCAGGTTTAACCGATTTAATGGATAGGGTTGACCTGGTTTACGAATCAGCAACCAAAGAGCTGGAAACCAATCAACTAACCGATGTACTTAAAGATGCGTTTAAAGCGCATCAACCAGCGTTGATTCAGGGCCGTTTGACCAAGCTTAAATATGCCCATTCAGGCGGACAAAATCCACAGCGCATAGTTATTCACGGAACAAGAACAGATGCCCTATTACCAGCCTATAAAAAATATTTAGAAAAGCAGTTTAGAAACGCCTTTAATTTACGAGGAGCTCCTATTGTTTTACAGTTTAAAAGCAGTAAGAATCCATACAAGGTGAAAAAAGTGAAAAACAGATCAAGCACCCCAAACAGAAGACACAATGCCTTTGACAGTACACCAAGAAATAGAAAATGGTAACCAATAATATCAATTACCTGACCTCCATTTCATATTCACAAGCACAAAAAATAATAAGAGCAAAAGCTAAAGAAATATTTAATCCATCCCCTGAAGTAGTTGATATTAATAACTGTCTTAATAGAGTGCTTGCTACAGAAGTTTATGCCAAAATAAATGTGCCCGCTTTTGAGAACAGTGCCATGGATGGATATGCAATTAGATATTCTGATTTATCCGAAAAAAAACAAGGGTGGTTAACACTACAAAAGCCACAATATGCAGGATCATCTGAGCAACAGGTTTTGGCAGAAGACAGCACAGTGCCAATTATGACAGGAGCCTTAATACCATTAGGCGCCAATACCATTGTTATCAAAGAAAATTCACAGATAAAAGACGACAAAGTCCACTTGCGTGATATTGGTCAAAAAGGAGACTATATTCGACATATTGGTGCAGATATCAAGGCAGATAGTAAAATCATTAATCAGAATGTACGCCTTAAAGCACAGGATATAGGTTTAATTTCATCTGTAGGCTGTCAAAAAATTGCCGTTTATCCTAAAACAAAAATAGTATTATTTACAGGTGGTGACGAAGTTATTCAAGTGGGACAAGCATTAGAACAGGGAAAAGTTTATGATTCTGTCAGGCCAACTTTAAAAGGGTTATTGCAGTCTCAAAACTGTGAAATTATTCATGTGGGTACTTTACAAGATGATCCTGAACAAATAAAAGAAGTGCTAGATAAATATGCGCAGCCCAATACCGTTATTATATGCAATGGCGGGGTTTCTGCTGGGGATAAGGATTATGTATTTAAGGTCATGCGGGATCATGGAGAGATTGCCTTTCATAAAGTGAATATAAAGCCAGGTTTTCCTTTATTGTTTGGTCAATACAATAAAGCTTTGTTTTTTGGATTGCCTGGTAATCCAGTATCGAGTTTCACAAATTTTTGTCAGTTTGTTATTCCTACCTTAAGGATGTTGGAAGGTGAAGAGATCATTTCAGCTGGATTTATCAGAGCCAAAATGACAAAAAGTTATAGCAAACAACATTATCGTCGAGAGTTTGTGCGAGCACGTTTAAGTTATGATGCAACCATCGGTTTCGAAGTGAGTATAACGGGTAACCAAAGTTCAGGACGCCTTACATCAGTTACTCAGGCCAACTGTTTTATCGTGCTCAATGAAACACCCGCCGATCTACATGCTGGCAATGAGGTTAATGTACAGCGATTTGTTGATTTATTATATCCACACTTAATATGAATTTAACAAACATCACAGTATTTCAGGCATTTCAGGCATGTAGTGATGATATGCAAAATATTATTCTGGATGTAAGGACAGTAGCAGAGTGTTCTCAAGGTATAGCAAAAGGTTCACATTGTCTGGAACTAAGTGATATTGATAATAGTGCTTTAAAGACGCTATCATTGGATGTTAATTATTACGTCATGTGTCAATCGGGGCAACGATCGGCAACTGCAATTGCTAAACTTGAAAATCTTGGTTTTAAAAACTTATACCATGTTAATGAAGGATATCGTGAGTGGCAAAATCAAAAACTCCCTATAGATATACCTCAAGTAAACAAACATGATTTACGTTATAATCGCCATTATCAGTTACAGGGCTTTGGACGTGTAGCTCAAGAAAAATTAAGAAATGCACATGTGTTATTAATAGGTGCTGGTGGGCTGGGTTCATCTTGTGCCTTATATTTGACCGCGGCAGGAGTTGGACAAATAACTATCATAGATGATGATGTAGTACAATTGAGTAACTTACAAAGACAGATTATTCATACCACAGCATCTGTCAATACCCTTAAGGTTCAATCTGCCAAAAAACAGTTATCGGCTTTAAATCCAGAAATCAGCATAAATGCACTGGCAAAAAGATTAGATGAAAATAATGTTGATGAGTTGATTAACAATGTTGACCTGGTTATAGATGGCAGTGATAATTTAACGACCAGATACCTAGTCAATGATATTTGTCTCAAGTATCATAAACCACTGGTTTATGCTGCGGTTTATCAATATGAAGCACAAGTGAGTGTTTTTAATTTCAACAAGCCAGATATGCCATGTCTAAGGTGCTTATTTCCACAAACAAAAGGCTTTGAACCTGATAATTGTTCAACAGTTGGCGTTTTAGGAGTGGTACCAGGAATGGCAGGTGTCATGCAAGCCAGCGAAGCCATTAAACTTATTACTAATATTGGTCAGGTATTGGAGAGCCAATTATTGGTTTTCGATTTATTAGACAATAGTTTCAGAACCATTAAATATGTGAAAGATAATAATTGTCTTAATCATTAAGCTTATTGTAACTCACTCACCTGGTTATTCCCGCCTACGGGAATGATCCGGTGAGTTGCAGCTTATTTGGCTTTTAGCGCACTTTTCTCGTCATAATTCATCAAAAATACCTTAAATTTTAAAAAACTAAATAAATTCCTGTTTTAGTGTGTTTGCTCTAGAACTTACACCTATTATGCATCACAACGAACAAACAAATACACACAACAGGTGAATATTATGAAAAACGAAATTAAAAACACAATAAACAATGTATGGTTAGCTGGTCTTGGTGTCGCTTCTTTGGCACAGAAAGAAACTTATAAAGTTTATGATTCTTTAATCAAAGAAGGCAAAACTTTAGAAACTAAATCAAAGAAAACTGTTAAAGAAGTTTCTAACAAAGCAGAAAAAAGATTTGATAGCATCCGTAAAATGGCTGATAAGCAATTCAACAAAGTAGAAAACTTGTTTGAAACAAAAATTGAAAGTGTTCTTAAAAGATTGGATATTCCAACAGTTAAAGATATCACAGGTCTTAGCAAGAAAGTTGATTCATTAGTTAAAGAAATCAAAAACATAGATACTAAAAAAGTAGCTTAAAAATTAAATAACACTACTTTTTCTTCTCTCTTTTAGTAGTGTTATTACCCATGTCCCCTATGCAACCAAGGATGGTTGCATTTTTTTTACTTAAGATAAACCTCCTTCAATGCATGAGATGATCCTCATCCCCTATAAATTCATGTTAAAATACACACATGTTATATCCACAAATAAAAATTAATAAGTCTGGCTTTATTCAAGTCTCGAAAATCCATAATATTTACTGGGAAGAATCAGGTAATCCTCAAGGCAAACCTGTGGTCTTTGTGCATGGTGGTCCTGGTGGTGGAGTGTCAGCAGAAACCAGACGTTTTTTTAACCCAGATAAATATCGAATCATCCAGTTTGACCAACGTGGTTGTGGTAAAAGTACTCCTAATGCTTGTGTAGAAGAAAATACCACATGGGATTTAATTGGTGATATGGAATCTATTCGAAAACTTTTGAATGTCGATAAGTGGCAGGTTTTTGGAGGATCATGGGGTTCTACCTTGGCCTTGGTTTATGCTATCTCTCACCCTGATAGGGTGTTAGAATTGGTTTTGAGAGGTATTTTCTTGCTGAGAAAGTCAGAATTACAATGGTTCTATCAAAAGGGAGCCAGCCATATTTTTGCTGATGCGTGGAAGCCGTATTATGAATTTATTCCAGAGAATGAAAGACATGATTTAATGACGGCCTATCAAAAACGTTTGTTTGGTGAAGACAGGCAGCAACAATTATTGGCTGCAAGACACTGGTCGGTGTGGGAAGGCTCTACCTGTCACATGATTCCAGATACAAAACATATTGCAGAAACAGCAGAAGATGAGTTTGCATTAGCATTTGCCAGAATTGAAAATCATTATTGATGGCCTTTTCGGGTTTGATGCCTCTCAGGGTCGCGTTTGCCGTCTTTATTTTTGGTCGAGCTTGGCGCATCAATGATCGTCGCATCG
>JAESTH010000029.1 GCA_016763695.1 Alcanivoracaceae bacterium
GTGTATACGTAGATGATCCAATTGTTCTGGAGTAACCCAGGTGGCTCTACAGTTATTTTTAAATGGGTAATCAGGAAAACTATTGTTGGTAAACTGTCCACAAAATGTTTTACTACGCAGCCTGTTCTGTAGTTTATCATAGAGGCTTTTAAGCAGTAGATGTTCGCAAGGAGAAACATTTAACACGGCATGTGTCTGGTCTCTGTTTTTATGAAAAGCAATGTTAGTTAATGCCAAAGTTCTTCTTTTTAAAATAGGAATCAATTGGTTGCCGCATGCTGTTAGTATGCACTCTGATTGGATCTGGTCATTGTTTAATTCAGCTTTAAGTGAATCGATCAGCTCGACGACACAATCATTGTAAAATTCAAACAGTAAGCTGTCCTGTAGTTTATCCAGTAAATTATTTTGCTGGTCTTCATACAGCTCGAACTGTACACTTAATTGATTATCTGTACGATCTAAATAGAGGCAAACACCCTGGTTTTCGTCTATTTGAGGCGATATGTTTATTCTGCTTATTCCCTCAATAACATCTATGTTGATATCATTTTCAATCACCATGTCATGGCCTTCACAATCCAGCGCATAACCAGATTTTAGGGTGATTGCGCCAGGTATTTCTTTATTACACTCCAATGCCAGGCCACAGACTATGCCCCAACCATGCAGGTGTTTATTGTGCCAGGGCAGGTCATTTTTTTTACACAGTTGATCTAATGCTGCTTGTACTGTTGTTGCATCGGACAATTCACAAGCACTGTTATCAAAACAGATATCATCTGCACGTAAATCGGTAAGGCTGGGAAATTGCGCTGGCTGACAGGCTTTATATTTGTCACAATCACTGGTCTCTGGCAAGCTCATTTTGCCCCGTTCATCGACGTTGACCAAGTGCATATAGTGGTGATGTTCGCCATCGGGCAATGCTCCGCTTGCCGTGTTATTATCTTTTAGCAATATATCGCCTTGTTGGTGAATTGATTCTCTTACGGCTACATTCCAGTAATCCCCAGCTAACAATGCATGATCATCAAGCTCTATTTTTAATGTAATAACATCCAGTTCGATGGTGATAGTGCTGCCACCATCGATTATTTTCCCTGGGCCAGAGTTGATATCGCCACTCAGCTCAAAAGAACCTGCAAAACCTTTTATAACTTTCCAGTTTGATCCGGTTTTTTTAATTTCACACCAGCCATTCCAACGGCGTACGTAGTCTTTGGGTGGTGTGTCCGATAATTGGTTTTGAATATTGATACGTTTACCATCAATGACAGACTGGTTACTGTTGTCTTGTGCTGGATGCCTGCCTAGCTGCTTTTCTGATATTTCGTCAAAGTATTCATAAACAAATTGATTGCTGACAAAATCTGGTGGCATATCGGTTGCCTTGTAAGCTTCTGCGCCATTTTCGGATGACCATTTGAGTACTACAACATCAGCATTGTTGTCTGCATCATAATGGACATCATGTATTTCTGCCCTGAAATGATAATTGCCAACAGGGTCATTTAGCTCCAACTCTTGTGCACAAGGGTCACAGGGATCGGTATTGCTGGAAAGGCTGCGCAACCTCAAATGTAAACGGGCATTACCTATGGTTGCTAAACACATGGGATCGGTTTCGATATTACACCATTTGATTTGTGCCATGGTTTGGGTTCGAGTGGTGGTATCTGCGCCATAGAGCCCAGGATCGCGTAATTTGTCATCTTCCAACCAAGTGACAACTCTCTCCCAAACATCAACAAATAGGCAATAAGCTGTATCTGGCAGTTGAGGTGCTTGTGGGTAATACAGTTGAAAGGTATAATTTAGGCCATTTGATGTGCCCCCCTGAAGATTTACTTTTAAGCTATCAGCAAAATTTGTGTCGGGATTAAAGATAGGTGGAAACTCTGGCAGGGCATCTGATGCTCGTTCATCTACTCTGGCTTCAGCACGAATGCCATCGACATAAACAATTCCCCAGTGTAGGCTGGGAATATTTTCAGCATTCACCTGTAACAGGGCATCACATCGGGGCGTGCCACTGCCGATCACATCTTTTAAAGCCTGATTGAGGCGGTCTCGTGAGATCAGTGCCCCTTCGTTTAAATCAAAATCGGTAATCATTCTCCCTTGTTGATGATAGACAGCGGAATAGTCTTTATCGCCTTGTTTGCTGTTTTTTGAATTTTGAATTTTCATTTTATTATCCTTTGTTTTTTATTCGGTAAATTCGCCTGGTAATTCATTTAATGAATTGTCTGGGATAATCACCGCTTGCATACCCGTGGGTATAAAATCTATTAGTTTTTTTATAATGGCCTGTTGTCTTGCCACCAGATGTAAATGGTGAAAAGCACCCATTTCGCTGCCATCGGCTGCACCATTTGCAATTTCTATGGGTGTAGCTGGGTGTAGTACACCGCAACCAGTCAGGTGTAAGTGGAATAAGTCTTGATAAAAGACGGCTCTAAGTTTGGGAACTTTAAAATATTGAATATCGCCTGATTGTTGTTTGGGCAGTATAGAAGAATAACGAATACAACCATTGCCAGGTAAGGTTTTATCAGCAAGGCTTTTGCCGATCAGGCCATTAAATATACAATCACTGGCGTTAAGTTTCTTTGTAATTGTAGTTTGCAATACAGTGCAATATTGCAATCGGGTTAAGCCATTCTCGGTCTGTATTTTTTTAATCAGGCAATTATTGGCATTGAACACAGGGTGTATTACATTAACTGTTTTTATTTCTGCGGCCAATAGCGCACAACGATCCAGCTCAACTCGGCCTGACTCAACCTTCATGGTACGGATAAAAACAAAACCTTCAAAACGCCAGACCAAAGGCAGCCCATCAATATTCTGCTTCAGGTTGACAACGGTACTAATGATAATTCTTTCAAATTTTCTACTATTAAGACTGCGATTACGAACGATTATTTTATTATCTATGTGTGTAACACTGGCCACAGAAAGAAAATCGTTATTGGTAAAAAGACCGTCACCCCATGCAAATTTTTTGAGGGTCTTATAGTGATTAAAAAACCCAGCATGTGTTGCAGAAAAGATTAAGATACGACGAGGATGAAAATGTCCCTGCCGCCAAGTGGGATTGCGAAAGTCAATGGTTCGAGCTGATGGGTCATCAAAATAACCAGGAATCCAGTCGGCCTCTCGATGATTCATGGGTAAGATACTCCTGCCTTTATTGCAGTTTTGTGAACCATGCAAGCTGCTTTGCCGCCAGCGATAGCTTACCTGCAATGGAGCTGGTGATGGCAGCAGGGTTATCTTTTTCAGCTTTTACGGCAGAACCCTGACAGCGCAAATCAACTGTTCCTGCCCTTAACCCTGGATGCCTAGCCCACATGGGTGCCCAATCGGGAGATCTGTTGTTTTGATAGTTATCAAAGGCGGTAGTGTAATCATCAGTATTTGTATAGCCATAGGTATCTGCTGGTAATAAGGTTCGCCCAACTGTTGGGGTGATGGCAATACGTTTGAAACCCTCGTGTACTACAACTTCCATTTGTCCGATTGATTCGGCAATTTGTTCTACCACTTTAACTGTGCCCTTGGCTTTGCGCCAAGCAATAGTATTGGCAATTTCTTGACGTTGGCCAACGGTATCTGGAGCCACTGTATTAGCATTAAATAAAGCGCCAATATAAGGTAATATCCATGATTGGGAATCAACACTGAAAGACTGATCGGTATCAGGAAAGATATCAGCATAACGCTGGATAAGGGTTTGATGAACTTGATCCAGTAGCTCACCCGTACCATTAAGATACTTTTTTAAGTCACCGTCTTTATCGCGCTCTCTATAGAGAGAAGGTAATATTTGATACAGCAGCTTGGCATGTTTATCACTAAGGAGGTGTTTGTTATTATTGTTCATATTTCACCTATATCTCAAATGTTTTGCTGATGATGTTTAAGGGGAAAATATCAGTATCCAGATACAGTAGTTGATTCGGTTTGATGGTTATTTTACGAATTTCTCCATCGACACCTTTAAAAGTTTGTGCTTGATTGAGGGATTTTGTGGCAGGGAAGTAGCTGGCAATGATTTCACAATTGGCATTTTCTACCCCTTCTACTTGTTCTATTAAGGCGATAATACTGTTACGAAAAAGTGCCTGTCCCAGTTGACGTTGTTTTAATGAAAGAGCTGCTTGTAAGTGTTGTTTGACAGCACGTGCCACCTGGTCTTTATCAAAGGCAGATTCATCTACCATAATGGTTGGTTGAATACGCATAAGCAGTGGTTGATAGGAAAGCACTGAGATGGGTAGATTGGGTATGGCATGCTGGCTGAAAAACCCCTTTAAGGTTCGCGCCACCTCTGAGTTAGCGGCAAAGACAGAACCACCCGCGGAAACTATGATAATCTCAATTAATGCTGGAGCCGGTCGATTAGCCATTTTTTCGAAGGCTTTTGCCTGCCAGACCATGCTGTGGTGGCGGGCTAAATGTTCAAAATCACGCAGCGATACGGCTCTGTTAAGGGTGAGTAAAGCAGCAGGGGCATTTTCGCGCATATGGTTGGGGTCTTCTTTCATCGCTCCACCTGTTGCTGCTAATGGTGCGATAAAATCATCAACTAATGGATCAGGGCGTGTAATTTTAATCAGTGAATAGGGCTTGAGGTTTCCTGCTTCACCATTACCCTCTCTAAAATTAACTCGAATATTATCTATGCCAGTGGGTAGTTTGCGACCGTGGCGACCATCACCAAAATGTACGGATAATTTATTGTCTTCGTCTATTTTTATTTGGTAATGGTGGTCTTCGGCACCAGAGTTTGAGAGGTTTTCTACCTGCTGCCAGTATCTGTTACCAACAATCAGCAGGGTGTCGGCCCGAACACCTGTATTAAAGCTTGGGTCATTAAGCCAAGATATATGGTCTGATGCTAGTTTAAAGTTTTGTCCAGTTTGTGAGGCATCACCATTACCAAGAATGACTTGTGGTTGGTTTTCTCCATGGCTGGCATTAACCACATTGCCATGAATAACTGTATTGTTACGGCTAAAGACATGTGTTTTAATGCCTGTATTATAATCAAGATGAAACGGCGGCGTGACATGCAGTCGTTGGTTTTCTATTTTCCTTATTTCTACATTTATACTTTTTTCGTTACTGGAGAAGATGAGTTTTTGACCTATTTTCAGCAATGCTAGCAAGCCAGGGTCTTCTAGCTCAAAAACGGTGGCAGAGTTGGTGCTGCCTGTACTCCAAGCGGGTTCATTATTGATCTCAAAATCTTTGTGTTTGAGTGTCTGCTTATAGCCTGATTGTATTGAGGAGACCGATTGAGTGGATTTAATACCTGTGGAGGGATTGATCAGGCTCAGTGAAAATTGGTCTTTCTTTTGTTTGATTTCAGAAATGAGATAAGCAGCAGGGCTGCCAACTTTGTGATCGACCCATGCCCATTGATCGCTGTTGAGTTCGGTTGCTTTTCCAGTAAACTGTAGGTTTGTTACTGTGTTACTACCCACGTCTGTGATGGTTGCAATGGGCGTGGATGCCAAGGGTCTTTGGATGTAGAATAGTTTGTCTCCACTTAGTGCTGCCCCATCAAGATAATTTGTAGGGGGAGTAGGAGTAGGAGTAGAGGAAATAGAGACATTAATAACAGACAGGCTTTCATCCACCATAAGAACGTTATTACTATTTGTTATATTATTGAGGATAAAGTAATCAGCAGAACCATTTGCTGACGGAAGGAATCCAGTAATGTTCTGTCTGATGGAAACTTGTGCTCTGATAATATCATCATTATTTGTAAAATTTGTTTGTTTAAATAACACCTTGTTTTGTTCGATTTCGGCAATCTCAAGGGCGACTAAATTATTGTTTTTACCTGCTATAAGGATTTCACCAACAGACAAATTGACTGTTTGGCTTAAGGTGGCACTACCAGAGCCGTTGGGAAGAGGAGTGTCGATAAAACGGGGTTGTAGATACAGCGTGGTATCTATTAATGTCAGGCTATTTGGTAAGTTTTGACTGCTTTGTAGCCGGATAATACTGTAATCCTGATTATTGGTTATAGATAAAACTTCAACAGTAAAGCCACTTGTTGCCATTGCTAAGATTCCGAGATCTCCTACATTTATATCTTTGGCAAGATAGGGCAGTTCAAAGTTAACTTCTTTATTTTGATTGTTGTGTTTTTTTAGTGTGCGTTTATTTTGGTTCCAGTCTTTTAAGTGTATTGTGTTGAGTAATGAATTCCCTTTGAGTTTTTCCAGCGTCTCGAATATGATGGTTGATTCGCCTTTAGCTGGTTTGTTTTTGATGGCAAATCCTCGCTTAACTTCTCCCGATAGCCCTTGTTTTAAGAGTAAGGCGATGGGAGTTATGGCTGAGGAAGGTGGCGATGGTTGATAGCCAAGCAGGGCAACCAGTTTGCGGACGTTGTCCCACTCTACAGCGGTGGGTAAGTAGGCTTCATTGGCGTAGGCATTTATGTATTCGCCCAATACGTGAACACTGCGGGAAAAAGCACGTAGGATTTCCCAGGCAAAATCACGTCGTTCATCATAATACTGCTCGCTTATTCGTTTATTTTTTTGAAACAGGGATTCGTTAAATAGTTCAGGAAAACGGCTGACCAACTCATCCCATTGTGGGGAGCCATTGTTAAATTGTTGATGCAGTGTCTGGCGTAATGTTTCCAGATAGGTAATGGCATTTCCATCTATGTATTGAAACTGACTCTTTCCTGCACGGTTCCAGCGAGTGAGGTCTTTTTTATTCATCCTGAATTTCCTCCATGCAATTTGATGATGAGTGAACCGCGTTCGGGTGTTTGATTGTTGTCTTCCAATACAGCGACTTCACGTCCTTTTAAGATGATTCTGCCACTACCAGATTGATCGGCATGAATTGAGCCAATTCTTTTTAGGCGATTAATACAAAGTGACCCAACGCCATCTATTGCCATGATAATTTCTATGATGTTACTAGCTACCACATCTTCACCAAATTGTAGTTGTGAGGAGGCAAAAAATCCATCAATGGGGTTAAGTAGAGCAAACCGCACGGCATCCTCTATTTGTGATCGAAAGAAATCTCCAGCAATGCGAATTGACAGGGATAAGATAATACCAATCAATTGCACATCTTCGAATATCACCTCTTGTCCAATCATGCGTTGTTGCTGGATGATATCCTGCAACATGAATCGTGAGGAGCGATCAATAACATCAGGGACTTTGCTTATTTCCTGTTGCTGATAAAAATTTTCTAGTTGTTTATTGAATAGTTCAAATTCTGCGGTTGCATTGGCTGGGTTTTGTACCAGCTTATTTTTGCTTAATTTGTCATCCAATAATAGGTTGTTGATGAGGCGAATGACTAAAAAATGCGTATTCCACGAACCTGTCCAGCGGCTATAGGCATCAACATCCAAAACTAGAGGGTGATCCAACAACTGGTTTCGGTAATCTTCCAGGGTGACCATCCGACGTTGTTGTTGGATAGAGCGAGGACCGGCCTGTTTGGCCTCGTCCATTAAATGGGGGTAGAGATCCCACAACTGTGCCAGCTCTTGATCTGTGACGGCATTATTGGTCATCAGATCGATTTCTGCCTGGGTCTTGATTTTGGCTAACATGCGCATGTCAATGTGTAAATTTGGGTTATAGCCAATCATTTGTAACAAACGCCTGACACTATCAGGTCGTCTGGCCGTTTCTAAAAAGGATTCACTCATGACTCTGTCGTGCATGTCCGATAGCTGATCCAATACCACTGACAGGGTTTCGATTAACACCACTTCCATGTCAGCTGGCATCCAACTGCTCCGTTCAGGAAAACGGGCGGCCAGTTCTTCTAGCATAAATATTCGAAAACCATCATAGTCACGAACATTCCAATCAAAATCATCGCCAATTAGAGGTAAGGCCTGTGGCAGGTTGACGCTGCGGTTGCCACAATCTCCGCAATTATTATTAAAGTTTAATTTAACTTCGGGTTTATTGGCCATTATGACTCTCCACCAAGGGTAAATTCGAGTTTCTCAGACTGTTGTAATGCGGCTATTTGGTAGCCGATCAGGATTGTGAGTTTTTCGTTGTCTCCTCTGACATCAACGGTGAGAGATGCAGGTAAGACATCGGCTTTAAGTGATTCTGCCAGTGTCGCCAGTAATCTTTGTTTGACCAGCTGCCACAGTGCTGTGTTATTGGGTTCGAAAACCAGTGATTTAACCCCGATACCAAAATCTGGGCGGTACCAGCGTTCCCCAGGGTTAGTGAATAATATTTGTTCAATCTGCTGGCGCACATGGTGGGCTTTATTGCTAAGAGCAGATCCCTGATTATTAATGCTGAAGGGAAAACGCATATAATCGCTGTTATTAATTGTGCTTCGATTTAGTATAGGCATGTCATTTCACCGTGCTAATGGTACTTAAGGTACTCATTTCTCCCTGTGGAATAGGTGGCGAGGTTGGAGACCCTGGTGGGCCACTGGTATGCAGGTGGGTGGCAAATAACCCCAAAAAACTTTGACCCTTTATCAACGGTTCTCCTCCCGCACCACCGACATTGATCATGCTACCCTCTATGCTAATGGTGGCGCTGCTGCTAATGGTGAGACCACCACCCTCCATAATTATTTTATTGCCATTGCTATCTGTGACAGTTGTGCCTGAGGCTTCCATGGTGATGGTGTTGCCATTGCTGTCACTGATTTCTATGGATGATTCGGCTGCATTCATCAGGATCTTTGCACCATTGGCATCGGTGATTTGGATGACACCCTCTGGGTCAATTCTCAATTCTGCTTCGGAGGGGTGATACAGTCTGATTTCTTCTTCTCCTTCGGTATCATCAAATGATAATATGTGACCAGAAGGGGTTTTAAGTTGGCGCATATTGGGCGATTTTTCCGCAGCCTCGGTAGGAACATCTTCAGGCTGTTGCCATGTTGTGCCAGTCCAAATGGGTTTGCTGATATTGCCTTCTTCAAATTCTATCCACACTTGAGCACCAATTTCGGGCACCATAAAGAATCCTTGATCGGCTAAGCCGCCAAAAGGCAAGCAGGGTTCAGCCCAGTGGGATACCGCTTCGGCTCCCAACACGGATGGCACTATTGCGGTGATGCGGGCACGGTTTTCTGGGTCTTGATTGTCATCAACAAGACCACGGTATTTGCCAAAAAACTTTTCCTGTGACTGAATGATTAATTTTTGTATTTGTTTATCCATTAGAGTACCCCTGCTAGCACATGTTTTTTACAGTTTTCATCACCGGCACTGGCATTTCTTATCAATTCAAAATCTACAAAATAACCGCCAGAACTAAAGTCATGGGTGGTAGAGTCTACATACCATTTGCCATTATTAATCCCTGCCCCGCCCACCGAAACCATGGTGCCAGGCATGAGTAATACTCCATATACGGTGCCATTTAAACGGCCTATGGCTTTTAGTTTAAAGGCTTGTTTTTCTGCTTCGCCTTTTGCCTGTGCTTCGGCGGCTTCCTGATTATTGCTGTGGCAGGGAGGCAACGTCCATTCAAAAGGATTAAGGCCGCTGGCTGAAGAATCAGCTGCATGTGTACCCAGAGGACTCAATTGAGGGGAGTTAATACTTTGTTCAATTTCTTGACCAGTTTTCGGGGTGTTGGCAGTGCTAATACTATCAGGCAAATAGCCATCAAAACTGACATCAAAGCTGAGACAATTGGTCAGGTGTCCTGCTCTAATCATGATTTTCTGGTCGGATGGGGTGGCAGATGTTTGTGCTGGGCCCATATACAGCTCTTTGATGCCTCTGGCTTTATCTCTCAGGTAACACTCGTATTTGTTTTTATTGGCGATTTCTCGGATAAAACGGTAATCGGTTTTATTTTGCTGTAAATTATCGGCAGGAGTTGAAGACACACTGCTCTTAAGCTTGATTCCGTAGGACCTGATAATTTCTTTGATAATATCTAAGCTTTCTCTGTTTTCCTCCCAGTTTTTGTTGATGCTCTGTCTGTCCATGGCGATAAAACTGTCCTGGCAGCTCAGTGAAATTGTCGCAACTTTACCCTGTTCTCCAATATTGTTTTTTATTTCACGAATATAACCACTAAATAGTGGTGTTTCCTGATCAGAAAAAACCACGATTATTTCCACTTTTTTCCAGGTGTGAAAACGGCTGTCTTCCAATATAGGCCAATTTCCTTTAGTATCTCGCATGGCGATGAAACTCAAGGTTGCCTCAGAGCTGTCCTGACAATTAAGGGTGATGGTACTTGACTGTAAATTGGGATAATACTCATCAATTTCAGAACCACCAATTTTGATAATGCATTCACCCGTGCCACGTGTGGTTAATCCTAGTAAATCCAGTAGACTCATGTTTCTGACTCCTGCGATGCAGGTATGATGATAACATCGCTTAGGGTTTCTTGATTGATGAGTTCGAAGCCATAGAGAACCTCGGTGTTGGCATCCAGTATTCGCCACCAGCGCCTGTCGTTTTTGTAATAATTGTTAGCCAGAAGATCCAGACGATCTGCATCAGTTATGCTGTATTCAATAATGCCTTCAGGGATGCTAAGCTCCCGCGCTCGGGTGCCAGCGAAGCCCTTAGCATTGCTAAAGGGTCTGGTGTTTTCGTATCTTGATCCTTTTCTTATCATTTTCTTCTCTGGTATTTCTCACACCTTGCTAAAAGGGCAGTGATAAATTAATCAGGTTTAGAGCGGAGTTTTTCATCCAGTCTACCTGTTCTCTGTTATAAAAGGGGTTGTTACTCTCTAACACCTGTAAGCTGATATTAGCCGTAGCACGGTAGGGGCTTAATGATGGTAGATGTGCCTGTTCTTTAATGGTTAAGCTGGTCATAAATACTGGCATGATATGTGTGCCCCAGACAAACAAGAGGACAGAGAGATGTTCGTCATGCTCATGTGCGCGTTTGCCCTTACCAATAGAGGCCATTAATTGAAAACCACCAGCACCACTGACCTTGGGTTCTAACATGCTGCGTAAGGTGGCTATTTCTGGTTCTATCCCTGAGGTCAATGCAACTTTGTGCATGCGGTGGTTGGTATCACTGAGCTTGTCGGTGGCATCCAGCAGGATTTCAAAAGTTATGGTTTCTGCTGCTGGAGAAACTGCTTGACCAATACGGTTGGCTTCACTGGGTTTTAGGAAGTCGGTAATTGTGGCAGCAGCAGCATCCACAGTGGCGGTACGTGTGCGCGAAATTGACTCAGGGTTTAAGTCAAACTCCAGAGCCAGGGGTGGCAGGCTTAATGCGTATTCAACTAACATGCCTTTTTTGGTCTTTATCATTTGTTACCTCCCTTGGTATGTTTATCAGAGTTGACGTTGACCAGCTGTTTATGAAACTGTGGCATGATCAAATTTGCGTGACCAGCATAATGTCCTTGTAAGTTGATCTGTATTTGTTCTGTACTGTGCAAGTTGTGCGCCTGTTTCTGAATTTGTTCTGAGACTTGTCTGACTAATAGTTGCGGGTCACCCTGCCAGCCATTTGGCAGGTGAATGGAAATGTTGTCGATGATGATGTCATTATTCTTCATTATTTTTTCCATCCGAATGGATAGCAGCTGGCAGGTATTGTGCCAATTGTCGCAAGTGACTGAGTTGTGCCAAGCCATCACCTTTTTGGATCACACGCCACACGCCAATGGTAATGTGCTCAAGTGAGATAGATTTGGATTCCGAAAGTGCCATGATGGCGGCATGCATAGCTGCATTGCGAATTTCTCCACCAGATAACGCCACCGCATGAGCGACTAAAGCCAAGTCCAAATCTTTAGCCAGCGGGGCATTTTTTGGTAACAGTATTTTCCACAATTTTAGCCTTTGATGGAACTCAGGTTTAGTAAAAGTCAAGACAAAATGGAAGCGTCGCTGAAAGGCCTGATCAATCTGTTTGCGTAAATTGGTGGTGAGTATACAGGGGCCTTGGTGCTGTTCTATACGGGAGAGTAAATGACTGACTTCCATATTGGCATAACGATCACGTGCATCTTTAATTTCTCCACGTTTACCCATTAGTGCATCTACTTCATCAAACTGCAAGACGATTTCTTGACCTTGTACTGCATCAAATAAAGCGTTGAGGTTTTTTTCTGTTTCCCCTATATACTTACTGATTAAGGCACCCAGATCAACTCGGTATAAACGCCAGCCCAAGTCATTGGCAAGCACGCCAGCAGCGAATGTTTTGCCTGTCCCGGATAAGCCGCAAAAAAGGGCAATAGGGCCTCCTGCCAGTTTGCCATTCCATTCATTGACTACTTTGGGTGCATAATGTACCCATAACAAAAACTCCTGTAACAGTTTTTTTTGTGCAGCGGAAATAACCAAATCATCCCAGTGAGCATCTGTTTTCATTTCTACAGCACCAGGGATATGCAAGACTTGAGGTGGCAGACCAGAAATTAAGGGTAAAACTCCAGCATGCGGCTTAACAGTTTGCATGGGGCCAGTGCCTGCGGTTGTGATTAAACCCCTGGTCATTAACTCGCCATTATGATCAACCAATTGTTGCAAGGTGCTATATTCCTGATCACTTAATGCCAGTAGTTGATTAATAAAAGCCAAAGTTGGGTGGATATTATTGCCCTGCTGTAAATCCTGAAATAATAGTGCGACATTGGGAGATAACAAGGGAGCATAGGTGCAAGCAAGTATATCCAGTGCAATATTGGGCAACTCTTTGGTATTGAGTGTGCTCCAAGGACCTTGGGTGTTTCGTATAAACTCTATCTGCTGTTGGGCATTTTGTAGGCGTTCAATTAAACTGTCTTTTGGTTGTTTACCTGCTCTCGATTCTATTAAACACAGAGCCAAAATTTCTATTCTTTGCCATTCTGGCTGTAAGTTTTCTGGTTTGATTTGTTGGGCAAGTATGGGCATCAGCTTTCCTCTTTAGTAACAGTAATAAGGGTTGGGTTACTGCGGATTTTAATCTTGGTATCGCCTCTTACAATTTGGCGTTCAGCAAAAAGTTGTAATTTAAAACTATCATGAGTAGTATCGATGCCTATCCATGGGTTTAGCGAATTTTGTTCTAGGATAGTGACTACTGTTAACGGAAGTTCATTAAGGTCGATTTTTTGAACATCTGCTTTAATGGATTTTATTAGAATGATTTCTTCCCATTTGTTAGCTTTTGTATCATTTGATGAGGTTTTTAATAATTGCCCTACAATATTTATATCTTCAGATTCGTCACCAGCAATCCATAAATCTATAGAGGGAATGTTGTTAATGTCCTTTAATTTTAAATTCAGGTTTAAGCTTGCTCGGCGATTATTTCTCCCCCCAGTTAAGATAACAATTATGGGTGCCCATTGTGGATTGGTGATATCGACAGAGGCTGAAAGGGGGAGAAAATTAGGTTGAGCATTAGGCCAAGACGTATCACGATTATTGATATTTGTACCAACAACAGTCCCGATAGAAGTTACAGCTACAGCTTGTGCAGTTGGTATTTCTGGCTCTATCGGCGCCAGTGCAATTTCATAGGCTATAGATGGCCGATAAACCAAGCTGCCTTGGGTAGACCAGATTTGGTTGATTTGTTCATCGGCTAAAGGTCTGGGTATAAATTGAATGTGCCAATCCTTATCATTAATGTCTTTAAATATTTTGATAGGTTCTTCCTGAAACAAGCGCATCACATGCGCTAACATATTCAATTCATTTATCCCGGCTAGATTTCTATCGTCACTTTGATCAAATCCAAAAGCAGTGATAATACAAAATACTTTCATCCAGTGAATGTCTCCGATACCAGCACCAGCATTTAAGCCAGAGGGTTCAAATCGATAAAAAAATACATTAAGTGTATTGGTAATTATATCAGCATCTATTAGGTTAACTCCAGGTGCTCCAGTAATGACATTAACTCCTGTTATTGTGTTAACTTCAGATTCTGCAGTATTGACTTCAATTTTTGTTTCATGGAGGGTTGAGCTAAGGTTATTCACAACATTGTTTATATGATTGCAAATTTTAAAACAAATCTCAGCCAATGGTGGTCTTTTTAAGCCCATCTCATAACCCCCTATAACCAAAAGGGCTACTGGTTTGTCTGTTAGCAGTTACTTTAGGTCTTGGCGCTGTTTTGGCCTGATCTTCAATTAAGACATTGATTTGCCCAATTCTTACCTGTGGTGTTTGTTGTACGGTATTTGCTGGATTTTTGCTTTTAAATAATGGCGGTTTTGCAGTTTGTTGTCTGTTTATATAGTAGTTATTATGCACTTGTTTTTCGGTTTTTGTGGTGTCTTTCTGTGTGTTTCTTAAAGTCACTGAATCGAGATAAGAATGTCTGTTATTTTGTTCTTGTTGTTTCTGAGTGGTTATTGCTTGTTGCCTGGGTTCAGCACTTGTCTGTGATGGTTCTTTGGACTTGATGGTGCTGGTTTGGTTTTGCAGTATTTTTTGTTTTTGTGCTTTTCTTAAAGCGGTGCTTTTATAGGTTTCAATTTTGTCCTCTGGTCTGTTTTCAGATTTGTTTTCTCTTTCGTCTTTTTCTATTATTGATTTATTCTGAAATTGTTGCACATCTTGAAGTTCTGTTGGTGTTTCTGATGCTTGATGAATTGTTTTATTATTGTTTTCAGAGGTCTCAATATTGGTCTTGACAGAATGGCTAGAGGTATTTGATTGTTGCTCATCTTTATTTTGCTCAAAGACATTGGAATTATCAGTGATTTTTTTGGTTTTCTGTTCAGTAGTTTCTGTTTTTTGGTTATTTATAATCGCTAATGTGCTCAAGGCAGAAGTTTGAGAATCTGTTTGGTTTAAACTCGGGTTATTATTCGGTTGACTATTTTGATTTGTAATGGCGCTGGCAGGGTTGGCAGGAAATCTTGACATGTTTGACTTTTTAGACAGCCGTAAGGAATGTCTTACAATTGAAGATAAAAATTTCATACTAGCTCCTCAAACACTTGATGCGAAGCCTGTTCTATTAGCGCTAAATAGTGCTTGCGACGGGTTTTGGGTAATGCCAAAATATCTTTTTCTGACCAGTGATAATGAATGGCCAATTGATGGATGTCGTTTTCTATATCACTGTTCTTTTCATTCATCCACGCAAAGATATCAAGAGATATTTGTTGAGGTGAATTACAATAGGGGCAGGTCGTGGAGATATTCGTGCTGGGTTGAGGCATCATATCCTCAAGTGTTTGATCGATTTTATCCAGATCATCTGGGTTTAACTGCCCGATTTCAACTTTGTTGTTTGCCTGAAAAATCAGGCGTTTTAACAAGTGCTTTAAGCGCTGTTTCTCGTTATCAGGCTGTTGTAACAAGGCCTCTTCATCTGCACCATTAGGTACCCGTAATGAGACTTCACCGATACTGAGTTGAGTCGTAGTAGCAGGAAAATATTGACCCGCCGGTTTTACTGGTAATGTTCCTGGGATTAATTCAAGCTGGATTAATTCATCGCAAGCTTGACAGTTAAGGGTTAACCATTTGCTTGCTGGGTTAATTATCGCTTCTAGTTGTAAGATTAAATATTGTCGATCACCACTACATAAAGACGATATCAGCTCTTTATTTGCAGGCATACCTGCAAGCTGAGCTAATGTTACATTGAGCATATTTGTTACATGAGTAACCAAAGAGACAACGTTTTGGTTGCTCTCCAATATCTTTCGTTCGATTGAACCTGTTATTGGCTTAAAGCTAAAATCACAGCATAATTGGCCATCAACAAGTAAGCCACCAGGAAGTTCCATACATCACCTGTATCAAAATTCTGATGGTTCACTAACTGCGGTATCACGCTCCCAACCTTCATGTTGCAAGGTCAGGGTTTGAATACCAACAGCGTTCATTGTACCAGCATCCAGATCAGGCAAGGCCTGATACTCAGAAACCCAGGCTCTAAAGAGCTTATAAGAAATTGCCACTTGCCCTTGCAAATTTAATACATTAATGATTATGTCCTTGCGAAAGTTAACTAAAGACATGGCTGCATCACCCTGAATATTATTAACCAGATTGGCCCAGTCTTCAAACACGGGATCATGGGTGAGACCCTGTTCAAGCGTTACCGCCTCATAAGATGTACCGCCTGGCATAACGCGTTGAAATGATGGGTCTCCGCCACTGCGCCATTTAACTTCCTCTATTTTCTTTTTTAAGGCGCCCATTTTTTGTAAGCCAGCAACAGCCTGGCCATCAATAATACATTGAAATTTAAAAGTCCGATATGGATCGAAGCGGTGGGCATTCACCGGAAAAGTTGGAGCTACCATTTTATATTCCCCTTAGTTTAATTTTGTTTGTTTAGTATGAAATTTGTATAAATTTATTTTGTTGAAAAAGCTATACTTCACCAACCTTTTGCTGAATACGCACAATGACAAATTCAGCTGGTTTAATCGGTGCAAAGCCGACAATAACGATGACCCGTCCAAGATCAATATCGCCTTGGGTCATGGTGTCATCCAATCCACAACGAACAAAATAAGCATCATTGGCTTTTTCTCCTTGAAAGGCGCCCGATCTAAATAAGCCATTCATGAATGAACCAATATTGGCCCGTAAAGAACTCCACAAAAGATGTGTATTGGGTTCAAACACTGCCCACTGTATGCCGTTGTAGATACTTTGTTCAATAAAAATAGCGGTGCGCCTGACAGGTACATAGCGCCATTCTGGATCTGATTTGGTTGCCAAAGTACGTGCACCCCAAAACACCGAGCCGAAGTTTGGTATTTTGCGAATGCTGTTGATGCCCAGTGGGTTAAGTTGATCCTGTTCCAGATCTTCAACAATAAATTCAAGATCCAAAGCCCCTATTATTTGAGTTTTAACTCCAGCAGGTGCTTTCCAAACTCCACGTTTGCCATCTATTTTTGCCCACATGCCTGCGGCAATGGCTGAGGGTGCAACGTTGACTTTTTTACTTACTAGAGGGTTTTTATCAGGATGGTAAAGTGGGTTGTTCATGCTTACCCAAGGATAATAAAGCACACTGTATGTTGATGTTGGTAAGCCAAGAGCACGAACATCAACAGCATTATCAAGTTCTTTTCCGGCAGGTGGGTCAAGTATCAACACACGATTTTTCATAAATTCGCAATGGGCGAGTGATGCCGATAAATTGGCTTGTCCCAAGCCGCCATTCCATGAGCTACCTGGCACGACAAGAATGCTAATGTCTCGGAATTTGCGTAAGGTTGTGTTATAGAATGTGGTGAAATCAGTAGCGATAGGTTGAGTGTCTTGTCCTCCAGTTAAGGTTTCGCCAGATTCGGCAACTGGATCTGTGCCAGCCAAAGATATTGGAATGACTTTGTCTATGCCTTGTTGTATTGTACGACCTAGCTTTAATGTTGCAGCAGCAGCTGTATCTAATAACAGATTTGTTAATACGAGGTTTGGTGGTGGTGATGATGGTATTATTTCTGCAAGTTCGATAGTAGACTCTAAGACATCACTGCCGCCTGAAGTTAACTTAAAAAATGTTTTATCAGAATTAACAGTATCGGTGTCATAAGTACAGGTAAAACCTGAAAAAGAAAGGATATTTGGAAAAGCATTGTTAACTTGGTGTTGTATCTCTTTTGCAATGGCATTTCCATCGTTTAGTGCAGAA
>JAESTH010000292.1 GCA_016763695.1 Alcanivoracaceae bacterium
CAGATAACAGCTTTCATAGCATAAGCGCCGTTATTGAAGATGACAAATGTCAGCATGTTTTAGCCTATATTGTAGAAAACTCTGAGCCACTTGTTGACAGGTTTCTTAAGTTTATTGAACATTTTGAGACAACAAACACTAGCTTAGGTGATTTCAATCTAAACCTTCCTGAGTCAGACAAACTCAAATACAGCAATATTCTATCTGCCATCGGTGACGCTTATTATCAGTTGAAAGTCTATGGTAAAGCAGCACTATTTTATCAACAGGCCTTTACCAGCGATACAAATATTGAGCACTTTAGTTCACTGTTACAAACACACTATAACCTTTCACAATATCAGCAGGGGTTAGATTTAATTGACAATTATAAAAATGATTTTCAATCAACTAATATCACTATCTGGAAAGCCTGGTACCTTAGTAAACAGAAAAAACACAGTGAATCCAGCGCAGTTTTCAAACAGGTATTTAACAATGCCTACTCAAATGATGAAGATTTCTTTGAGTATTTAGAGCAATTATATCTTGCCCAAAAGCATCAGGAGTTTGACAAGGTTGTCAGTCAATATGAGTCACAGGTTCAGGAAAAAATACAGCTCAAGATGAAAAGGGTAAAAACATTGGTAAAATATGATAAAGATAAGGCCAAAAAATACATTAAACAATTATTTTATAATGAACAGCTAGTCAATAAATACCAATTTGAACTGCTGGATTATTTAGCTGATATAGATGAATATCAAATGATAGTCACCTATAGCTTAAAGAGAATTGAACAGGGCTATGAATCAGCAGTATTGTTAAATTATTTAGGTGATGCTCAAAATATGTTGGGAGACACAGATCAAGCCTATGCCTCAATGAAAAAGGCCCATGAAATGGCTCCAGATAACTCAACCATTGAGTCCTATTATAAATCATTACAGAAAAAAGCAGGCAAAAGCGATCTATCAGCCATTGATCAACTCATAAAACCTGTGGATTTACCTGTTGAAATAATGAATAAAATAAAAATCATCAAACCGAAAAACCCCAAGGAATCATATGAATACCTCTATAGTATTAATGCTTATCATCACATTCCTGATGAGAAAAATTATCACACTATTTACGGCAAAATTAAAATAAACAATGACAGCGGGATCGCCAAAAACAAAACCATACGTTTCAGTTTCAATCAACAGTATGAAAAGGCTTATATTAATTATTTCAGGGTGCTTGATGCACATGGGCAATTGTTAGTAGAGCTAGACAAATCCAGTACCTACATCACCACTGATGATGATGGCATAACAGCCGATGATGATAAGTTGATCAATGTGCCAGTACCATCACTTGCCGTTGGTGTGATGATTGAGTATGCAGTGACTATTAAAGATAAAGCAACTAGTAAAAAACAAGATTTCATTGACAGGTTATTTGTCTCGTCGGTTGCCAATCAATACAAGGCAGTGGTCTTCTACGGTGATTTAAGCAATATCAAAGTGGTGAAAAGTAAAGATCTGAATTATCACCCAATTTCTGCACAACTGGCTTATTGGGATTACGAAAACCTAGCAAATTATAAAAAAACACCATACCTACCTGATTTTGAGGAGATATTCCCATGGATAAAAATATCTACTGTATCTGATAACTGGATTCAACTGGGTGACGATTATTTAAAAGACATAGAAAAAAAGATAAACATCAGCATCGCCAGTGAACAACTAATGCCTCTTTACCAAGAGACTGATGATGACATAAGTAAAGCACAGGCCATTATTTCATTCGTGCAAAATAATATTAGCTATCAAGCCATTGAGTTTGGATGGCGGGCTTTTATTCCCAATACTGCAACAAAAACTCTGAAAAATAAATATGGAGATTGTAAAGACCATGCGGTGTTATTATATGAAATGCTCAACGCAGCAAATATTAAGGCTCAGCTTGCTCTGGTAAATTCTGAAAATGACATTGCAACTGAACTACCCAGTTTTGGTCAATTTGATCACATGATAGTTTATCTACCAGAAATATATGATGGTGTTTTCATTGATGTGACCGACAAGGATTCTAGCCTGAATCTGTTAAATCCACCGCTGGGTCTTCAGGGCCATAACTCACTGGTTTTAAGCAATAAGTCTTCAAGATTAATCAAAATACCAGTCACTTTAGCTGATTACAATTCATTCGAAGTGTACCGAACCATTGATAAAACCGTGGATAATTATATTTATTATGAGAATGCTGAAATAAATGGTTATTTCGCCGCCTCATTCCGTGAATACCTTAAAGGCATTGAGTTGGATGAATTAGAAAGCAGTATTCTGTCATGGGTTAACAACTACTATTCCGATTTACTGCTAGAAGAATTTAAATATTACAATCTTTATGATAATTCCAAGCCCTTAAGACTTGAGTTTAAATTCAGCCAGAATATTAAATATGCCAGTATAAAATTACCAGTATTTCTGGAAAGATACGCCATGACATTTAGTCAAGCCCCCAATAGAAAATGGGACTTTGAGTTCCAAAGCCCATTTAAAGTGTCATCAACGACCGTATATGCAAAAAAGAGCAAGCTTAAATTTAAACGAGGCGAATATAATATTGATTCACACTTAATGAAATGGAAAATCAGTTCAAACAAAAAATCAGTTCAATTTAATGCCACCGTTTACCCAAACAAACTACCCGCAAATGAATATCAGGATTTCGTTAACCAAAGCAAAAGAAGCTATAAAACCATCGAAAACTTATTAGAATAAGCTGTATAAATTTACAGCTTTTGAATTGTGATCGAATTGATTAAGGATTGCAGTGCAAATTGATGACTGAAACTTCGTAAATTATTACTCAACAAGGTAAATTGAATCAACCATTCTCCTTTATAAATAACCCCTTTGGTGGTGTATCTGTATTCTTTATTGCGGTTTGTATTGGTAAAAGTGGCCATGACACCCTTACCTTGTTTAACAGCTAACTTGTGGGTATTAACCCTGCCCTCAACCGAGCTATTAACAAATTGACTACCTAACAAATAAACAATATCATCAAGTTCTTCATCCGAAAATTTTTTATTGTCAGGAAAAATAAAATCTATCAATAAAGAAATTTTACCTTCAGGTTGTTTATCTAAAAATTTTATATGCAACAACTTGTTGTTATAAACCTTTTTAAACATACTCCAGCGACTTAAAGCACTTATTGATATCTTAAATGTCTTGACGATATCGCTTATTAATCGTGTTGACTCATCATCACCTCCAACATTGGCGATTTTTTTATATGGAATCACGCGCCTTGATTTAACTTTCAACTGTGTTGCTAGCATTTGTCTGTCAGGACTTTTCGCTATTAAAGGTTTTTTGATATTTTTCGGTATGGATTTTTTAGACTTTTGCTGATTACATGATTTTTCCTGAAAGGCAATGGTTCCATTTTGTAAGACACAACGATGAATTTTCAACTTTCCATTAGCAACGGTGTTTGCGAAAAATAATATAATGAATATCCAAAACATTAAAAACCTTTTCATAAAGAATTCTTGATCGAAATCGATTAAATTACTACGAAGAACATAGTTTCGATAGTTTTTTTGATATTTTCCTTCAAATAGACACACTATTCGAAGAAAAATACACAATAAACACATGAAATCACCCAGTCATTCCCTGCACTTGCTAAATCACGGCAGGCACTGACTGGGCGAATACTGAGCCCATGGAAAATGACTGCCTAAAAGCAGATTTTTCCTCACTAAGATTCCTTTCTCACTCAAGCACTATTATAAAAATTCAATACTCCAGGAGTCAATAAAACCAGTATCTGCATTGGCTCCATCAATCACTTTTAAACCCCAGCTTCCATTGGCAGCAGTGGCTCCTTTATCGATGGTTTTTGACTCATTGATATCGTTGGTACTGCCACCGGATGGGCTTCTCAAAGTAGTTACCGTGCCAGCGGGATCAAGCAGTTGTACAGTTAAATCTCCTCTATATGTATGTACAATACTATAGGTGATTTTCACGCTGCCAGATGTACCCGTTCTATTAACACTGATGTTACTGGTGGCTCCTGCTGAATTATTATCAGGAATATTCACATTTGCCGTGCTAGAAAATAGCGATTGTTGTGTTCCGCCACCACCTGTTGTATAACTACCTGTCAAACTCACACCGCTATATGTTGTAAAAGCACGAATCATAATATGATAAGTCCCAGCTTGAGCGGTTGTGATCGTGCAGGTTTCATTGTTACCATTCAGATAAGGGCGACAATCATAAGTCGTGGTGGTTGGTGCACTGCCAAATCTGACATATAAGTCCGCATCACCAGAACCACCACTCATAACAAAACTTAAACCTGTGGCTCCTGCTGGTACCACCATAGTGAAACGCTGTTCAGTATCTTTAGATCCTGATAAATTGCTTTTTGCTACGCCATTGCTTAACTCATTTCCTGAAGGTGGTGGTGCTGTGACACTGACTGATTGAGTAGCAGTATCGATTGCGCCATCGTTATCTGTCACCGTTAAGCTTACAGAAAAAGTCCCTGCACTGGCAAAAGTATTGGAAGCACTGACAGCAGAACCTCCAAATGACCAAGAGTAGGCTGAAATCGTACCATCACTATCAGAACTGTCAGCCGCATTGAAACTACAGCTAAGGTTAGTACAACTAGTAGTAAATGATGCCGTTGGCGCATTATTGGCGGTAGATGTTGAATAACTCCCAGTTAAGCTCACACCACTATAGGTCGAAAATGCAACAATCATGACATGGTAGGTACCTATTTGGGCACTTGCAATTGGACAACTTTCGCTGTTACCTCCAACAAATGGACGACAATCATAACTTGTCAGGGTTGGAGCGCTACCAAATTTCACATATAAATCGGCATCACCCGTGCCGCCACTCATGTTAAATGTCAAATTTGAGGCGCCTGATGGAACAGCCATGGTAAAGTTTTTCTGGTTATCTTTGCCATCTGCCAAAGCCGTTAGGGCAACACCGTTTGTTAAGCTATTGCTACCTACCAGCGCAGTGATGGATATCTGTGTGCTAAAGGCTGATTCATTACCAGTATTATCAACAGCACTGACCTTATAAAAATAAACAGAACCAGCCACCACATTGCTATCACTGTAGTTGGAAAAAGTAACCAATGATGTATTTTGCTTAACAAAATTAGCACCACTAGTGGTTGAACGATAGACATTATATCCAGCTAAATCCGATTCAGAATTATTATACCAATCCAACGAGATTGTGCCAACAGAGGGCGCAGTACCCGTAAAGTTAGTTGGCGCACTTGGAGCCGTTGTATCTGAACCGCCACCATTACATACCAGCTCAAACACACATTGCACCCATTCTGGATGATCGACAAAAGGGTTTCTGTTGCCCTGACCATTTTCTACTGCTTCATTATGTTGATGCTCATAAATGTCAACAGGGTCACTGTTATGCCAGGTAATTAACACCGATAATAAGCCCATATAGGCTAATGATTCATTGGAGCCTGTTTGTGAGGCCGAAATTAAATTCAAATCGTCGGTCAACTCCAGGTTTGGTTCTGATTTTCCGGTGATTCCATGCACTCCTCCTTCATACCTGACAGCCATATAAAATAAAGCACGGGCTACATCACCTTGGCGTGCCTGCCAAACATCCCATATACCCGTTTTAGTAAAATTAGATTGCCCTGTTCCACCGCGACCATTGTTAACATCGGTTGGCTTTTCAGTACAGCCACTCACACATATATCGAATGGTTTATTACTTCTGGATGAATTGTAAGAACTGTTTGCCAAAAAAAGATGATGCATGTCAGTATAGGGGTAATTGCCACTGCCATCATTTGGAAAACCATAAGACTTAGGCCACGAGTGTTCACGATTATAGTCATTATTACCGCCTCCAACCTTGGTATGGGCACTATTTTTATAGAGTGCGATGATTCTACTGCTATTATCAACATCTTCACCAGCTAACTCCAGCACATCCCAGGTGTCAGTGGAAGAAGATGTGTAAGGGATTTTAGTATGATCTTTGATGATGTCATGTAATGAATTTTTCAAAGCCTGTGGACTGGACTCATCAACAGTTGAATAATAGCCAGGACTTGCCTGAGCAAAGAGCAGGTTAACATTAAATGCCAGCAATAAGCACATAATCGGGGGGAACTTTATTATCGTTTTCTTAAACATTTTGACCTCTTTTTTATTTTACATTAAGAGTTTTCACACAAAAAGACGATCAATTAATTATCATCCTAGTTAATGAAAACTCCTGATAACTGATGAAATGAAACTATAAATGTGCAACGTTTCAATTCTGTTAATTATTATTATAGACGATTAAATCGACTCGCAATTTTAAACAGCACCATTATAAATGTAAACCCATATTAGGTTTTTTGACTCATATCACAAATTTTCCTCATGTCAAAGCTTGTACAACAACTAAAAAGTAACAGCTTTTTGTTATTTATCCCATTATCATATATAATGCATGAAAAATAACATCCCGATCTAATGCCCTTTACCCCGACAATAATAATATAAAAATAATATAAAATAAAAATAGAGGAGAGAAAGATGAGCAATATGAAAATATTGAACAGGATCAAGAGCACGTTATTATGTGCATTTTTCATAACGGCAGTGGCTCAAGCCCAATCAATTGGAACCATTGCGAATTACCCACTGATTACCAGCCTGGCAGATAGCACCGGAAGTAATAGCACGATTTCTTTGCAAGGAGATGTCCCCCCAGCACCGCCTTCACAAGGTGTTGAATTATGCAGCAACGGAGTCAGTCTTTTTGAACTAGGTGGTCAAGGCATACAAACACCAATCATCACTGATTTTGATATCTCCAATTTCCAAATAGAACTGGAGTTTAAACCCATAGCATTACCATCGATTTCAGAAATCCCTCACTATCCAGTTATCATGGGTGGCTTGTTCGCCCCATGGGTTGGTATACTTGTTGACCCTGATGGTCGTATTGGCTTAAAATTCAACGGCTCCGATCTCACCAACATCTGGTCGAATACCCTTATCACTGCTGCTTCTTACCACACTGCTCGGTTAAGATATAATAATGGTGCAACTGATTTATTTATCAACGACTCCCTGACTCTCAGTGAATCATTACCAGATTTAATACCGTTTCAGGATGATTTTAATTTCGCCATTACTGATTTTTCTAATGGATTGACATTTCACGGCTGTATTAGAAATTTGAAAATATCATCACCCACAGATGTACTTTTCAAAGCTGGTTTCGAGTAAACCTCGCCGATCCACAACAATTGTTGGCTGTTGATTTATAAATCAACAGCCAACAATTGGATATGATTCAACCATTCTTGGCCACATATTCATCCAACTCAGATGTGAGTTCTGACTTTCTGGCATCACTGGCAAAACTACCATCGATGGCATTGTGTGCCATTTGGATCACCTGCTTTTTACTCACCGAAGTATTTTCAGCAATACCAATAATATTTTCCGACAAATAGGCATTAAAATGCGCAGGATCATCAGAATGTATACTGACATTTAAACCACGCTGCAACATGGTTGGCAATACATGTTGAGAAATATCAGTGAAAATTTGTAAACTCACATTAGAATAAGGACAAACAGTGATTGGCAACTGCATCTCAGCCAAATAATCAACCAGCTTTTCATCATCCAGGCACTTAATACCGTGATCGATTCTTTCAACTTTTATATCATTAATAGCCGACCAGATATATTCAGCAGGAGCTTCTTCCCCTGCATGTGCAATAATATGGATGCCAGCATCCCCAACTCTTTTAAAAGTATCTTTAAATAAGGAGGGCGGGAAACCGATTTCTTTTGCAGAAAGACCAATAGCCAAAATTTTATCTTTAAATGGTAACATCAAGTCCAAATCCTGCTTAGCCACATCATTACCCAAGTGCCGTATAAAGCAAGGCATAAAACCACCGGTTATTCCATAATTTTTCTTGGCATCTGTAAAGGCTCCGTGCAAAGCATCGATAACAAAATCAGCAGGATAACCATAATCCACATAGGTACGAATATCACAATGGACTTCAGTGTGACGAATATTCTGTTCCACACATTTTTTAAAATAGATCATGCACACGTCATATAAATCCTGTTCCAATTTTATGATCCTGGTACCTAACATATACATGTCAATAAATTCACCTAAATTGTTAAATTTGTATGCCTGTTTTAATTCCTGCACATCCTTATACTCAATATCATAATTGTTTTTATGTGCCAGTTGCCATAAAGTTTCTGCTTCCATAGAACCTTCTACATGCATATGTAGCTCAACTTTCGGCATGTTTTTAATAAATTCAATCATTTCTTACTCTTTTTGGCTTTACTTAAAGGTTTAGGCTGCTTTCTGGAAAAAATATATAATTTTTCAGTAGATATCTCAGCATCAAATTTATAACCATCACTATCAAACCCTTTGATACCATCTACCGTTTCAACTCTATTTCTAATCAAAAAATCTGCCATCATGCCCCGAGCTTTTTTGGCAAAAATAGCAATAATACGACTCTTACCATCCTTATTTTCCTTAAAAGCCACATTAATAATTTGCCCGTTGATATTTTTTTCTTTCACTGACTTCCAGTATTCATTGGATGCTAGATTAACAATGATTTTATCTTTGATTAACAACTCATTTAGTTGCTCTGTAATACTATCACCCCAAAACTGATAAAGGTTGGCTCCATGCTCCGTCTGCAATTTTGTTTTCATCTCTAATCGATAAGGCTGAATTAAATCAAGTGGCTTTAGGCAGCCATATAATCCCGATAAAATTCTTAAATGTTTTTGTGCATAATCAAAATCTGCTTGCTGCATACTACTGGTATTAATGCCCGAATAAACATCCCCCTTAAAGGCAAATAATGCCTGTTTGGCATTTTGCGGGTTAAACGGTTGCTGAAAGTCCTGATATCTTTGTTGATTTAACACCGCCAAATTTTCGCTAATCGACATTAAGTCCTCAATTTCAGGCTTTGTGAATTTCTTTAATTGCTCAATCAACAACTGACTGTCTTCTAACTGAACTGGAATTGTATAGCTTTGTGTTGGTGCAGCCTGTTCAAAATCCTGCCCTTTTGATGGTGATAAAGTTATCAACATAAAATTGTTCTTTTAAATAATTGGCTGATTATTATACTCATAAATAGGGTAATTAACTGGTAGATGGCCATAATTTTGCGTAAAATGGTCTTTTTGATTTTATAAAATAGTTGATGAATAACAGTTATCTAGATTTTGAACAACCTTTAGCCGAGCTTGAAGCAAAAATATCCGAATTGAGAAATGTCAGTGATGATAATGCCATTAATATCGATGATGAAATTCATCGCTTGCAAGAAAAACTAAAACATAAAACCAAACAAATATTTTCTCACTTGAATGACTGGCAAATCACCCAATTGGCAAGACACCCAAAACGCCCTTATACTCAAGATTATATAAACTTGATCACTGAAAGTTTTGATGAGTTACATGGCGATAGAGCCTTTGCCGATGACCAAGCAATCATTGGTGGACTTGCACAGTTCCGAGGTCAGACAGTGATGATCATTGGTCACCAGAAAGGACGTTCAACCAAGGAAAAGATTAAACGTAATTTTGGCATGCCTCGACCAGAAGGTTATAGAAAAGCCTTGCGCTTAATGAAAATGGCCGAACGCTTTAACATACCTATATTGACCTTTATTGACACAACAGGTGCGCATCCTGGCATCAGTGCCGAAGAGCGTGGGCAAAATGATGCCTTGCCAGAAACCTGTCAGTCATGTCTGATTTAAGAGTACCTATTATCTGTACTGTTATTGGTGAAGGTGGTTCAGGTGGTGCTTTGGCAATTGGTGTCGGCGACTGCACAATGATGTTGGAGTACAGCACCTATTCTGTTATTTCACCAGAAGGCTGTGCTTCCATTTTATGGCGCAGTGCCGAAAAAGCCAGTGAAGCTGCCGAAGCCTTATCAATTACATCGGCCAAGCTAAAGAAATTAAACCTGATTGACAGAATAATTGCAGAACCACTTGGCTCCGCCCATAAAGATGTTAACCAGGTTGCGGAATCATTAGCCAATGCTCTGGAAGAAGAGTTAGAAAAAGTAAATAAAATGGACATCGATGCCTTATTAAAAAAACGTTATACAAGACTCATGAGTTATGGTGTGTTCCAAGACGCTGAGGCTTAAACCACTTTTAGAGCGGCTCCCTCCCTGCGAAGGTTATCTTATTGCCTACAGTGGTGGAGCCGATTCGACTGCTCTGCTGCATTTATTTGCCAACATAAAAAATGTCCGTGCCATACATATCAACCATGGCCTGCAATCTGCAGCCCACAGCTGGCAACTACATTGCCAGCTGCACTGTGACAAACTAAATATTCCTCTGATTATTGAACAAGCCAGCCTCAAAGACAGCAGTGAAAATTCCTGTAGAGAAGCCCGATACACTTTTTTCAAAAAGCATTTAAAGCCACATGAAATACTGTTAACTGCCCATCATGCACAGGATCAAGCCGAAACAGTGTTACTTAAGCTATTGCGCGGCACGGGTATTAAAGGCCTGTGTGGAATCGAAAAACTACAGAAATTTTCTGATGGTTATCTGGCTAGACCTTTGCTAGAGCAGTCCCCACAAGTACTCAAGGATTACTTAATAGAAAACAATATTGACTGGATAGAAGACGCATCCAATCTGGACAACAGTTATAAAAGAAATTTTATTCGCAACCAAATTATCCCCTCCTTGCAAGAGTCCTTCCCCAATACCATCACCAATATCTCACGCAGTGCCCACAACAGCACACAGAGCCTGGAGTTATTAAATCATCTGTGTGATTTTCAGGGCAAGCCATTGCAACTAGACCAATTTAAAAACTTGCCACAGTCACTACATGCAACATTACTCTACCACTGGCTGGCTAATAAAAACCTACCAACTGCCGATAAAGTAGCTCTCGAACAAATCAGCCATGATTTCATCACCGCAAACATGGATAAAACCCCGCACTACAAGAATAATTATTATCAATTGTATCGCTGGCAACAGGCCATTTACTGTATCCAGAATTTTACTACAATTAACCCGACTAAAGATTACCCCTGGCACACAGAAAACACATTTTGCCTTCCTAACAACAATGGCGTATTAAACTACACAGGCAAAGACGATCTGCACCTGATCGTTAAGTTCAATCAAAAAGGCCATAAACTAAAAACCCACAAACACCAATTCAACAAAACCATCAAACAGTTATTTCAGGATCATAATATCCCAATCTGGCAAAGGCAGAATACACCTTTTATTTTCCACAATAATAAGTTGATTTCCCTGGGCTATAGCTGGTCACATGCTGAAGAATATAAGGCACTTATTAAATTTAAATCTAAAGATTTGATAATGTAATGCCACAATCTCTTTAAACTAAGAGGCTGTCCGATAATAGAAAATCTAACAGCTATTCGCCTCAAATCAGGCGAAACCCTATCTCAAACCGGCTTTCTCTCGCGACGATTCTTATTTTCGGATAGCCTCTCCCAGGCCATTTATTGCCATTTTTGCCAAATCCCCATATTATTCTGTAATAATGTCATGAATTCACATAGAAAAACGTAATATAATATACCAAGGTCTTTTAAAGATCTCTCACAAATATTTATTGGGAATAAAATATGAACAAATATAAACCATATATACTATGTCTATTACTGTTAAGTTTTCTTGCAATTGCAAAAATACCTGACACTAGGGTTGCAAATTTTGATCGAAAAAGTGAAGTACTGAATTTATTAATTCAACAGGATAATATTGATAGCAGTCAACGTGATTATTATAAGCAGGAATTGCACTTATTATACGAATCTAAGCAACTTAAATCTCAGCAGTTTATTAAAGGACCTGCGGGCACAGCAGTTATTAATGGCACAATAACCAACACATCTGCGCTGGCTATCGAAAACCACAACCTGATCTTGTACAAGTTTGAATCAGGGCAAAGAATGAGTATCAGCTCAATATTCACCGATGCCGCAGGAAATTATTCATTTACTGATTTAGCCAGTGGTATTTATGCGGTGCAATCCGGTAATCGTCAAGATGACTATCTGGATTATGTCTGGCGAGAGGCTATTGATGGAGACCCACTGTTATGTTCGGGCTGTACTTTCCCGATAGAAAGCCAGTTTAATCTTGCTGATGCAGCGGTTAAAAACAATGTCGACTTCAGCGTTGCACTTGGTGGTGTTATTAATGGAAACTTAGCAGATGCCAGCACTATGGCAGCAGTCTTTTCATTTACTATAGACATTCCTAGAGTTGATGGAGATAGTACATATCGTTTATCTGCACAGATCGATACCATGACAGGAAATTTTTCAGTCAAGGGTATGCCTGATGGTGAATACAGACTTTTCTTACAAAGGAGTTTTGATATTGTCAATAACCATATTCCCCAAGTCTATGGAGGTTTTGAGTGTAATGCCTGTTTCAGGTTAACTACAGAGGGAATTGGCACAATTATCTCGATTGCCTCAGCAAACACCGTTAACAACATTAACTTCGCGCTAAACATAGGCGCTTCAATAAGTGGCAGGGTAGTTGATGCAGTTTCACTCAATTCACTGGCTAATCTTGCCTTTGTGATGGTCTTTGATGAATTAAACCAGACTTTGGCTTCTTTTTTCATGGAAGGCAGCAACAATGACCCAATGGCGACTGGCTCCTATACCATCGGCGGATTATTACCTGGTAGTTACTATGTTCAGGGAGGCGATCTGGGGCGAGAATTTTATCAACGAGAACTTTATGCAAACAAGCCCTGTTACTGGAGTGGTTGTGATCGTGGAGCCGATGGTGATGCTGTGGTTTTATCAGCACTGGAAACAAGAATAGGCATAAACTTTTTACTTGAGGTCGGTGGCAAAATATCTGGTACAATTACCGATACAGTCACAGGCTTACCCATAACCCTTCCTGATTTTGAAAATTTATGGGTGAATTTTTATAATATTGATGAAGCGGTGGTAGGTGGTGCTTTTGTTGGGTCAAATGGTATATACACATCTGCCCGAGGCATGCCTGCTGGTGATTATGCAGTCAGAACAGGCTTAATGTTTAGTGGCGACCTTTCTGCACCATATGTCAATGAAAAATACAATGACATTGCCTGCCCTGGTATTGCCTGTGATTTAAGCACTCAGGATGTTAACATTTCCGCCAATACCATCACGGGCAATATAGATTTTGCCTTAAATACTGGCCATTCATTTGCTGGCACCATCACCGATACGGCTACCACTTTACCTATTGCCGATGTTAATGTGTTGGTGTACAAAGACATGGGCCCTGGTATTGAACCGAAGTTTGCCAATTGGGCAATCACCAGTGATGGGAGCAGTTCGCCTACGGGTTCATTTGTAGTCAGCGGATTACCCGCAGGCACCTATTATGCTGTCACTAATAATGGATCCAATTTACCTTTCCCTGGCCTGTTTCCAAAACCAGGTGCTGGGTGGATAGATATTTTATACAATAACATGCCCTGTCCCGCGGCAGGTTGTGATATCAGCTCAGGTACAGCAATAGTTTTGCCAGCTACGGTGCGGGGAGTTACAGCGCCAACCATTGATTTTATTTTATCTCAAGGCGCCAATATCTCTGGCAAAGTCACCAACTTTAATGATTCAGCTGCCATTAGGCAAATCGAGGTCAATGTCTTTGATGATCAAGGCACACCAATGGGCAGTTTCACCACTGATGATAATGGCGAATACCACACAGCTGGTTTTCCCGCGGGTACTTATTATTTGACCACTTCAAGCTTTGAAGTATTAGTTGATGTCAAATATGGCAATGATATATGCCTTACTAATAGTTGTAACCCTCTTGATGCACAACCCATCGTATTATCTGAACAGCAGAGTATCAGCAATATTGACTTTGTACTTAAACCTAATCTATTGTTTGGAAATGGATTTGAATAATCCTAAATCCTGATATAGAAAGATGAATGAGAGTTAATCAATGAAGTGACAAAAATTAATGGGTAGTAGAGTTTAAAGGGCGTAAAACTCAACTACCCACAAGGGTTTTGTATAGAGACTTTTCCAAAATATGTTTCTACAATAATAAACAGTGGCCTGAACTTAGCAAAACTTAAATTTACCAAAATCATTCTTATCAATAAGAACCTTACAAATGATTAATAACTGAAACCAAATTAAAATTATCAATCACATTGTAAAGCAATCTCTATACAGCACAAAAAGACAACAAATGAGGCTGCAAAAGACAAGTAAAAATTTATCGTCTTCTCGTGTACTGTTAAATTTAAAATAAAAAGTACTTTAATTCTGTGATACCTATCACAAAGCACAGCTGATTCAGATTTTTTCAGGTTTTTCAGACTTGAAAAAATTTAAATGACCTCACTTTTTAAAATAAATGAGGGAAAAGCATATGGAAATATAAATTTTGACACCATTATTATCAAGGCGACAGGCATTTTCTTGATCTCAATTAATTATTTGTATTGAATTAACGATTGTAGAAGTTATCGCAATTTTGCATACCAGTTAGCCCACAAAATCATCGC
>JAESTH010000060.1 GCA_016763695.1 Alcanivoracaceae bacterium
AACGCCTTGGATCACTTATGGATTCAAATGGCTGTTTGGTGCGCAGGGCGAAGAACTAATGAAAGCGGCCCAAAGCAAGCTTATCTCTCTGGTCAGGCTCGGGGTGTCGGCATTGATCACAAAGATAGTTGCCGGGGTGATAAAAGCTGCTGGTGTGGTTGTTGTCATGTTGAATGCCATGGGGGTTAAAGCTGGAGTTGCTGGATTCATTGTCAAGTGTGGCATGGCACTGATAGCTGGCGGGGCATTTGTCGGGGCGATCAAAATTGTTGCTGCGATTTTATTGTTTATTGGCGTCTTTTTCCTGGTTGCTTGGTTGTTGTCTCTACTGTTTCAAAAGCTGTCCAATACCGTGATGGTGTTTAATGTGACTCGGCAAACATTGCATTGGAGTATCCCCTATATGTATAACGTGATGGGCAGTGACGACAGGAATCAAATGGGTTCAGTGCTGTCACCTGTTAGAGTCTACAGTCAGGTGGCTGATGGAGGGATCCCAGTGGAAGCCGGTACTCAGGTGATTTCTTTTGCCACGATTAGGTTCGTCAATTCTGATCAGGTCTTCGGCGGCATGGGTGAAGTGATCAAAGTGGATAATCCAGCAAAAACCGATGGCTTTCATAATGTGGTTAGTATGACTTCCATTCCGCTGGTAGGGCAATTTTCACTAGGCATTGAGTTTAACAACCCACGGACTTCAGCGGACCAGTATTATGATCAGTTCAATGACGAGTCCGGCAACAATACCAGCAACAAAGCGGTTGCCGATATCAATCGTTTTAAAGCAGTTAAAACGGTCAGGGAAACCACAACTGATGACGGCTATAAGTATGATAGCAACTTTGTTGTTGCCGATACCAGCCTGTTTTAATCTACTTACAGGCGGCTTAAACTCAACTAGTTTCAGCATGATGTGGTTCAGCGAAGGGGTCGTAGTGCTTGCTATTTAAACACTCGATAATCTGGTTTTCTATAAAATAGCTACAATTTAATGACCCTACTGTAATTACACACATGATATTTAGGGGTGTTTGGGGCTTTTCAAGCATTTAAACTGATATATTAAATACTGAGGTGAGTAATTTCATTTTAGTGATGCGTGTCTATACCATTAATAGTATAAGTTGAGTGGTTTGAACTAAGTTTTAACAACAAATTATACCGCAGGGTTAATATTAATATATCTTATCGATAAAACCTGAGTTCTTGAGGTTAATTATGACGTTTCAAAATAAATTGTTTTCTATGTAATACTGCTCAGAAGGAAGACTGCTAAGTTTTATTTGGGCCGTTTTTTTTAGCATAAGTCTCACTTCATCTTTTTTCCGGGTATCAATTTTTAGAGTTAAAATTTCACTGTGATACTTATGCCGAATCTCTTTTGACAACTGTGTCATTTCATGTTCTCTCATATCATAGTGTGTAAAAGCAACGACTCTTAGGGCCGCATCATTTCCTGATGAGTCGATGATTTCCTTATAATACATAAATTCTGCAAATGGTGCCACAGAGGATAGATCAACCAATATTACATAAATATCTGTCTTGGCAATTGTTTGAGTCTGAAGGTAGTCATAACGTCTCTGACCAGGTGTGCCATACAATCTGAGTGTGAGATTATTATCAAAATTACATTCACCATAATCAATACCGATGGTTGTTTTATCCTTAATCAAACTAACGGAATCTGTTGTACGTACTTCAGTGGTTAAGTGTGTATCAGTACTGGCTGAGGATATAGCTGTTGTTTTTCCAGAGCCAGGTCGACCCAGGAAAACAACTTTTAATGTCCTCTTATTATCTGGGTTACATAAATTTCTCAATTTATTTGCTACTATTTGGCTATCTTTTTTTCTAATTTAGAAGTATGTGATTTAGTTGTAGTAATGTTATCCTTACTGAAATCTATATGCATAAATTTTGAAAAAACATTTTTAAACGAGAATGCTACCTTGTTATCTATTGATTCATTATTCTCATCTAACCCTTTAATTTCTGATATTTTATTCAATACATTAATTATTTTAGCGCTACTGATCGGGTATTTAATATTAAATATTTGATCGAGATCCTGATCACTTTCAAATTTATTTAAATCTTTTGGCATACCTAAAATTATTGTGATTTTTGATTTTTTGCTTATAGAACCACCATACCCAGCTGGTATAACAACAACTTCAGAATGTTTATCAATCCTGTTGAGTACCCAATTATCCTTAAGTTGTGGTTTTAGTAGATGAAAGTATGACGCGAGCACTCCTGTAAAACTATTGTCATATCCTAATACAGATATCATTCTTTTATTTTTGCCTGTCATCATCAGTTTAATTCATATCTGCTATTCTTGTAAATAAATGGAGGTATATTATTTAATTTACCCTAAATTTCTAAATGTATTAAAACAAAAATTATAGTTTTAAGTACTTGTTTTGTTTATGAATTTATATTTCTTAAATATAAACTATTCTCTTCATAATGTTGATGCAAGGAGTTATTGTCAAGTATCATCATGGCTGCTTTTTTCAACATAAATCTCATTTCATCTGTTTGCCTGGTATCAATCTTGACAGTCAATGTTTCCCCATGATATTTATACCTAATTTCTTTAGATAGTAGTAACATATTGTGTTCTCTAACATCATAGTGAGTAAAAGCAACGACGCGCAATGCATCACTGTTTCCTGCGGATTCAATAATTTTTTTATAGTGCATAAATTCCGCAAATGGCGCAACAGAAGATAAATCAACCAGAATCACGTATATATCTGCTCTGGCTACTGTCTGAGTCTGAACATAATCATACCGAACCTGACCAGGTGTTCCATACAGTCTAAGTTTGGTGTCGTCATCGACTAAATACTCGCCATAATCAATTCCGATGGTGGTCTGATCTTTAATTAATCCTACTGTGTCAGTTGCATTGACTTCACTGGTTAAAATTTGATCAGTACTGGCTGATGATATTGCAGTGGTTTTACCAGAGCCAGGTCGACCCAAGAAAACTACTTTCAGATTATTCTTATTACTGGAAGGACGCAGTTTTAATAATTTATTTGCTATTTTATGAGACTGGTTTATCTTTGTATTAACTTGTTTAAATTTGTTTCCTATATTGTTTTTATTGACGTATTTAAGGAACATATTTTTGAGAGAAAATAAAGTTTTACTGCTCAGGATATTTTTATTATCTGTACTTCGGTTTTCAATTTTTGAGACTTTATTTAGTATATCAAGTACTTTAGAACTGTTTATTGGGTAGGTGATTTTGAACGTTCTGTCTGATTCTGGTGCATCATCAATTGATTGTGTATCAGATCTACCTAAAATTATTTTTATCCTGGCCTTAATATTGGTGAACTCCGGCTGATTGGCCGCAATAACCACAATATCTGAATATGTGCCAGTTTTGTCAACAATCCAGTGATTATCAAGCTGGTGTTGTAGCAAGTGACAATATGAGCAAAACATGCCGATGGTACTTTTATCCAGGCCTAATAAAGATATTATTTTTTTTACTTTCATCATTCTTCTCATTTGTGCAAGCTGTTTACTCTATAAATTGGCGAGGTTACACAATTGTTTACATAATTAGATTGGTAATTTTACGGTGGGTTCGTTATAATCGATAATATCGAATTAATCGATATTAACAATTTATCCCTTTACAAAACAAAAGTAAAGAAATATTTTATTTAAATCGATATTATCGATATTATCGATTTAGATATTCAAACATGGTATAGTCGTATCATTGAATAAAATTATAATGTTCATTTTGGCAAAAGGTAAATGACAATGAATCCTGCAGATAACAAAGAGTTACTGTCACCTAGTAAGGCAGCAAAGATGTTAATGGTTTCTCCTATAACTTTGAGGCAGTGGGCACAAAGAGGTCTATTGCCAGCTTATACCACCTTGGGCGGTCACAGACGGTTTCGAGTAGTAGATATTGAAAAGTTTGCAAAGAACAATAATATTGGAATCCTGAATGAAAATAAAGGTGTTTTACGAATATTAATTATTGATGATGATGAAGGAATGTTACGCTTTCTCAACTGTATGTTTAGTGAGGTTCCTGAAGAAAAAGTAGAAGTTGAGACCGCTATAAATGGCTTTGATGGAGGGTTGAAAATTTACTCTTTTAAGCCAGATTTTTTACTGTTGGATTTGAAGATGCATGGCATGGATGGTTTTGAAGTTTGTAAACAAGTCAAAGGGGACAAGGCTACTTCAAATATTAGAGTGCTAACAATGACAGGGTATTCAACTAAAGAAAATACCGATCGAATACTGTCACTTGGAGCAGAGGCATGTTTTTCCAAGCCATTGGATATTAATGCTTTATTAACACATATGGACTTAATAAAAAAAGCGTAGCAACTAATATTAAAAGTATATTTGTTGTGGTTTATTTTATAAAGTACGCTCCTGTTGATAAAGGAATCCTATAGTAAAAGGTATGGATTTTAGTTTTTACACAATTTAAGTTGTTTCCTGGTCTAAAAGTGCCCGGATGTTTTTAAATAGTAGCTCTAAATCATAGGGTTTTTGTAATTGATTATCATACAAATCACGATCATCACCTTCGTGTAATTCGTCAGAAAAACCACTCACCATTTGTATTTTAATTTCAGGATATTTTTCTCTTATGATTTTAGCCAATTGATAACCATCTATTTCTGGCATAATGACATCCGATAAGACAAGGTGTATGGATTCAGACTCAAGAATTTTTAGGGCTTCTGAGCTGTTTTGTGCGCAAAATATTTTATAACCCTTTTGTTTTAATAATTCGTAGGTTAATTTAAGTAATGCGACTTCATCATCAACAACAAGAATTGTTTCAGACCCTCCAATGGATTCCATATCTTTATCAAGGTCGCTATTTCCTTCTGTACACATATCAATATAGCGCGGAAAATAAAGAAAAAATTGGCTACCTAACTCTGGTTGCGAATGAAATTTGATGTTTCCTCCCGATCTAATTATAAATCCGAAAACCTGAGAAAGTCCCAGCCCTGTGCCTCTATCACCTTTTGTTGTAAAAAAGGGATCAAATATTTTTTCTTTTATATTTTTATCTATTCCAGTACCTGTATCTTTAAAACATAACTGTACATAATCTCCAGGAGTCAAGCCGAGGGATTGTGCTTCAAGAGATCCAAATGTCAGGTTGCGAGTACTAATAATAAGTAACGATTCGGACCTGTTGTCAGTCATTGCTTGCATGGCATTAATACTTAAGTTAAGAATGGTGTCGACCAGTTCATTCTCATCAAGATTAACAGACCAGAGGTCAACAGCTGTATCAATAATAAGATTGATACGTACAGTCAGTGTTTTAAGCAGCATATCCTGTTGTGTCAGTAATGTCTTGTTTATATTTATCACTGAAGACTGTGACGAGTCTTTTCGGGAGAAAAACAATAATTTTTTGGTGAGTATTGCACCACGTTGACTGGCACGATTAATTTCGGATGCGTAACTAAGCAGTTTTGGTTGTTTTGCTAAGTTTTTTTCAAGTAAATTTGTATAACCTATAATAACACCCAGCATATTATTATAATCGTGTGCAATACCACCTGTTAATTTGCCCAGCGCTTCCATTTTTTGTGTGCGTCGCAAGTTTTCTTCGAGGTTGATCTGTTCTGTAATATCAGTTAATAACACCAGATGATGACTAAGGGAGTTATTGTCACCAATGACTGAATTAATATTCATGATTTCAGGATACACCTCACCATTTTTTCGTTTATTCCATATTTGACCACTCCATTTGCCAGTTTCTTTGACAGACTTCCACAGTTGTTCATAGAACACCTTGTCATGCCTTCCAGATGAAAGAAAATGAGGGTTTTTACCGACGGCCTGTTCAGCTGAATAGCCTGTAATAGTAGTAAAAGCTGGATTGGTGGCAATGATATTGTTATTGTTATCAGTAACGAACATACCTTGGTTACTGTGTTGATAGATAAGTGTTGCCAGTTCATTTTCAGTCACATCGGCGTGTGTACCTACAATCCTTAAAGCTTTACCATTTTTATCGCGGCTCACTACTTTACCACGAGACAAAATCCAGTGACAACGATCGCGATTATCAAATATTCTGTGTTTATTAATATAGAACTGTGTTTTTCCTTCGAGATGGGCTTTCAAATCCTTTTTTACTTGGCTTAAATCATCTGGGTGAATTCTTGAATTTGATTCTGTTTCTAGTATTTTATCGGTCACGGTATCAAAAATAGAATCAGTACTCTTTAAATAGGAAGCATCATTTTCAACAATATTCCAATCCCATACACCTGCACTGCCACCTTCTAATATAAATTTCCAACGGTCTTCACTCTGAGATAAAGACTCTTCGGCCTGTTTTCTTAATGCCTTTTCTCGCATCAAATCAATAGTTCGGGTAGAAAGGCTGTCATACATGGTCAAAACAGTATTAATGAGAACCTGCATGGAGCCACTCATTTCTTCATTGGCTTTATTTTTGGCTTCTTCCATTGTGTAGCCAGACTTAATATTTAATACCGCTTTAGCCATGCGTTTATCGGTATCCAAAATATGATAGGCAAGCCATTTGGTTAAAAAAGAGACAATATTATGTATGACACTATCAAGTTTCTTGTGATTATCTTCTTTCTTTAATAAAAGTACTTTAGAAATAAAGGATCCATGAGTTTTTTCATGGGTTTTTTGCCATACATCATTTTTAAAATGAGTTGACCAGATCTTTTCTTCAGTTTTGAAATGATAATCAGCATAATTGGCCAGTTCATCAAAAACTTTATTTAAAGTATTAACATTAGAACGGTTGGCTAAATGTCCTGCCAATCGATTTAAAATTTCAACCAGAACCTTGTGTTGTTCATCTATTATGTCAATACCTGTATTAAAATTTTCATTCCAGGGAAAAATCTCAAAAAAGATGGATTTATTTTCAGTCATATTTCTGGTGCCATAAAAGTTCAAATTGTACAAGTAAATTAATAAAAAATAGTTTATGTTGTATCCAGGGGATCAAGTTTTTTGCTGGCATGAGCCTTTCGATATAATAACCCTGCACGCTATCACAATCCATATCTTTTAGCAATTCAAGGTTTTTTTTATCTTGCACTGCTTCTGCAACAACCTGCATATCAAGTTCATGGCCTTTCATTCGTAGCCGAGTTAGTCTTTCCAGCGAGGTCGCAAATTCCTCCATTAATGCACTTTCTGTTAGTTTTAGGCTTAACATTGTTGGATCTAGTTGGATGTTTATTAAGTAAAGTGTTTAATTGTTCTGGAAGCTTAAAGCATGATATGTTGACTATTATGAGTAAACGGGAACTCAAGAGATCCTAAGTCATATTAATATGAAAATTGAATAAAGTGAACAAGTGATAATAAAAATCAAATGCTATTACCTCATTGATTCCCTCAACAAGACGTGTGTCCCATATTAAAAAAATCTACCTTTTCCCTCCACTCAACTTGCGTAATGCGATCTTGAATAAGAAATAGAAAATGATGCCGAAAATAAGTAAGCTATGCATGGAAGCAAAGAAACCGACAAAGAGGCGAAGTTTATAGAGCAACAACAAGGCTAAGCCTGTTAGGACAAGTAAAGTCATGAGTCCTGATAAGCGGTTAAAGCCAGGTAACTTGTTTAGATTAACTTTTTTTGAAATCACCAACAAAGTCACTATCATTGTTATAATGGGTAAGAAATACACCACTATATTCACTTCAAGCAAATTAAGACGAATAAAAAACAGACTATAAAATACTACGATCGTTGCCATAATGCCTGGAATTGAGACCATAAAAACCAGCAAAGATAATATTTTTACATTTAGTTGGGATGACAGCTTTTTTTGTCTATAACTGAACACTATTGCCAAAACGAGTATCACAACATAAAACAACACAATCCAGAGCGTATGATCTGAAAGAAAGCTAAAAAACTGTTGAACACTCATTGATATTCTCTACTAATTAAATATTTATTGATAATCATGGATATCTATTTATAACTATATCACAGATTTAACTAATACTTCTAGAACGTAGGCAGAGTTGAGAAGAATAGCAGGGATAGGCCTTCATTAAAAGCACGGTAGGTTGACTGATCACTGAGAAGCCCAACATTTTTAACCACAACTTGAAACTTGACTTAAATAAAAGTATTACTTAAGCAATCGCTGATTAAAATTATAGGGTTCAAAATCGTTAACTTTAATTTTATTGAATGATTTATGTCTTGGGTTGATTAAAACATTATACTCGCCTTTGACAATCGAGGAGGGCACTTTTAGTAACAGTGACTGGTTGTGGTTAACCCATTTGTCACCAATTACTGCCAAGCTAAAAGGTGCGGGATAATGACTCCAGTCTGCGGGTAAATCCTCAATGGTTAGTTCTGTGGTTTGGATATTATCTGGAATCTGTATCTCGACAATATAAATATCTCTTGGTATCAATGCAATGGGTAAATGCACCAAGTATTCAACAGTGGCTAAAGAACGATTTGAAGCAGTATAAAGCATGTTTGTGCCCTTACTGTTCCAGCGACCACCGTAAATTCTGGCGCCCTCTCCTGATAAATCGTTGATGTATTTATGTTTGGCTATGCGGTATACTTTCACTAAGAAAAAACACCATGTTCAATCCTGCCTAATTCATCCAGAACGATATGTACACCATACCGAGATGATAACAACTCTTTGGGTTTTTTGTTGGCAAATGCTTTGCTTGAAGCATTCATCCAGGCTTCAAAAGCATCACTGTCATTACAGACCTGATTACCGCGCATATAAACTTCGGCAATTTGGATGACGTGTTCGGAAATGTTTTCACTGAGTAAGTCTAAATCATTTTTTCGTTGTAGGGTACGTTCTGTAACATGCAATATTTCCGACATAGCACGCATGGAGGTATTAATATTTTTGACCAGGCTCACTAAGGCTTTTTTGGGAATGCCTATTTTACTCAATTCGTATAAATCCATTTCTGTGTTGATTGTATAACCCAGAACGCTTGAACCACCGAGCAAACTTTCAATTTTTGTAACAAGCATATTTTTAACCTGTGAATAATGTCTCCTATTATAACGACATTTGTCTATATTGTCAAAATTATTTATATAACTCTTTAGTTGTTATGTCCTATCCAAATATTTTTTAAACAATGGTAATAAAGCATTATGATCAAGTTCAAAGACCAAAGCCATCTGTTTACCCAACTTATTGTTAGGGAAGCCTTGGCGGTTAAACCATGCCAAATAGTGGCCTGGTAATTCATATAGTCTATTGCCCTTATATTTTCCATATGGCATAATTTGATTAAGTGCAACTATAAAGTCTTGTTTTTGTTGTTCGCTGAAAGCAGTCATTTATGTCAGTTCCAATAAAGCGTGTGAATAATAAACGCTGATTATAAAAAAGAAATGATTAATTTACTATAAGGTCTGAGATGTTAATGGAAATTTACAGAAAGTAATACTGGAAATTTAATAATCCATAACACCTAAATCAGCCATAATCTCTTTAGCTGCATCTCGGCCTTGAGCAATTGCGGTAACAACTAAGTCCGCGCCACTAACCATATCTCCTCCAGCGTATAGGCCTTTATGTGTAGTGGATTGTGAATAGCTTTTGGTAGAAACCAATCCAGAATCTTCAGTTTTAATGCCTGCTGGTTTAAACCAGTCAGCAGGACTGGCTCTAAAACCAAAGGCTAAAATAACACAGTCCGCTTGTAGGAATATCTGTTTATTTTTATATTTGAGTTGGTTGTAATCTGTGCGGGTAAAATTGATGCCCTTAACAATATTATTTTCAGATGTAATCTCGGTGGGCTGTAAATGAAAGATAAATTTCACGCCTTCTTCTTTGGCATTCTGCACTTCTGTTGTTGAGCCAGGCATGGCAGCTTGATCTTTTCTATAGACACAGGTGACTGATCGTGCCTGTTGGCGGATGGCAGAACGAACACAGTCCATGGCGGTGTCACCGCCGCCTAATACAATGACAGTTTTATTTTTTAAATCATGATATTGTGAATTTTGCATAGCATAGGATTGCTGCTGGTTGATATTACCGATTAGATAATCCAGAGATTGCACTACACCTTGTGTGTGTTTTTCGATTAAGTTACCATCAACAGCATTATAGGTACCCATGCCGAGAAATACTGAATCATAATCACTTTGTAACTCATCAATGGTGATGTCCTTGCCAATTTCTGTATTGAGTTGAAATTTTACCCCTATGTCCTCTAAAAACTGTCTGCGTTTAAGTAGTATTTCTTTTTCGAGTTTAAAGTTGGGTATGCCAAAGGTTAATAGGCCTCCAATTTCAGGATAGCGGTCATAAACTACGGCTTGTACACCATTTCTGACTAGCAACTCGGCACATGCTAATCCTGCGGGTCCTGCCCCAACTACGGCAACACACTTTCCTGTGGGTTTTACCAGTGATAAATCTGGTCGCCAATTGTTCTCTAAGGCCAAGTCGGCGATACTTTTTTCTATGGCACCAATCGTGACGGCACCAAAGCCGGTATTGAGGGTACAGGCTTGCTCACATAATCTGTCTTGTGGACAAACTCGGCCACAAATTTCTGGCAATGGGTTGGTTTGATGCATAATGATGGCGGCTTTCTCATAATCTCCACTGGATACTAGTTGCAGCCAATTGGGAATGTAATTATGCAGTGGACATTTCCATTCGCAGTATGGGTTGCCGCAGTCAAGACAACGATCGGCCTGTCTTTGTAAATCCAGCGAGTTATTATTTTGGTATATCTCTGCAAAATTTTCGGTTCTTTGTAGTGCGCTTTTTTTATCGGCTACTTTTCTTTGATTATTTAAGAAACTCAGGGTGTCACCTGATTTAAAACCATCGCTCATACCATACCTCCCGCTTTAATCTGTAGGGGAGTTGCTAGTTTTGATGTGGATAAGTTTTTAGGGATAACCACTTTAAAGGCATCAATATAATTATCAAAATTGTTAAATATTTTCTCTGCCCAGCGACTACCTGTCTTTGTTATGTGTTGTCGTATTAACAGTTTTAATTCATCTTCATAAGGTTCATTGCCATCATCGGTAATACTGATGATTTCAACGGTATCCAGGTTTGTCAGTTGAAGCAGTGTATCAAAATCATCAAATATAAAAGCTTTGCCACCAGTCATGCCAGCACCAAAATTTTCACCAACAGGGCCCAAAACCACCACAGTACCACCCGTCATATACTCACAAGCGTGATCACCAACACCTTCGATCACCGCGATAGCCCCAGAGTTGCGTACAGCAAATCGTTCACCAGCTTGACCTGCGGCAAAAAGTAAACCGCCACTGGCTCCATAGAGACAGGTATTGCCAATAATTGCTCCTCTACTAGGTATATAGTTGATATTCTCAGGTGGAGAAATGCTGATTGAACCACCTGACATACCTTTGCCTACATAATCATTGGCATCACCCTCAAGGTTTAAGTCTATGCCCTGATGATTCCATACACCAAAACTTTGCCCAGCTATGCCTTTAAAGTTGATGGTTAACGGCCGCCCTTTAAGGCCAAAAGTCCTGGCAATGTAGCCTGATAGCTTGGCTCCTACAGAACGGTCATAGTTTTTTATTGGGTAGGTAAGTTTTAGCGTTTGTGAGTCTATATTTTTTTTGAAATCAGCCAAAATTTGTTGATTGAGTTCTCCTGTATCAAATGGATGGTTTCGCTTGTTTAAATAATGTGCCGTTCCACTTGTTGGTCGTTTGGCCGCATCCAATATGGCGCTTAAGTCCAGGTGTGATTGTTTACTTGTGACACCAGGCAATAATTTCAATAAATCTGTGCGGCCTATTAATTTGTCCAGAGATTCAATGCCAAGTTGTGCCAGCCAGTATTGTGTCTCCTTGGCAACAAATGTAAAATAGCGGATGACCTTTTCTGGTAATCCAGTAAAATGTTTTTCTCGCAAGGTTTTATTTTGTGTGGCTATGCCTGTTGCGCAGTTGTTTAAATGACAGATCCTTAAATATTTACAACCCAATGCTACCATTGGTCCCGTTCCAAAACCAAAACTATCAGCACCTAAGATCGTTGCCTTTATGACATCCAACCCTGTTTTTAAACCGCCATCAACTTGTAAGCAGATCCGGTCTCTTAAGTTGTTCTCGATTAATGCCTGATGAACTTCAGCCAAGCCCATTTCCCAGGGATTACCAGCATATTTAACTGAGGATAAAGGGCTGGCACCAGTACCGCCATCGTGACCTGCGATAGTAATCATGTCGGCATAGGCCTTGGCGACACCTGCGGCTATTGTACCCACTCCTGGTCCTGATACCAGTTTGACAGAAACCAGTGCATCAGGGTTGACCTGTTTTAAATCAAATATCAGTTGAGATAGATCTTCAATCGAGTAAATGTCATGATGCGGTGGAGGTGATATTAAGGTGGTGCCTACTGTTGCATTGCGTAGCTTGGCAATTTCAAGTGTGACTTTCTTGCCAGGGAGTTGCCCACCTTCACCAGGTTTGGCACCTTGGGCTATTTTAATCTGAATGACCTCAGCATTATCCAGATAATGTGCATTAACACCAAATCGTCCAGAGGAAACCTGTTTTATCTTTGAATTTTTCTCAGTGTTAAATCGCCGCACATCCTCACCACCTTCACCAGAATTTGAGCGTCCACCAATTTGATTCATGGCAATAGCCAGTGCTTCATGTGCCTCGGGGCTCAATGCGCCAATTGACATGGCGGCAGAATCAAATCGTTTAAGAATTTCACTGATTGGCATGAGCTCACTTGCTGCTAATGAAGTCTTTGCAAGTTTTAATTGCATCAAATCGCGTAATGTTGCAATTTGGCGGTTATTGACGGTTTGTGAGAATTTATCATAATCTGCTTGTTTGCCACTGTTTACCGCCGCCTGTAGAAATGTGATAACATCTGGGTTGTAGCAATGATACTCTCCTCCATGGACGTATTTAAGCTGGCCACTTCGGTTGACGTTGATTTGTGCTTTCCATGCCCGATGATGACACTTTAAGGCATCTTCATGTAAATCTATAAAAGTTGCGCCTCCAATTCGGGATTTTGATCTATAAAAACACAAGTCCATAACACTTTGATGTATACCAATGATTTCAAATAATCGCGCGTTACGATAACTGCCAATGGTAGAAATCCCCATCTTGGATAGAATTTTTAACAAGCCTTTCTTTAAACTGACAAAATAGTTTTCTCGCGAGTTGATCAGACCGCTTTTTAAATAACCCTCGAGATATAATTGATTAATGGTTTGCATGGCAAGATAGGGATAAACGGCGGTGGCACCTAAACCTATTAATACAGCAAAATGGTGGGCATCTCTTGCGGTGGCTGTTTCAACAATGATATTGACATCTAAACGTAATCCTTCTTCAATCATTCTGGCATTTACTGCTCCAACTGCCAGTGCCGCATGAATTGGAACAGTGGTTTCATCAATGTTTCTATCGGTTAATTTTAAGATAACACAGCCAGCCTGTACCAAGGACACAGCATCATCACAGAGTTTTTTTATGGATTTTTCTAATGATTCGTAGATTGGATAATTAATGGATAGCTTGTTAAACTGGTAATACTTTTGATCTAGTGCCTTGATTTGCTGTAGTTTGGCAAAATTCAAAATAGGCTGAGATATTATTGCTCTGTATGCCAAACCATTGGTTTCTTGAAATAGATTATGTTCACGCCCTAATAATGTTTCCAGTGACATCACTGATTTTTCTCGTAAGGAATCAATGGGCGGGTTGGTTACCTGGGCAAATTGTTGGCGAAAATAATCATAGAGGTTTCTGTTTTTCTGTGATAACACGGCCACAGGTGTATCATCGCCCATGGAACTGGTGGCTTCAGATGAATTATCGGCCATGACTTTGATGATTTGTTCGGACTCTTCTATTGAGAGGTTGAATAATTTTTTGTAGGTTTCGATATTCTGCATATCAGTAGCTATATAATTATCTGCTCCTTTTCGTTCCAATTTTCGGTTGGAGCGCAATCGTAAGGTATTTTCACGCAGCCACTCCAAATATGGTTGGCGGTTTTTCAACATATCATCGATTTTATTAGTACGCCACATTTCATCATTAATAATATCAGCAGCTAGCATTTCACCAGGGCCAACACGACCTTTTTCTATGACATCTTCTTCTTTATAATCCCACACCCCGACCTCTGATGCGACAGTCAAAACACCATCTTTGGTGATGATATAACGAGCTGGGCGTAATCCGTTGCGATCAAGGGTACAGGCAATTTTTTCACCATTGGTCATGACTATGGCTGCTGGTCCGTCCCAGGCTTCCATATGCATAGAATTAAATTCATAAAAGGCGCGCAAATGGGGATCCATATTTTTGCGTTTTTTCCAGGCAGGAGGCACTAGCAAACGCAAGGCACGGAAAATATCCATACCACCAAGTAATAAGACTTCCAACATGTTATCTAATGAGGATGAATCGGAACCTGTTTGATTCACCAAGTGGCTGAGTTGTAGCAAATCGGGGATTAATGGCGTGTATAATTTTTTGCGCCGAGCTTTGGCCCAGGTACGATTGGCGTTAATGGTGTTTATTTCACCATTATGTGCTAATAATCTAAAAGGTTGCGCATATTTCCACAGCGGAGCTGTATTGGTAGAAAATCGTTGATGAAATAAACAAATGGCAGATTTCATGTTTTTATCAGCTAAATCGGGATAAAATATGCTTAAATTTGCAGGTATTACCAGCCCCTTATAAACGATAAGTTTGTTAGATAGTGACGAGACGTAGTAGTGGTCATCATCAATCTGGTCGGCTGCACGGCGCCTTGCCATAAACAGTCGGCGTTCAAAATCATCTTTGCTCCAACCCACGGGTGCTTTAATGAAAACCTGTTCAATTTTAGGTAAGCTTTCCAATGCGATATCGCCACAAACGCTGGTATTGATGGGTACGGTACGCCAGCCAATGATTTGTAGTGTTTCGCGTTGTAACTCTTTTTCTAATATTCTTCGAGAGGCTTGTGCCTTGTGCTCATCAGGATTGAGGAAAATTTGTCCTACAGCCAGTAGTGAGTCTAAATTTATAGCAAATGATTCTGCAATGGGTGTAAAAAAAGACTGACATAATTGAATAGTGATACCACAGCCATCACCTGTTTTCCCATCTGCATTCACCACTCCCCGATGGGTCATGCGTGTTAAGGCACTGATTGCGGTAGTGATTAACTCTTGGCTTTGCTGACCTTTTAATTGTGCTATTAAACCAAATCCACAACTGTCTTTGGCTTGGGAATGATGATATAAGCTCACTTTATTTACCTATTAATACCTCCGTCTATCCTGCGAAGGCAGGAGATTTCTTTGGTTTATTTATCAATTTAAATTTCATCATAGCAGAATTTATACTTTAGATGGATTGATATTTTTTATAAGGTATATAAGGTTTACTTATGTAGCGAGTTGAGTATCAGTCATTTTTTCTCGCAGTAAAAATTCGTTTAACTCTATTCATGCCTTGCCAGTAACACAGATCAGCAGGTTGTTTACAATGCCACAAAACCAGATCAGCTTTCTTGCCGAATTCAATACTGCCTACTTCATCTTCTATTCCCAATGCAAGGGCAGCGTTACGGGTGACGCCGGTTAATACTTCCACGGGAGTGAGTGAAAATTCTACACAGGCCTTATTCATGGTGGTTAATAGTGAGCTGCTTGGTGCTGTTCCTGGATTGCAATCTGTAGAGATGGCGATTGGGACATGGTGTTTTCTAAAGGCCTCAATGGGCGGTAATTTGGTTTCTTTCAAAATATAAAAAGCATAAGGCAATAAGACAGCCACGGTGCCTGCTTTGGCCATGGCTTTAACGCTTTTTAAACTGCTATACTCGACATGGTCAGCAGACAGTCCAGAATATTCAGCGACCAGTGCAGCGCCACCTAAGTCACTCAATTGATCAGCATGCAACTTTACCGGCAGACCCCAACGCGAAGCAGAATCAAATATTTTCTTAGTCTGAGCATGGCTAAAGCCAATACTTTCACAAAATGCATCGATACAGTCTGCAGCACCTAGTACTGAAATTTTTGGAATAATTTCAGTGCAGATTAAATCAACATAATCATCCGCTTTGTGCCTATATTCAGGAGGAACGGCATGGGCAGCCAATAGTGTGGTTTTAACTCGGATATTATTTTCTTCTCCCAGTTTTTTTGCTACATTGAGCATCTTTAATTCAGCTTCTAAATTCAAGCCATAACCAGATTTAATTTCAATAGTGGTGACGCCTTCACACATTAATGCCTGTAAACGGGGTAAGGACTGAGCATATAACTCATCAAAACTTGCTGCACGTGTTGCTTTAACTGTGGATAATATCCCGCCACCATTTTGAGCAATTTCTTGATAGCTAACACCGTTTAATCGTTGTTCGAATTCATCTGAGCGATTGCCAGCAAAAACCAAGTGTGTGTGGCAATCAATCAAGCCAGGTGTGAGTAAACAGCCTTGAGCATCAATCACTTCTTTGGCCAGTGTGTCTATGCTATTTGTAATCCCTGCAGTTGTGCCCAGCCACTCAATGCGACCATTCAATATTCCAATAGCGCCTTTATCAATCATACCGTATGCATGAGCCCCTTCAGCCATGGTTGCTATATTGGCGTTAATTATCAGTGTATCCCATTTAAACATTGTTATAAGTATAATTTAAAAGAGGTTATTATACTTAAATCAATAATTTACATCTACCTTTTTGATATTGTTCAACAATTACGATCTGAACATACAGATTTTTTGTATAATATCTTCATACAGGTGAACTATTGATGAATTTTTTCATCAAATAATTTTAATAGAGTGGGTATTAGATAAATGAAGTCAATAATATATTTAATGGTTTTTTCCATATTGTTGTTTATAGTGTTTTACTATTCTGCTGATCATTCTGATTTAACAAAAAAAGTGGCTCCTATTAATCATGCTTCCTTTCAGCTAACAGAGTCTTCGGCGGTGGATAAAGGTAAGACTGCAATTCCATCAGTAAAAAAAAGCTCAATAATAAATGATGTAGATGATGATATTAATACAGAGTCAGAGAATTATGATCTTAAAGAACTAGAGCTAGATTATATTGCGGCTTATCGTGATTGGCAGTATTTCGCTAATTGCTATACTGATGTTGAAGATTATCATAATCAAAAGGATCCTTTGCAGACCTTGGTTGATCGGTTTGAAAATAGTTCTCGTGAGTCCCAAACTGAGCCAACGGCGCAGCAAAACATGTATTATCAACACCATGTGGATATCTGTAAGGCTATGATTGATGATGAAGATGATAGTTATAATCAAATTGTGCAAAAGCTCAGGCAAAAATTCAATAAAATAATTCCAAAAACAGATGAGGAAAAGCAGCTAGCCCATGCTTTACAAATGGTTGCCCAGCTTAATAATTTTGAAAGAGAATATTCCACAATGCAGTTGAGTAAATCAGCTTTGACAAATGATGAGTTAAATGCTATTAATATACAAATGCAGCGTTTAACTAATGACATGATGAACCTGTATGATGGTAATGAAGTATTATCTTCAGAACAAACACAGTTGATTAAACAATACAGTGAACAGATTGAAAATTTACGCTTGAGAATAGAAAATAGTAAAGTAACAGATAATGAGTTGATGACTGAAATAGAAGCAAAAATTGATGGTTATATTAACTCTATGGACGATTATCTGCATCGAGTGCAATCAGCAGATGCTTTTTTAGTTATTGGCGAGGTGATTTATAAATCACGACCCAATCAAAAAGATTCAAGCGTATTGAAAAAGCTAAAGGAAAAAACAATGGTATATGACTCATTGTATATTGCGATGTTAAATGCAATAGTTATGCCTTTGGTTGCCTGTTCGATGAATTATCCATGCGATGCTGAGTCAGATTTGATCTTGAGCTATTGTCTTGGCCTAAAAGACAGCATGTTTAATCAGGCCTGCGGCTTAAGCTTGGAAGATTTTTATTTCAATTTTTATATAGGCAGTAATCAGTTAAATGACGTCAATAATTATTTTAGCTATATGGTCAATAGATATGCGAATTAAATGGCTGCTTTTATTGGTGTCTGTAATTATGGTTGTTGCAATACTTTTTTATAGTAATCCTGGCATACTAGATTTAACAAATAATACTGAAAATGGCCAGTTACAGGAAGATATACAGTCTTTAAAGGAGAATAAATCGTTTGAGAAACAATCAGGAAAATTAAAAAGAATAAAGGAACTCGATGCTGGTTATTCTAAAGAAATAAAACCAATAGCGGCCGTTTATGATACTGACCCTGTGGTAGATGCACATTTAATTATCAAAAAGTATAAGATATGTTTTAACCAGCTATCATCTAACAAAAGGTCGTTAGATCATGTTAGACGATTTAAGCAAAGATTGGATAAACGCCAGCAACAGTTTTATGAAAATATTCAAGCATACTGCCAACAAATCAATAAAAAGCATCCAGAATATAGTTTAACAGATATTGCTATTTTGCAAAATCAAAAGAATAACGCGATAGCTAGCAGCTTTTGGGGGCGAATTATTAATGGAGAAATAGATGTATCTTCTTTGAGTGATTATGACATTAAAAATTTATTAAAACAGAATGACGTCAATATCCTCAGTGAAGCACCAATTTATTTACGAGATTATTACCTAAAAGTCATTCACTGGGAGCTAGAAGATATATTGCAGAACCATCAATATGATTATATTAATCTCACCAGGCATTACGCTCATCAACTTTACGTATGTGATCTGGGGGCGGATTGTGGTGTTAATAGCACAATCATGTCGAATTTATGTTTTATTAATTCACGAAGCTGTGGTCTGGATTATCCTACCTATATTAGTAATATTCTTACGCTTGGTCAACAGGCGGACATAAAACTGACTATGAGTTATTTACAAAATAAATATCAATAGAGGGGTATATTTCCATTGATTTTAGTTATGTATATACCTCAGTACTATTGTCATTCCTGCGTAGGCAGGAATGACGGGGTGAGTTACAACTAATTAGATATCAAAATCTATATTGTTACTAGCATCAGGGATTTTCTTTTTTGGTTTTGTTTTTCTTTTAACCTGAGAATCTGAGTTTGCCTCTTTTTTATTACCTGTCTTTGTGGTGGAAGACTTAGACTCTATTTTCGTTTTACTGTTTGTCGTTTTTTTGTTTTCTTTTTTTGTTTCAGTCTTGGCCTCTTTTTTAGCCTCTGTTTTTGTTTCTGTTTTTATTTCTGTTTTAACAGCTATTTGACTTTGAGTCTTTGGCGTACTTTTGACTGGTGGTTTATTGGTTTTTTCAGTAGCCGTTTTAGCTTTTTCTACAACAGGTTTTTTGCTGGAGGTCTGGGCTTTTTTGCTTGTATCTTTAGTTACTTTGGCTATCGGCTTCTTATCAATGTTCTTGGGTTCTTTACCCTCTGTATTTTTACTTTTTGCTTGCTTGCTTTCATCCTTGGTTGATGGTTTTGCCTGGGTTTTCTGAGGTGTGGATGTTTTTTGCTTAGCATTATTTGTTTTTGTTGTTTTTGTTGTTTCTTTTTTTATGCTTTTATTTATTTGAGTTTCAGTTAAATTGGTTTTGACTTCTATTTTCTCTTTGCTATCAGTCTTAGCCTGTTTTTTAGTTTCCACTTTTGGTTTTGGCTTACTTGTTTTGTCAGTTTTTGGCATTTCTTTGATAACAGCCTCTTGGCTTTTTTCAGGTGCTTTTGTAGCGGCCTTATTGCTGGTATTGTTATCCTCATTATCTGCTGTTATATTTTCAGCTTGCTCCACTACTTTTTTAGTATCAACATTTGCCTCTGATTGTTGTATCTTATTGGACTTCTGTTGTGTAGTATCAGTTTTTTCAACAGTATTATCCTTTGTCGCCAACTTGTTATCATTTACACTTTTCTGAACTGTTTCAGGTTTCTTCACAGTTTCATTGGGTTCATGCTGTTTGGCTTTATTGGCAGCATAAGAGGCCACGCTTCCTAAAGGGCGTTGTAGTATTTGTTCATTAGTTTTTGCTGGATCTGTTGATACTTGATCCTTCAGCGGGGCATTTACTGGAGCCTGCTTTTGTGGTGTATTTTGCGGTTTATTTTGTTTTTGCTTGTTACTGTGTTGGTTCGTTTGCTTTGTTTTACTTGCTTGTTGTTTACTTGCCTGTTGTTTATTAGCTTGCTGTTGATTTTTATGTGGTTGTTTAATAGGTTGTTGTTTGTTTTTTTGCTTGTTGTGCTGTTTGTTTTTAAGTGGATTTTTTGCTTTATTTTGTTGTTTATTATGCTGAGGCTTTTTGCTTGTATGCTGAGCAGGTCTGCTTGGTTTCTTGTGTGTGTTTTTCTGTGCTTGCTGGGCAGACTTCTTTTTGGGTTGGGTTTCAGTTTTAGCGGTTGGGCCGTTGGATGAAAATAATTTTTTCCACCAACTTGTCAGCTTGTTTTCATCAGTTCTGGTAGGAGCTTGAGAGTCTGGCACCAAAACATCAACCGCAGCATGTTCTCTGTGTTGATGGGATGCCTGGCTTGATTTGTTTTCAGCATCTTCTTCACTTTCTGGTTTGTTCAGCTGTATATTATTTATATCAATGCTATCAGCTTCAAATTTTTTCAAACGTTTTACATCAAACTGTGGTGACTGATAATGCTCATTGGCTATGATCAGCATAGGTACCGAGTGTCTGGACTCTAGATTATTTAGTTCTTCGCGTTTTTCATTTATGATGAAGTTTGCAACTTTAGTTGGCACCTGTACAATGACTTTTCCGGTATCTGGTTTTAATGCTTCTTCTTCCAGTATTCTTAATATTGATACCGATAATGATTCGATATTACGAATGAAACCATGGCCAGAACATCTTGGGCAAACAAATTGGCTGGATTCATTAATAGATGATTTCAACCTTTGACGTGACATTTCTAGTAGGCCAAATCGAGATATTTTGCTTGTTTGAACTCTGGCTCTATCATTACTAATTGCTTCATTAAGTTGCTGTTCTACAGATCGCTGGTTTTTATGGTTGCGCATATCAATAAAATCAATAACCACTAAACCACCCAAATCGCGTATGCGTAATTGCCTGGCAATCTCATCAGCGGCTTCCAGGTTAGTGTTTAATGCTGTTTCTTCAATATCAGCACCTTTGGTTGCTCTTGCTGAGTTGATATCAATTGAAATCATTGCTTCAGTATGGTCTATGACCAGTGAACCACCAGATGGCAGACGTACTTCTCGTGAGAAGGCTGATTGAATTTGGCTTTCAATTTGATAACGGGAGAATAAGGGTATGGTATCGTTATAATAAGAGAGCTTTTTAAGATTATGCGGCATAACTTGCTGCATAAAATCTCGTGCTTTTTCGTATATTTCTTTATTATCAATCAATATTTCACCAACATCAGGTCTTAAATAATCTCTTAAGGCTCTGATGAAAATATCACTTTCCTGATAAAGAAAGTGTGGGGCTTTATGGATGGCAGCTGCCGTATTAATTGCAGTCCATACTTGATCAAGATAATTTAAATCCCAATTGAGTTCTTCAGATGTGCGACCAATTCCTGCAGTTCTTACTATAATTCCTGAGTTTTTAGGCTGATCTATTTTGCTTAATGCGTCTTTTAATTGTTGGCGAGCCTGGCCTTCTATTCTTCGTGAAATACCACCTGCTTTTGGATTTTCTGGCATGTAAACCATGTACCTGCCAGCTAAGCTGATATAGGTGCTAATTGCTGCGCCCTTGTTGCCTCTTTCTTCTTTATTTACCTGAATAATAACTTCAGTGCCTTCTTTAACCGCCTTGGCAATTGGTGGTCTTTCTTTGGCCTTATTTGCGGCATCTGTATAGTAGTTTCGGCTGATTTCTTTATATGGTAAAAAGCCATGGCGATTGGCACCATAGTCGACAAAAGCAGCTTCTAGACTGGGTTCTACACGGGTAATTTTGCCTTTGTAAATATTGCCCTTTTTACGATCCTGTCCAGGGATATCGATATCAAGGTTATATAGTTTTTGTCCATCGGCTAGTGCAACACGAATCTCTTCCGAGTGGGTTGCGTTGATTAACATTCTTTTCATTGTAAGTTCCTGTTTTTTTGCAAAAACACAACAATAGAATAGACGTGTACGAGCTGTACACCAGGATATTTGGTTTTATCTCATGTGCTGAATTAGTTCAATTCAGCTTCTGAATAATATTTTCAGAATATAATATTTTTAAATCTTTTATATGTTCCAATATCGTTATTAAAAAGCAGTTAAGTTCCTTTGCTTCTCATCTATAGTCTATGTTTGTATCTGCATTTTTTATTAAAATGCTGATGTAAGTAGTGCTTAACCATTTAATGTTCAAATGAACTCATTGTGCACGGGTATCTACCTTCGTAAAAGTTGTTATACCTGACCTGTGTCTTTGGGTCATTGGCTTCCTGCCTTGAAAATCTTTTCATTAAATAATAGAGCTTTGTTATGCTCTGAAATTAAGCGCTGTTATACATCGCGTTTATCAGAATATTTCTTTAAATACTCTGTATGTAATTCTTTTTGTAGTTTACTATTTTATTACTGTCTTAATAGTCCGCGGAATGATAACATTTCTCATTAATTTATTATAGAGTAATTGTTGCATTTATGCAAAATAACCCAGAACACAAGCATGATGATAAGCCTGCAAAAAATATTTTTAAAGTAAATACTGATAGTGATGGTCAGAGAATTGATAATTTTTTATTGAAAACATTAAAAGACCTAAGTAAATCAAATATTTATAAGCTACTGAGAAAAGGCCAGATACGAGTCAATGGCAAGCGGACTAAACCCATTTATAGAGTTCAGCACAATGATTTGGTGAGAATTCCGCCTTTTTTGATTCCTGATGAAAAGGGGGGAATATTTATTAGCGATAATCTTTTGCGGCAAATTCGTGCAGCCATTATATTTGAAAATAAAAATTTCATGGTGATTAATAAACCCAGTGGTTTGGCGGTTCATTCTGGCACGGGTGTGCGTATTGGTTTGATTGAAATTTGCAAAAAACTATTTCCAGAGATTGATATTCAACTGGCGCATCGACTGGATAGAGACACTTCAGGCTGTGTGGTATTGACTAAGAATCGTAATAGTTTAAATGATTTCAATACACAGTCCAAACAAAATATGTTGGTCAAAAAATATACTGCTTTAGTACAGGGTTTGATTAAAAATGACTTTTTAGTGGAGTTATCTCTAGATACATCAGCCAGACAAAATGGAGAAAGAACTGTAAAGGTTAGTGAAATGGGTAAGTGGGCGAAAACAAAATTTGTCGTTTCGGAAAATTATCATGGAAAAATTTCTGCCACATTATTACAATGCCAGCTATTTACAGGTAGAACCCACCAAATAAGGGTGCATGCCAGTGCACTAGAGCATCCATTGGCTGGCGATCAACGGTATGGCAATGGGAAATTTAATAAAAAAATGAAAGATTTGGGATTAAGGCGGCTATTTTTACATGCGGCCAGTATCCAATTTAAAGATGGCGATGAGGAAATCATTGTTACCGCTGACCTGCCAGTTAAACTACAGGAAACTTTAGAGAAACTATAATAATGTCGATTTATAACCATAAAATACAATACCCTAAAGGTTCACTGGTTCAATTTGAAATCGAATCAGAATTATTGCGTGATAACCCTTTAGGTGATCCAAGTAACCGAATGATTTATGTTTACCAGCCAGCAGATTACGATGAATCAGACATCGATTTTCCTGTGATGTATTATTTAGCAGCCTATACCAATAGCGGTACAGGTATTGTGGGCTGGCGTGCTTTTGGTGAAAGTATTACTGAAAGACTAGACCGTTTGATTGCTGAGGGTAAAATGGGTTCCACTTGTGTGGTAATGCCCGATTGTTTCACCTGTTTGGGAGGCAATCAATATATAGATTCACCTGCTATTGGTAGCTATGCTTCATTTATTCATGAAGAGCTAGTACCCGTGGTCGAAGAAAATTTCAAAGTTAAAAAAGGTGCGCAGCATCGTGCAGTATTGGGTAAGTCATCAGGTGGCTTTGCAGCCATGAGATTTGCCATGGACTTTCCTGGATTTTGGGGAGCAATAGCCAATCAGTCTGGCGATGCTGGTTTTGATGTATTATATCAGCGAGATTTTCCAACAGTTGCTAATGTTTTGGCAAATTATAAAGGCGATATCAATCATTTCATTAAAAGATTTTGGAAAGCAAAAAAGACCCATGGCACGGATATCTTAACTTTGATGATGATCTGTATGGCAGCAACCTACGATCCACGAGATGGAGAAATTGAGTTGCCATTTGATCTACATACCTGCGAATTAAGAACGGAACACTGGCAAAATTGGTTAAAAGCAGACCCAGTAAACCTTGTTGAATACAGGGTAGATGCCTTAAAACAGTTAAATGGGTTATGGATGGATTGTGGTTTTCGTGATCAGTTTATGATTCACTTTGGTATGCGTAGATTAAGCAAACAGCTTGAAAAACATCAAATTGAACATGTCTATGAAGAATTTAATGGCACCCATTCCAGTATTGATTACCGTTTGGATATTTCATTGCCTTATCTTTATGATAAAATTAAATAACCATAAGTTTGTGTCCAGGTTTTTATATGGTGTTTGAGAGTTTTGGATCGGAGGAAATTACCCATAAAAAGATATGGGTGTCAATGATAATTTTTATTAATCATCACCATAAAACATATCGTTAATCTCTTTATCTTCATCCATAATATCATCAGGGATGGTAATTTTCCCTTTGAGTATACCTGGTTTTCTTTTGCCTGTGGCTTGATGTATGACTAAGTCTACAATCGGCAAATTGTTTTTAGCAATGACAACTTTTGCACCATGATACACCATATCTTTTAATTGGGATAACTTGGTTTTTGCCTCAGAAACGTTGAAAATCATCATGTTCATTAGTATTTGTTAGGTCAACTTTACTATGGTTGATCCATGTAGTCAAATATTTGCTAGACTGATGAAAACTTAAAGTTAATTCTAAATATAATCATAGCTTAAACTAATATAAAGTTTTACA
>JAESTH010000293.1 GCA_016763695.1 Alcanivoracaceae bacterium
CTGGCAATTTGACTATCCAATCACTCCTTCTGATGGTATGGAATTAACCCATGTAAAATACAGGGGCAAGACAGTTATGAATTCGGCTAAATTATTGGACTGGCATGTGAGTTACTCAACTCGTGAAGGCTTCGGTTACTCCGACGCAATAGGCTGTCCATTGTTTTCTTCTGCTGTTGTTATTGCTTATGAAGGGCCACAAATTGAAATCATTAAACATGAAAACAGCCAAACTGGTTTTGCCTTTATTCAGGATTTTAGACAACCTCCATGGCCTACACCCTGTAATTATCGCTATGAACAGCGTTTTGAGTTCTATGATGATGGCCGATTTAGAGTAGCCGCAGCTGATTATGGCAGAGGTTGTGGAACTGATGGTACTTATAGACCTGTTATCAGAATGGATATTGAGGTTGCGGATAATAATGAAGAACAATTTTCTCAATGGAACGGCAATAGCTGGAAATTATGGCACAATGAGCAATGGCATTTGCAATCCGACAAAACTCAATACAGCGATGAAGGCTACCTTTTTAAAATAAATAATTCCCAGGGTCAGGGCTTCTATATCGAACCCAATCGAGGACAGTTTAATGATGGTTCCAAAGGCGATTTTGCTTTCAGTTATATCTCGGTAAATCACCCAGAAAAGGATGAAGGGAAAAATGATATGGTTACCATTGGCTCATGTTGTAACAAGGATTATCAACAAGGCCCTGAACAATTCATCACACCAGCCGAACCCTTAGAGCAAAAAAACCTGGTATTATGGTATGTACCTCAAATAAAAAATAATGGCACTTTAGGTGAAGAATACTGCTGGGCCGATACCCGAGTGGAAAAAGGTATTAAAAAAATCAAAGTATGGCCTTGTTATGCAGGTCCAATGTTTGTGCCAATAGAAAATTAAAAATGAATAAAAAAACAATACACATTTTTATTTTAACAATGCTACTGCTTGTCACAGGTTTTGCCTATTATTTCGTGACGAAGGATTCATCACAAACAACAGACAATAGTTTACAAGCACATTTTAAACTAGGAATAGTCAACAACTGTAGGCAAATCCCCACCTTTATTAAAGCCTTAAAGATGCGACAACCTGCCATAGATTCAAAACAACAGGGACACAGTGGTGGTTTGTTAATTCGTGATATTGCCAACATCAATCATATTTGGCAACATCAGTCATGGTCTCAATCAGGATATATAGGAGCTTTCGATAGGGATAAAAAAGGTCATATTTATGTGGCTCCATCACCTTATCTAAGCTTACAGGTTAATCCACCTCATTTACAGAACCAGCTTTATTTAATAGACAATGACACGGCTCAAATGTCTTTATTAATGAAGTTGCCATCTACAGATATACCCAATAATAAAAATCCATTTGGCAGCATGGGTCTATTTTATGATTGTGACACAAACTCACTGTATGTCTCGTCGCTTGCTGGGTCTGTTCCTACACAGGAAAATGGAGTGATTTATCAAATTGATTTAAGCAATAATAAAGTCATCTCCCAACTTGAGCATACCGATGCAATAGGAATCGGCGTTTTTAATACTATAAAGGGCAAGAGACTCTTTTTTGGCTCTGCCAGAAAACCTCATATTTATTCGATACGACTAGATGAAAAAGGCCAATTTATCGGCACAAAAAGATATGAAATATCATTATCAAAAATTCAAGGGGGTGATTCTACTGTAGCAAAAAAAATCCTGTTTAAAAAAATAGCCAATAAATACCAGATGATTATTAAGGAAACTGAATTTGGATTTAGATTGATGGCTGAAAGTAACCCCAATCGTAAAAAATACCATTTTCAATACAGCATCTCCAAAGACAAATGGATATTTACTCAGGCTTCTCTTGATTAAATTAGACTAAGCATGAAAATAAAACTTATTATTCTCTTGATTCTAAGCTTGCAGGCCTGTTCAGATAAAGCAAAATCCAGACAACAAGGAGAGTTACTCTTTTACAGAGTCCATATCGGTAAAAATAACGTCATAGGCTGTATCTCATGCCATTCCTTAAAAACAGATATCAAAACCACGGGGCCTTCATTATTTGCCATTGGCCTAAGAGCAGGTAAACTGATTGAAGGGGTTTCAGCTAAAGACTATCTCCAACAATCTATCATCAATCCTGATGCTTTCATTGTCAGTGGTTATTCACCCGCAATCATGTTTGCTCATTATCAGGATGAATTAACTGAAACTGAAATTAACAGTCTCGTCACTTTTTTACAAAGTCTTAAATAGGCCTTAAGTTGATTTATTTTCTCTATGTAAAATAAAAATAGTGGCACCAACCAACAATGCAGCACCTATCCACAATCTGCCTGGCGGTGTATAACCAAATACCAACCAACCTGCAAATACATTTAATGGTAACTTCACCAAATCAAATGGCTGGATAAAGGAAGCATCCGCACTGGCATAAGCCCTAGCCAAAGACCATTGCGCCAATGCCAATAACGAACCAGAAGCCATAAGTAGATACCATGCCTGATCACTAGGCACCTGAAAATTTGGCAAAGCCAAAAAGAAATTAAAGGGAGCAATAAGAATCAATAAATAAACCACCATAGAGCCAGTACTTTCGGTATCAGACAAATGGCGAATCATTAATGAATAAATAGCCCAGAAGAAAGCCGCAGCAATCGGTAATAGACTTGCCAGATTAAAATTTTCACTCCATGGTTCAAGAATAATCAACGAACCAATGATGCCAACTAATGTGGCCATCCATCGGGTAAATCCAACCCGTTCTTTTAAAAACAAGGAGGAACCAATAGTCACAAATATAGGAGATGTCATGACCAAAGCAATCGCTTGCCAAATCGGAATCGGCCAAGCCAACGCCCATAACCATAACTGGATACCAATCACCGACATCAATACCCTTAATACGTGTAATAATAGACGATCGGTTTTCAATGCCGCTGTTAAGCCCGTTTTAATCATCCATGGCAACATCACTATAAATGAAATGAAATACTGAAAGAAGCCAACCACAGTATTATGCAAGCCCAGATTAACACTCATGTATTGATTAGCCGTATTAATAAGGGCAAAACACATGCCAGCCATTATCATCCATAATGCACCTCTTAAAGGGTGGTGTGCATGTGCTATCATTAATACTAGACCAGAAACTGGTTCAGGTGAGCCACTTCTTCAAAGTAATTGGTTTTGCGCTTGGGCAAATCTTTGCCTTTTTCTGCCCATTTGTTGGCCTCAGCAATAAACTGTGTATATAGTTGCCTTCTTAACCCAGAAGGAACAGGGCTAGGACACATGATATCTTCATCAAAAGCATCATCCAGTTTTAATTCTGGACAATCAGCTGTTTCATTGATATGTTTCCAACAGGCCTGCTTTAAACAAAAATCATACCAGGGTAAAAACAGCTCTCCTTTAGCCGCAATAAATTCAACCGCTTTAATAATAAAGTCAACATCAGCATCATCCATCACATAATGAAAACCAATTCGACACCAGCCGGGTTTAATGCCATGAAAGCCCTGCTGAATTAAATCCCGATAAGATTCAGATGTCTTTTCATCTATATTTAATAACCTGTGACCATAAGGTCCCGCACAGGAACAGCCAGCACGTGACTGAATCCCAAATAAATCATTCAGTAAGACAGTCACAAATTTAGGGTGTAAATATTTACCCGATGCTGTCTTTACATTAAAAGAAACAATACCTACCCGGTTATTAATATCCTTATCACCAAGGATTTCTATTAAATCATTTTTCTGCCAATTCGAAAAAACTTTCTCTAACCATTCATGTTCTATCTTGGCAATTTGTTCGGTACCAACTTCATCCTTGACCCTAAAGCACAAAGCTGCACGGAGAATTTGTAACACCCCTGGAGTCCCTGCTTTTTCACGCTCTTCTATATCATCAAAGAAATCATGCATGTGTTGTGCTACATAACTGACAGTTCCACCTCCACTGACTGTTGGTGGCAAATGTGAATTATACAAAGACTGATTGAAAACCAAAACACCCGAAGAACCAGGTCCTCCTAAAAACTTATGTGCCGAAATAAAAACCGCATCCAAGCTGGTGTTATGCTCAGGTGTTGCATCATCAGGCTGCATGTTTATCTCCACATAGGGAGCACTGGCAGCATAATCAAATAAGGCTAAGGTATCATGTTTATGTAATAAAGCAGCTATCTCATGTACTGGAGAAATAAGCCCAGTAACGTTTGAAGCGGCAGAAAATGAGCCTATTTTTTTTCTGTCAGCATATTCTGGCGATTCTAAAAGCTTTTGTAAATGAGCCAGATCTATATGTCCATTTTCATCTAATCCAACCTCAACAATCTGACACAGGCCATCCCGCCAGGAAATCTCATTTGAATGATGTTCATATGGCCCGACAAAAACCACCGGTAATTTGTCTTTAAGTTCGCTAAAATCTATTGCCAGATTGTCTTGCAAACTCTTGCGTGTCGCAGGTGGCAGATAAACGCCCAATATCTGCTGTAATTTATTTATGGCACCAGTTGCACCCGTACCAACATTAATAATTTTATAGTCATCACCAGCATTAACACATTCTTTAATTGTCTCTTCAGCTGAGTGTAACAAATGAGTCATCGAACGCCCTGTCATATCATCTTCTGTATGCGTGTTAGCATAGTGGCGTTGTAAACGCATCAGATATTTTTCGATAAAATTTAAAGTACGGCCTGATGCTGTATAATCTCCATACAGCATCAACCGTTGTCCAAAAGGCGTACAAAATGGCGCATCAACACCAATTATATTCTGACGTAAATACTCGGGTGTAATATGACTTTTCATAAAATTAATCTATAATAATCGTAATTATTTAATTTGCCTCATTTGAAAGACGTTGACACAAAGCAATATTTTCTGAAGATATTCGGCTCAGAGGGAAAGAACCAGAAATTCCCTGCGCAATTAAATTATAGACTACCGTTGCATTGGCACAATCTTCGAAACTAATAGTCATTGTTCCATATGATTCTGGTGCAGAATTAGTCACACTCTGGCCATTATCAAAGAAGCCACCCGATGTGACTGTCAAGTCAAAAGTGATGGTCTTGTTTTCATGATCAATCTCACCTAAACCTGTGATCCATCTGTGTCCAGCATCACCGACATTGACCAGCACACCATCAGCTGGCAATTGTGTATCATAAGTGAACCAGGCCATAAACACCCTATTACTCACTGGCAAAACTTCAAGGAGAATACCTTGACCTGGTGTTTCAGGGTTAAACCATGCTCCATTTAAACCTGAGTTTATTTTTAAAGGCGCATCAAGCTCAAAAACATTGCTGATAATAACGGCATCATCTTCTTGTAAAATTGCTGGTAAATCATTTAAGTAAGGTACATCAAAAAAACCAAAATCCTGATTATTAATTTGAAAAATAACAGGTATTGTATTAGCATCAACAACAAAAGAAGGACTTTTATCTAATGCAACCATAGCATCAACTACATCCATACCTGCAATAACGGTACCAAATACCGTGAAACCATCATTTTGGGTATCAAGTGGAATAGTATTATCAACCACATTAAAAAACCACTGGCTTGTAGCACTATTGGGTTGATTTGCTAATTTCGCCATCGCTATCGTTCCTCTAACATTAGGCAACAAAAACTCGTTAATAACAGGAGGATTAGGAGGGATTTGAAAAATTTGATTGCCACCAAATTTAAATCCACCACCCTGCTCTACAAAAACTTGGCCTTCAGAAATCCCGTTTCTATGAATAAAAGAGTTATTATAAGCACCACTATTCATATAATTTAGAAAGTTTGTGACTGTATTGGGTGCAGCATCTGGATGTAATTCTATATCAATATTACCTAATACTGTTTCCATTCTGACGGTTTGAGCAGAAACCGAAAAGGAAAAAATGCCA
>JAESTH010000294.1 GCA_016763695.1 Alcanivoracaceae bacterium
ACTGGCGATATTATTATCCCCTCCACAGATGCTTGACGCCCACCCACTAGCGAGATTACCATCCCCTCCATTGATGCTTGATCCCCGCCCACTAGCAATATTACCAACCACAAAACCTCCACCACTAACACTGGAGTTTTCTCCACTGGCTATATTAACGACCCCGCCGCTAACACTTGAGTAATCGCCACTGGCTCTATTATTAGTGCCCCCACTCACACTTGACCCTAAGCCACTGGCTGTGCTCCTACTTCCTCCACTAATACTTGAGGTATCGCCTCTGGCTGTATTACTCATTCCACCTAGAATAGCTGATGATTGACCCACCGTTCGAGTTGTTCCATCACCTGTAATATTTTGGCGACCTCCAACGACGACTGAGTAATTTGCATAGGCCTCATTGCCATCACTCGCACCTCCGGTAAAACCACCTCCAACTACAATGGAATAATTACCACTGGCTTTACTATAGGTTCCACCAACAACACTAGATGCAAATCCACTGGCTGTATTGTCTTGCCCGCCACTGATACTCGCTCTGTTTGCACTCGCGGTATTATTGTAGCCACCACTAACACTGGTGAAAGTGGCCGCCGCAGTATTATTACCGCCACCACTTACGCTCGATGCAATGCCGCTTGCTGTATTATTATTTCCACCACTTACACTTGAATTATTACCAGATGCATTATTAAATGTTCCTCCACTCACACTCGTATTGTCATTGCTGGCTGTATTTACTTTCCCTCCGCTCACACTTGCATTCCTTCCACTCGCTGTGTTGCTAGAGCCGCCGCTAACAGACGCATTTTGTCCTACAACAGCATTATCTATCCCTGCCACGAATCCACCATAACTGCTATAACTGTGTCGAGACCCGACGATTAAATTATGGGATCCTGTGTGCGTATCACCTGTTATAGGTGATTCTTCGTTATACCCTATGATTAGATTACCTAGGCCATTAACTGCTGCATTGGTTGTTCCTGCTCCACTGACTATGTTTAGATTAGCCCCAGTGATCACCATCTCTGTCCCATTAACATCAATAAATTGAACCTTATTTTCAACGACATCGATATCATTAGAGTTAGTTACAATAACTGATTGATTGATTCCAATTTGGGTTGTATTGCTTTCAATTAAAGCTGTATTATTCTCTGCCGTTATTGAAATATTTCCTATTGAAGCTGTATTATTCCCTACCGTTATTGAAATATTTCCTATTGAAGCTGTATTGTCAGACACATCACTCTGTACTACATTTAGTGCGGTCATAAGCGAATTAATCTGATCCTGTAACGTCGATATTTGCGATGCCATAGCAAAATCAGAGGCTATATTTCCATCCAACATTTCCGCATCTTCAGCTGTAAACGCATGAGGTACGCTCATTATGGCTTGTCTGGGTGAGAGTATCGTGCCATCTATTTCTAACTCTATCCAAGCAGTTCCCGCAAAGACTCCTGCATACAAAGGGTTGTTTTCCCCAAGGATTAAGCTAAATACACCATTGGTGATAGTGACAGATCCAAAGGATTCATCCCACAATAAATCTCCATCAGTAGCACTGTTGAATAGACGAACTTCCATACTTAGCGGCGAGGCAGTACCTTCAGGCAATACACCCTGATAGGTCATGGTCTGTGGTACAGCAAGCACTGCCATTGAAAGGGATAATAATAAAAGTGTCATTAATGATTTCACCAGTAATACTCCAATTAGTTTATTTCGTTGTTGCTTTAGCAGGCGCATTAACCTTCAAACCCATCATAAAATATCTGGTCTGTATCAGGTTTGGCTAAGATGCCACCATTGAATACATAGGAACCGCCAGCCGCCTGATGCCCTGCATCGAGTTGGCCTATGGAGGTGGTGATTGAATAAATACCGCCTGACATATCTCCACCACCTACAGATAGAGTGTGCGTTTTAAGTTCTGTGCTGCCGCTACCAAAGCTTGAGAGCATGAACAAGTTCAATATCATGAGAATAAGAAATTTTTGCATCGTATCACCTCGTTTTTATCATTTTGTTTTCAATATCAGGATTTGGGTTTATTAAGACATACAATAATTACTGAGAATCAAGCCAATTATTAATAAAGAAATTTTCAATTACACTAAAAGAGGATACAAAGATACTGATAACAGGTGGTATATGTGATAAGGTTTGTTTTCAGGGGCGTCTAAATACGATGAAAAATATGCCCATAATCATGAAAGTTAAACTATAAAGACTTAATGAAGGTATTATTCTTATTATTCCATTAACATTGACTAAACGTTTATTGTTAGCAGGTGTTGAATCATTTTCAATACCTGTTACGTTAGCATTATTTGTGATTGTATGAAAGCCAGAAGCATTAGTATTGATGAGCAAATTATCACATTCAGCAGTTTCTCTTACTATTACTCAAAGGACAGGCATCTCTATACCTCTATAATTTAAAGGTACTCAAAGGACAGGCATCTCTATATCTCTATAATTTAATGATGGGCGCGGCCCATCTTACAAAAGTACATGACTCCAAATCAGAAATTTAATGATTTACAAAAATGCGGCTAAAAATATCTCCGATAAAACTTGACCATTACTTTATCCGTTAATAACGGTGATAAAATCAAGTTTTTGCGGTTAACACGATTGGCTCTATTGAATGTAGCCTTCTCATGTAACACCATCATTTAAAAAATAACTTAAGGAAAACCATTAACTAATATTGTACAATTACGCACGTACCATCTGTAAACATTTGTTAACTAACCCTTTTGCTGGTTGAAATATGTACAATATTTTGTTAATCTTGCGGATATTTATAGAGGCGAGATTGTTTTAAAAAAACTGAATCGGTTAACTTTATGTAAAAAGACTGAGTATACAGTCTTACATAAACTGATTAATATGCTTCCCCCCCACTATGCTTTGTAATTCCTACGTTTAAACTAATTTAAAAATTACTAAATATCCATGTTTTAGATTTGCTGAGCATATAACAATGAAGAATATAAATACCAAACAAAGATATATAATAAGTATTATCACAATAATACTCCTTTTCACATCATCTGGCTATACACAAGTTTGTGCCATACCAACCAATGATGGATCAAATTTAACACTCAGTGGAACGGTTAACTCCTATTGGAGTGTTGTCACTGGCACTTACAATGCAGGAAGTACCAGCATTACTTTGCAAAGTCAAAGAGGCAGCCTAACACCCATATCTTCTGGTGACTTGGTAATGGTTATACAAATGCAATGTGCAGACATTGATTTAACAAATAC
>JAESTH010000295.1 GCA_016763695.1 Alcanivoracaceae bacterium
AATTGTATTTAAATGACAATGCTTATAAATCTATAAAATCAGACTCTTCAACGTTTTCACATCAGAACCAACAGCATTAAACTTGTCTTCATCCAATGGAATTAAGCCCTTATCGGTTAAATAACCCTCATCACCCATCGCTTTGGCGCTGGTAAATTCTTTGAGGAATTCAGCCATTCCTGGGATTTTGCCAACATGGGCTTTTTTCACATAAAAATACAGCGGTCTTGATACAGGATAATCACCACTGGCAATGGTATCAAACTCAGGAGTTGCGCCATCAACTGTAGCGCCTTTAACCAAGTCGGCGTTTTGATCAAGAAAAGAAAAACCAAAGATACCCAATGCATCGGGATTTCTTTGTAATTTTTGAATAATCAAATTGTCATTTTCACCCGCTTCAATATAAGCACCATCTTCACGAATGGTATGACATATGGATTTGTATTTGGCTTTATTCTCGCTCTTGGTGGCTTTAATCCAGGCAAACTTTTTACAACCGCCTTCCATCGCTAATTCAACGAAAGCATCACGTGTTCCTGATGTTGGCGGTGGCCCCAATACTTCAATTTTCACCTGCGGTAAATCTGCTCGAACTTGATCCCAAGTTTGGTTTGGATTTGTGATTAATTCGCCTTCTTTGTCGGTTGGTATTTCTTTGGCAAGAGCCAAAAACAAATCTTTACGTGTTAAGGAAAATGTATGTGATTTAATGCCATTGGCAATCACGATACCATCATAGCCAATCAAGACTTCCACTACATCTGTCACCCCATTATCCTGACACATCTTGAACTCACTGGCCTTGATTCGACGTGAGGCATTGGTGATATCAGCAGTTTTCACCCCAAGCCCTTTACAGAACAACTTCATGCCGCCGCCCGTGCCAGTTGATTCAATTTTTGGTGTTTTGAAACTGGTTGACTTGCCAAATCTTTCTGCCACCACTGTTGCAAATGGATAAACAGTTGATGAACCAACGATAGAGATATAATCACGTCCAGCTGAAAAAGATTGCGAACTTAGCAACAATGCTGTTATTGAAGCAATAAGTTTAAATTTGTTCATGGTGTAATAACCTTATTTATAGAATGCGCACATTTTATGCAGGTTATATGACAGTATTATGACAAATATGAATTAATTTTTTGGTTGGGATTAATTTATAAAGGCTTATGAATGCCTCCGAGGTGAGAAATGACGAATTAACTATATGGGGTATATGCATAACTAAGGACAGACGGGATGGAGATGCACATTGAGATAATTTTTCCTATTAAATTTAGATGTAAGCTATTGGTTTATAAGGCTTTGTAAGTATGAATACTTTCTGGATCTTACATGGATGTATTTACGCGTCCTTATAAATCAATGACTTATAGCTACTACCAAAATACGCTGAATAGATACTTTTATTATTAATAAGATAGACTATAACATAACTGTGAATTTCGCTACATTCTGGTATAAAGTAAATCAAATATTTTAGCGATAAAACTTCAAACAACCCTCGATGAGGGAAACTCCACCTTAAAACAAGTGCCTTTACCCAGTTCACTTTCAACATCAAGTTTAGCATTGTGATTATCACAAATCTGTTTGACTATGGCCAAACCCAGCCCTGTAGAATTGACGTTTTTATAGCAGGTATTATCAGCTCGATAAAATCTTTCTGTTAGGTGAGGCAAGTGTTTTATATCTATGCCCTCACCATCATCACATATCCATAATTGTGCCTTGTCATCCTGTTTAAACCAGCGCAATGATATATTTGTATCAGCACGGGTATGAATAACGGCATTGTTCAACAGATTTAAACAGATGCTTATAACTTCTTCTTCATTGCCATTTATGCGCAGTTCTGAATCAATATTAGCAATAAAAAAATGCTGTTTAGATTTACTGCTATTTTTCACATCATTAAACAGGCGGTTAAGTACAGCAGGCATTTCTATCACATCATCACTATCTTCTAGATACTTTTCATGCTCTATGCTTGAAAGTTTCAACATATCATCAATAATTTTTTCCATTCGTGAAGATTGCTGCATCGCCTGGTCTATTGCACTCTTCCAGCTTTTTGGGATCTCATCAGAGGTAAACAACATTTCCAGATAACCTGTTATAACGGTTAATGGCGTGCGCAACTCATGTGATGCATTGGCTACAAAAGCTTTGCGGGACTTGCGTAACGATTCTTGTTCACTGATGTCTCTTGCCACTAATAAATAACGTTTATTTAATAACTTTATTAGCTTAATATGAATTTTTTTCTGCTTATCATTGGGATGCGGTATTTTTATTTCATTATCCTCACCTGCCATGATCGCAATAAATGCAGGGTCTCTTACAAAATTGTCAATTTTTATCCCTTCATCCTGATTTTGTATCACTCCCAAAATTTGTTGAGCAGCATGGTTTACCCAGTTGATTTCAAATCTCTGGTTTAATAGTATTGTCGCATATGGCAAGGCTTGTGCAGTTTTATCAAATTGCTTAAGTAAATATTTATTTTTCTTCTCGACTTTTAGATTCTGATTTTTATTATAAATAACCATACTACAAAGCTCTTCCCAAACTCCATAATTGAGTGGCACATTTTTTTTATCTGCACCATTTTTATACCATTTATAAAAATAATACAGTTCCACCCACTTCCATAAGATATATACCAACGACCATAACAAAAAACTCAACAGCCACAGTCCAGTGATAAAACCAGTGACAATGGCTGTCATTATAAAAATCAAACCATAGGTCTGTTCTGATTTAAAAGGATTATTTTTCATATCATATCTATTACAAACATATTCATTATTGTAGCTTTAGTATTTAAGTTTTGATATTACTAATTTGATATTACTAAAGAAAAAAACCTGTGATTATCACATAATCACAGGTTTTAAATTCCTTATTGGTGAACAATTATAATTTTTAATCTAAAAATTCTGTCCATCCATTAGTCCAAGCATGGGCTTTAGAATTAAAGGCGCCAACATAATCAACCTTATCGAAGAATGCACCCCATCTTTCGGCATCCATAGGCATATTAGTAGGAGTAGCAGCTGTTGGATAAATATTATCTAAGGCAGGATCTGCCACAATATTACCTGTTTGTGCTGCAAAAAAAGATTGAATGGTAAATGCATCGCCATCTTCTTCTTCAAAATCTTTAGCACAGCTGATGACTGTATTTTCCATGGTTAAGCTACCTGATAAATTGCCAGGCGTTCCTGCTGCTGCAAAGGTCGCATCAGAATCAATATCCAGACATTTTTCAAAGCCTGTAACAATAATATTGGTGAAATTTGCACCTGTTCCACGTCTTAAGACCATACCCGTTGTCGTTTTATTATCCGAATCTGCGCCGATAAATGTCGCATTGGCTATCATCGGTTGTGAACGAGGTGCTGCATCATTATTTAATTCATAATTATCTGCTTCAATCCCACGTTCCTTATCACTGGCAGCATCTGCATCTTGCTTAACCAGCAAATACTGCACTTTACCATTCCAGCCATGTGTCCAATCTAGCGAGTCATCTTTGATGTTAGTTAATACCACGTGTTTCATATTTACCGTACCACCGTAAGCTTCAACACCATCATCTTCATTGGCATGAACCTGGATGTAATCAATAACAGTTCCATCACCCACACCTTGTAATGCAATACCATTTAACTCATCTTCATCATTAATTCTGAAGCCACCAAACTGCACACGCACATATTTAAGAACACCACTGGAATCATGTGGTTGGTCACCTCCAAAATTACCCGAGCTGCCTTCACCTACATCTTCACACTGATCAAAAGGCACACCCTGGGCACAAATATTTAATGGTGCTTTACCACTAATGACTAAGCCACCCCAGTTTCCAGCGCCTGCTGATTCATCACTGGCATTAAGAGGACCCGTAAAGACGATAGGTGCATTGGCTGTACCTTCGGCAAATATTTTTGAACCACGCTGAACGGCCAAAAAGTCATTGCCCGTTACGCCCAATATACGCGTACCTGGCTCAATAGTTAAATGACCCGTAGTACCGCCATCTTCACCAACGAATACACCACCCTGTAACACCCAATTGGTATCATTAGTTAATGTGACATCTCCAGTAAGCGTACCTGAAATGATACAGGTTTTTGCCTGGGTTGAGGCCGATGCAAAAGAAGGGCATGCCGTAAATGTTGTTTGGTAAGGGCAAACACCAGAATCACGTAAAGTCCCGGTTATTTCATCAAATGGATGCAGCTCAAAAGACACTTCTGTTTGTGCCACTAAATCACTACTGATATCCGTTATATCTACCGACATTGATTGGCAGTTATTAACATCAACACGCATTGCTGCAAATACGTTATTAGTTCTGCTTGTTGCATCCGAAAAATGACCGCCCGTTACTGTCAATAAATCGAAATCCAAAATTGATTCACCAGCCAGCACTTCATCAGTACCAACAAGCCAAAAAGGATTACCCGCATCATCATAAACGTATCCTGCAACAAACATTAAACCTTTTTCGGGCCCTGTTTTAATGAAATCAAATGACCAGCCTCGACCACCATCCACATCTGTGCGATACCAAAAACCCTCAAATAAATTATTGTCTACACTGATTGCATTAACCGCTGTTGCCGCAAGAAATGCCCCGCCTAAAAGAGCGCTTTTAACTTTACTAAATTTCATATCTACCTCAAATTAATAATAAAACGCGAATTTTAGAGGCTCCACATTTCAATTTGATTACAGTATCGTGAATATTTTATGACATATATCTCAAAGTTGCTAAGTCATGAAAATGTAACAACAATGTAACAACAATGTCATGGAAATATAATAAAACCGTAACCAAAATGTAACAGGGCTTGTTTAAAATGCATTTTTTATTTTAAAGACTTGAGTCATGAAATTTACAAAACACCTTTATCTGGCATGTTTATGCTTTTCTCAGCTAATCGGCATAGCTCATGCACAAAACAACGAAAAACTGGCCAGTAACCTCATTGAACTTCGTGGCAAAGTAGAGGATTTACAATCTGAACTGAAAATCCTTAAAGCAGAACATAAAAACTCCATGTCTTATTTAAATGTCAGAAAAACAGAATTACAGGCCAATGTTGATAGAAAAGAGTTAAAAATCAAACAAAGTGACATTGAACTGGAGAAACTACAGGAAAAGGTTAAACGGCTGGGAGCAGGATCTGAACAGTTAATTCCTCAAGTACAAACATTATTAACCAGTATTAAAATTTCATTAACCACTGGCATTCCTTTTAAACACAAAGAAAGATTAAGTGTCATTGAAGAAATTGAACGGAAATTAAATGCCAGAAAAATCACCGCTCAAAATGCCATCAATCGTTTATGGGCATTTTTAGAAGATGAGATAAGATTAACTCGCGAAAATGCCATTTATTCACAAACAATATCACTAAATGGTGAAAATGTATTAGTCGAAGTCGCCAAACTGGGTACGGTCATGATGTATTTCAAAACACGAGATGACCAATATGGTGTGGCTAACAATCAAGATAATAGCTGGTCTTACAGCTTATTAACCAACAGCGAACAAATTCACCATGTTGCCATATTATTTGATTCATTAAAGAAACAAATAAGACAGGGATATTTCACTTTACCAATGGCATTAACCATTAAGGATTAAGACAATGACTAGCAAACAGATACTATTAATATTATTAACACTGACAACAATTAACACTTTGCAGGCGCAAGTGGAGAACAGTCAAACTGAGACAGTTGAAATTTTACCTAAAGCTCACCCACAGCAAGCAGCACAAGATATGCAAAATGCTTACAAAAAGGAGTTTGCTTTTCTTAGGGCTCAAGTCAGAAGTATTGAGGCCAGAACCATTGAGTTCAATAAAGCTGCACGATCTAATAAAGCCACAATCAATCAACAAATAAACACCGTTGAAAACAGGCTTTTAGCATTGGATAATATAAATAACCAATTAGAAGATGATATTTTTCAGATTGAAAGAAATACAGAATCAGCATCCGACAACAACAATCTATTAGATGCAACCATAACTCAAGCCAGATCAACACTCTCCGAGTTTGATTTTGATGGATTTAATGACAACAGTAACATTTCTGATATTGAAAAAATATCATTATTAATAACCAGCGCCAAAGATGTTATTGCAAAAAATTCAACCATTACTCAAAGGCAGGGATCCTTCTTTTTAGAAAGTGGTAAAGAGGTCACAGGCACCATCATCAATGTTGGCAAAATTGCCTCTTATGGTCACTCTACTAATGGCTCTGGTGTTTTGGCTCCTGCTGGTGAAAACAAATTTAAAGTATGGAGAGACAGTGACCAGCAAACTGTTGCTGATTTATTCAGCGGCAATAGCAGCGGTAATAACAGTAGTCTACTACCTATCTTTTTATATGAATCGGCAATAAAGTCAATAGATGAAAAGCAGCAAAAGACCATTTTAAGTGTGATTAACTCAGGTGGAATGATTGCATGGATAATCACAGTATTGGGTGCTCTTGCACTGATTCTGGTCTTGCTTAGGTTCTGGTTTCTAAAAAAGGCCTCATCAAGTACAGAAAAAATATTAAGCCAAATTGTAAAAAATATCGAGAATAAAGACATGAATAGCGCAATTGCTGTAGCCAACTCTAAAAAGAACTCAAGCTCAAGGGTACTTTATGCGGTATTAAGAAACATCACTAGGGATCGTGAGCACATAGAAGATATTGTTTCAGAGGCAATCCTGCACGAGTCAGGGCAGTTGAATAGGTTTGGATCATTAATCATGGTGGTTGCCACAGTCACTCCGCTACTGGGTTTATTAGGCACCGTAACGGGTATGATTACCACTTTTGATATTATCACCGAATTTGGTACAGGCGACCCTAAAGCATTATCCAGTGGTATCTCAATCGCACTGGTCACCACCGAAGTGGGCTTGGCTGTTGCAATCCCTGCTCTTTTATTTGGCAATATTTTATCAGGCTGGGCAGAACGCATAAAAGATGAAATGGAAAAAGCCGCCCTAAGAGTCATCAATGTTTATAAAAACACCATTATCAACATCGCTTAAATCATGACTATTACTCAACAATTGATCGACTATTTTAGCTCTGGGGGCTTTGTCATGCCGCCATTGATTATTGGCACTGTCATATTATGGTGGACATTGGGCTATAGAATGGCAGCCCTGCGAAGAGGCACCTTAAGAAGCAGTCGCTCATTAGTCTATCGCTACTTAAAAGGCAAAATGCCAAGTCACAATGGGGTATTAGTCCGCGCTTTATACAAAGGCATGCAACTGAGAAACCAGAAACTCGACAACTTGAGAAGGTATTTAGACGATGCTTTTGCAGAAGAGGATGCAGAAATAAAAAAGTACAAGGTATTGATTTCAAGCATCGTCATTGTTGCGCCGCTACTGGGTTTACTAGGTACGGTGGCAGGCATGATTGAAACCTTTGAGTCACTAGCAGATATGTCCCTGTTTTCACAATCTGGTGGTATAGCTGGTGGTATTTCTCAAGCCTTGATCACCACCCAAATGGGCTTGGCTGTTTCTATACCGGGTCTTATCGTTAATGGCTTTTTAGATAAAAAACAAAGAAATTTAGCAATTGAAATGGCACAGCTTAAAGACCTATTGTGTGCCCCTATTCCTGGTGAAGATGAATTATTACATCAGGGTATATCAAGTAAAGAGGAATGAAATAATGCGTTATAGAGAATCTAAAGAAGTTGTAGAAGACTTAAATATATCACCACTGATTGATATGGTATTTATTTTACTGATATTTTTTATGGTGAGTACCACCTTTGTCAAAGACATGAAACTGGATTTGGACAGGCCCTCAGCATCATCTTCAAGCTTGGCATCAACTAAAGCTGTGCGTTTGTATATCGACAATGCAGGCGAGGTTTATCTCAATGGTGAAAGTGTGCGTATTTGGGTTATTCAGTCACGCTTAAGAGATTTATTAAAAGTAAAAACTCAAAAATCTGTATTGGTTGTCACTGACGAAAATGTGCCAGCAGGTAAACTGGTAGAAATCGTTGACCAGGCTCGATTGGCTGGTGCATCGGATGTGGGCGTTGCCACCTCAAAAGAAGTCGGAGCAGGATGATGAAAAAAAGAGAAAAATATATTCGGTTTTTTAGCGGCTTGGTTTCCATGCTACTGGGTACAAGCATAGTGCTGAGCATCATTATCCTGATCAATGATAGCCAGCTGGAACTGGAAAAAGTCCATAAAGAATCGGCTACACAAATAAAATTTAACAAGAGAAAACCCAAATCCAAACAAGTGGTTAAGAGACAAAAGCCTAAACCAAAAATAAAGAAAGCCAAAAGAGTCGCTCCTGCACCAATTATGGGCTTGAATAGTCAATTATCAGGGGTGGATTTAGGCTTGCCCGAGTTTTCAATGGCAGGATTAAATAGCCTGGATGGTGATATATTGGGCAATGGCAAGGGGATAGTCATGACCGATGACACCGTGGACAGGTCACCAAAAGCCATCTATCAGTCGCCTGTGACTTATCCAGCCAGAGCACGTGCTAAAGGCATTGAAGGTTATGTGGTTTTTTCTTTACTAATAGGCATAACAGGAGAAATAGAACAGGCGAAAATTGTCGAATCCAGCCCAACTGGTCTGTTTGATGATGCCGCAACCCAATCAATGCAAGCCTGGAAGTTTGAACCTGCACAATACCAAGGGCAGGCTGTTAAAACCTGGGCCAAACAAAGAATACGCTTTGATCTCAGCTAAAATACTATGAATACAATCAAACCCAAATCAAACATTTTGCTACTTATATTATCGACATTATTAGCATTATCAGTATTATCGATACCGCAAACGGCTTTAGCGAAACAAACAAAAAACCAGGAGGTCAATTACCTTGAGCTGGCCTCACTGATGCTCAAAGATGGTCACTTAGATCGTGCGAAAATAGCCCTGTCCCAAATAGACCCAGAGAATCAGGAACAAGAATTAGACTTGCAGAGATATTATATTATTTCTGCTTTATTGAGTATTCGAACCAACAATAATATAGACGCCATTAACTGGATTAAACAAGCCAAAGAACAGGGCAAGGTGGATGCCGTTATTGACATTTATTTGGCACAGGCAGCCTATGCCACCGAAAACTATCAGTTAGCCATTGATGCACTGGATTCTGCGGGAGCTGCTGTGGCTAAAATCCCATCCATTTATCACATGCGCGCACAAAGTCACTGGTATTTGAAAAATCACCAAATGGCTATTGCTATTTTAGATCAGGCCAGTGAAATTTTTAGCCTTGATAAAAGCTTTCCACGCAGAAAGATATTTTACTATTTAGAACTGGGCTATAACAAACAAGCCGCACTTTTAGGTAAACATTATCTTGAAAAATTCACGGGTGAACGCAGTGATTATGTAGCCATTGGCAATGCATTAAGAGCCTCTGGTGACAAAATCTCGGCTCTGCAATTTTTAGAAATCGCCAGATTGAAATTCCCCACAGATGAGAACATTGCCAAATCCCTGGCCGCTATTTATATCCATGCAGAAAATTATTTTTCAGCAGCAAAAATCATACATGATGCGGCCTATATTAACCCAAAGCTGATTAAAGATGCCGCCGAACTGTATAGACGTGCTGGTTCCCAATACATGGCACTAAGCCTCAATGGCATGATTCAGGATCAAACAGAAAAACTCAAACAGAGAATGGCCTTAATGTTACAACTTGAAAATTTTGAACAAGCTGCAGCCATGGAGAACAATATAAAAAGAGTTCATTTAGACAGCGACGAAAACATGAAATATGCACTGGCCTACTCGTTATTCAAAATTGGTCATTATGCAAAAGCAGAAAACTATTTAGCCCAAATCACAGATGCTGAAATCTTCAAAAAAGCACTGAAATTAAGAAAAATAATGGCTGATTGTGCCCCCGATGCATGGCGCTGTCAGTAATTAAACAAAAAATTACACAATATACTAAACAACTATCAACACCCAACGTCTCAGAGAAAATTGATGATTAATAAAACCTTACTCGCTATATGTCTGATTATTTCTACGCAAATAGCTTATGCCAATAATGCCAGGGTTTCAATTTTCCTTTTTTTAAAAGGTCAACCCTTAACAAATATTGATGTTTATGAAAGTGATAACAAAATTGCCACAACTGATGTTTATGGCGATGTCGAATTGGTATTAACCAGTGGCCAGCACTTGATATCCTTTAAAAGTGATGGCAAAGAACTTTACCAACATGAATTCAATCTCAGTGAAAATGAGATCATACAGTTATTAATCGATTTCACCTACAAAAATGAACAGCCGATTATTGATATAGAAAGCTCACAACGACGAAGCCCGATAGACAGCCCAATAGTTAAAGATAAAAAAACACCATCCGCTATAATAACCACATTATCAGGGCAAATACTATCCGCCGAGAATCAAAAAGTTATTGCTAATGCCCGTATTTTTATCAGTGGCATAGCCGCCAGTATCATAACCGATGCACAAGGTCAATTTACTACAGAATTAAACACAGGCACCTATAACGTTAGTGTCTTACACGCACAATTTAACAGCCAGATCAAAGCCAATATTGAAATCAATGCCGAGGGTATTCATGATTTAGTCATCGAGTTGACTCCTGCAGGTGCTGAACTACCAGAGTTTGTGGTGGTCGTGCCATTTATTGAGGGTTCTCTAGCCTCAGTTCTGGAAGAAAGAAAACAAAATAACTCGGTTGCCAATTATCTCAGCATGGAACAAATCTCCAAATCAGGTGATTCCGATGCCGCAGGTGCCTTAAAAAGAGTCACAGGACTGACTCTGGTTGATGGCAAATTTATCTTTGTACGCGGCTTGGGAGAAAGGTACTCCAGCACCCTGTTGAATGGTGCTAATTTACCCAGCCCTGATCCCACTCGCCGAGTTGTTCCACTGGATTTATTCCCAACAGGCATCATAGAAAGCATCGAAGTACAAAAAGGTTATGCCGCAACATTACCCGCTGAGTTTGGCGGTGGTACAGTCATATTAAAGACCATAAATATTCCACAGTCAAATTTTCTGAAAATTGGTCTTTCATATGCTCATAATACCCAAACCACAGGCAAAAATGGCCTGTCTTATCAAGGAGGAGGACGAGACTGGACTGGCTTTGATGATGGCTCGCGAGACATTCCTCAACTATTATTAACCGCAATCGAAGGCAATACAGAATTACGCCCAAGCAACCCGTTTATTGCTGGCGGATTTACTCCAGAAGAACTTGAGCGCATTGGTGAATCCCTGTCCAACAATTATTCATTGGAAAATGAAACCATTGACCCTGGTCTGGGCTTCAGCCTATCTACTGGACTGCGTAAAGATTTAGATTCAGGTGTTATTCTTGGTTTCTCATCAGCGCTAGAATATGGCTCAGAATATCAAACCCGATCTGAACTACGCCGTGATTTTATCATTTCAACAGGTGACAATCTGGCTTTAGATAGTGAAGAAAACTCACTAACCACCAAAAGAAACATCAATTTAAGTGGCTTTTTAACCACTGGAATTGAATTCAGTGAAAATAACAAAATTTCGGCCAATTATATGGTTTTACGAAACACTCAAGACTTTAATGAAATCGCCGAAGGTTTCAATGAAGATTTAGGCAACTCAAGACGCATATTTGAACTGCGTTGGACAGAGCGAGAACTGGCATCATTTCAAACTTTTGGTGAACACACCTTCAAAAACCTCGGTGATATAAAACTAAACTGGCAATAC
>JAESTH010000296.1 GCA_016763695.1 Alcanivoracaceae bacterium
TACCAGTGGTGGAATATTGGTTGACTCTTGGAGTACTCAGCAAAATGGTAACATTTCTGATGCAATCAGAGTAGACACAATTGAATTAACCCAATTGTGTATTCCTCTAATGGAATAACCTACACTCAATCCTGATGTAGAAAAAAAGGCACCAACTTCAATAGTGCCTTTATTAGAATCAGGTCGAGTCTTATATTATCACGCTGAATCATGTTTTAAAGTGTGCAATAAATATCAAATGAATATTAACCTTGACAAAGAACAATTAAGTGTATTATAGTATTAATACACCAATACAACAAACATATACTATTGTGACAACATCAGCTTTAATACATTTATTTTCTTTAAATACTGGCTCTGGCATACCAATTTATCGGCAATTGACAGATCAGATCAAACAGGCCATTCGTATGAATTTACTCAAGGCTGGAGAACAATTGCCTTCTGTACGTAAGCTCGCCAGTGCATTACAAATCAACCCAATGACCATTTCCAAGGCATTTGCGCAATTGGAAACCGAAGGAATCTTGACCCGTAAACGCGGTGTCGGAATGTTAGTTGCCAAGCAGCAGATCGGCGAAGCCCTATCAGAAGCATTAGAAGCACCATTAATTAGCTTTATTAAAAATGCAAGAAAAGAACAGTTGAACGATGAGGAAATCATTACTCTGTTACAACAATATTTATCCATAAAGATCAAAAACAAAGGTTAACCATCATGAATCCAGCAATTATTTCTATTAAAAATATGACCAAATCATATCAGGAAAAGACCGTCCTGAACTCATTAAACTGGCAAATTCAAAAGGGCGATATTATTGCTTTATTGGGCAAAAATGGAGCCGGTAAAAGTACATTATTAGAAACAATAATGAACCTGAGAGAATTTAACAGTGGTGAATTAAAGCTATGGGATAAAAATTGGCATAAATTAGCACAAAATAAACGTGAAAAAATTGCCTTTGTTGCGCAGGACACGGTAGGGTTTGAATGGATGCGGGTTAACGACTTTCTGACCTACCTGGGAAGCTTTTTCCCCACATGGAATCATCAGTACTGTGATAAATTAAGAGATCGCTGGGATCTTGATCCAAAACAAAAAGTGGGTGACCTATCAGGTGGGCAAACGCAGATTTTACATGTTATTCAAGCACTTTCTGTTAAACCCGAATTACTCATCCTGGATGAGCCCGTAGCACACCTTGATCCCAGTATGCGTAGAGGCTTTATTTCGGAACTAATTGAGCTGGCATGCGAAATAGGCACAACTGTTATTTTTTCCAGTCATATTATTTCAGACCTTGAAAGGGTTGCCAATAAAGTGGCTTTGTTAAAAGATGGCCAAATTGAATTTTATCATGAAGTAGAACTACTAAAAGCCAGTATTGCTCATGTAAAAATAGCCGCAGAAAAATCACTAGAACAAACTGAGTATTATGCCAATCTGATCAATTGGCAAAAACATGCTCAGGGAGCAACAGCTACCATTGTTAAACCCATGCAGCAAAGCCTGCAAAACTTTATTAAGAATGCACCCAACTCGATTGAATATATACCCATGTCTTTAGAAGACTGGTATTTGGAGGTTAGTAATGCAAGCAGTTAAACACAGTATGAAATTTATGCTGACTCACTCAATTGTGAGTTTTATCTTAGTCATGATCATCATGGTCTTTTTTTCAGTTTTTCAAATACTTATTTCCAATGATGGTACCCCTGCCATAAAAGCAATGATGGGAGCTCTGGTGATAAATTTAACCTTATCTGTGTTTTTAGGTACGTATTTAGGAGGGGCCTTACAGAGCCTTAAACAAAATTACCTGTGGACTATCAATCAACACTACAGAAACACATTAATGGCAGCTTACCTTATTATTATTGGATTGATTAGTTTAGTGCAAATACCTATTCTTTATTTAAATTTAAATATGACATTATTGATATTATTAGTACCTTTCTGTGTTGCCATATTTTCATCACATATGGTACTAGGGAAAAATTTATTACACAAAATTCTTATACCTGTTTTTCCACTTGCTCTTTATCAATTACATAGAATCAATGTCAGCCTGACAGTAATAATAATATTACTACTAATTGCTACTCTGATGTTGGTTATTGCCATGTATTTAAACCGCTTTTACCCAGATAATTCAACACGATTAATGACCAAACAAAGCATAAATAGTAGCACCGCTGTTGTAGCAACAGGCCTCAACTTAAAATGGGTGACCTCTTTTAATTACTCCATTGGCGTATTTATGGCTAAATGGGTGTCTCGATCTAAAAGGAATATTGATTGGGCAATTATCATGCCACATACAAAACTGGCGTTATTCTCCCTGCTTTATGTTTTGTTGATTATGTTATTTGTGTTAATGAATAATGATAAAGACAAACCTGTTATCGAGATATTTACCGTCATGTTTTTATCAGCCTCTATTGTTAGCATGGTTATGGAATCTCGACAACTTATCCGTCAAACCAGGGTCTTTGCTCATGTCTTTTCTGGCATGAAACATAGACAGTTGAAAAACAAAATTTTATGGTCATTAGACAAAACCTTTATATTAAACTCTGTTGTTTTTATCATTGCTATCCTGCTTGCAGCACAGATTTTTTCAGTGACACTCAATACCAGCTATGTATTATTTGCCACATTAATCGTTATTGCTATTGCCCTGTCTTTTTATCCGATATTATTATGTTTGAGTTGGGTTAATATTTCATTGCCCCTGATTACGGCCGTCATGACTTATGCGTTACTGATTTTTTTCTCTGTACGATGGCTAAAGACTCATACCTTAGAGGTGATGACATCCCCATATACCATCATATTTATTGTTGCATGTTTGCTCCTAAGAGTAATCACTCAAAAAATATTCTGGCAACGCCCGATTGAAACCTTAATGAAAAACAAATAAGCTCATAAACAACTCTTTACTTTATTCAGATTCTTGCTATATTAATTAATTAAATATCGAGAGAAAGAAAAACATGCATGAAGAATTTTTAAAAGCAGCCATAGAACAGGCCAAAAAGAGCTATGCAGAAGGAGGCATTCCCATAGGTTCTGTTATTGTGCATGATGGCAAAATCATTGGTGCAGGACATAATAAAAGGGTACAGGAAGGCAGCGTGGTTTTACATGGCGAGATGGATGCGCTGGAAAATGCTGGACGTCAAAAAGCCGCAATATATAAAGAGTGCACCTTGTACACCACCCTATCACCCTGCCCCATGTGTTCTGGCACTATCCTTTTATATGGAATCCCAAAAGTCATTATTGGTGAAAATAAAACATTTATGGGTGAAGAGCAACATTTACAGTCTCGCGGTGTTGAAGTCACGGTTATGGACAATGATGAATGTTATCAACTGATGACTACATTTATTAACGAAAAACCAGAATTATGGAATGAAGACATCGGTGAGTAATTTTTACTATAATATCCTTGTTATCCTTGAATTCATATTAATCACCCTTATATGTCTGTCAACTTAATATTTTAATAAGTTACTTAAGGAATCAGGCATAAATAGAGCGATCCTTAAAGTAGACCTTTGTGTGATAGCATAACGCAATTAAGAGTTATGCAAGGGTCTTTAAAATATCTTAATTAATCTCAAACAAGGGGAAAAAAATGAATATTCGTCCTTTACACGACCGTGTAATTATTAAACGTGTTGAAGAAGAAACCACTTCAGCTGGCGGCATTATCATTCCTGATGCTGCTAAAGAAAAACCAGCAAAAGGTACCATCGTTGCAGTAGGCAATGGTGTGGTTTTAGACAATGGTGATGTACGTGCTTTAGAAGTTAAAGTTGGCGATGTTGTTATATTTGGTAAATTTTCAGGCACAGAATTTAAAGCTGCTGGCGAAGAATTTTTATACATGAAAGAAAACGAAATTATTGGTGTCGTTGAGTAAACACACTCAGATAAATCCATCTGATAACCGAATGATTTAAGAAACGAATTTAAAGAGAAATTAAAATGGCAAAAGAAGTAATATTTTCAGAGAACGCACGTGCACGAATGGCACGTGGCGTCAATATTTTAGCAAATGCAGTCAAAGTAACATTAGGACCAAAGGGTCGTAATGTTGTATTAGCAAGCACCTTTGGTGCCCCAACTGTCACTAAAGATGGTGTATCGGTTGCAAAAGAAATTGAATTGGAAGACAAGTTTGAAAACATGGGTGCACAAATGGTTAAA
>JAESTH010000297.1 GCA_016763695.1 Alcanivoracaceae bacterium
GCAACTACCAACAGTCCTGTCAATACAAAGATAAACATTCTCTTTGAATGTGATGAATCAGATTGATTTTTTTCAGCTGTCAATACCTTCTTGTTTTCAACAGAATCGAGTTGTTTATCTTCATTCATTTTATTGATCCATAATCCAGTGGGCCGTTAACAAAGCAATCCTATTTTCATCCTTGTTTTCTCCCTCACCTGTTGCTGATAATGAACCAGAACCTTCTTGTCTAAAAGTATTGTTAGCTTCCCATTCGTAGCCAGGTGCTTGAGAACTAGCTTCGCCATCATTAGTGCCAATATTTTGCTGACGAAACCGACCCTCAAGCGCATCAGGTTTACCATCAACCATTTGGTCCATAGCTCTGGCCAAATCAGGCGTTAACCCTCTTAATACCATCACATTGCCTGCACCACTAATGGTTCTGTCAGGGTTCCACTGGAAACAAACTTGTAACTCAACAGGATTACCGTTGCTGTCTTGATATAAATACCTATCTTCTTGGCCTTCAGAGCGCCCTGGTGGCATACGAATGCCAATTCTGTCCATCAAAGCATGTAAATCCTGATCTACATCAGTTTCTAACACAGTATCACCAGCCCCAACAATATCCTGTTGATAGCCTTGACCGTGACAAATTTTATTGCCTGTATTACTATAGCTTGCTGGAACCCCTGGTAGCGCTGGATTATTGTCACCTGTGACAACATTTCCATCAATCATATATAAAGGAGCCGTTTGATCGTCACCAAGTACCACACCAGTTCGCATATAATAGCCGTCATAGGCTTGTTTCCAGCCATCCACAAATTTCTGTTTTACCTTAGTGTATTCAGCATCACGTTGTAAATCTTTACCAATTGAAACTGCTCCAAGTATTAAACCAATTATCACCAATACTATGGCCATTTCTATTAAGGTAAAACCCGATTGTCTATTGTTGTATTTATTTAAATTTTTCATGATTCCCCCTTATTGGTTCATTTTATAGTTTGCAACTACTGTGATTATTTGATCTTCATCTAAATTGGTTCCAGCACCACCGAAACTGTCTTGATTTGTTTCAGCCCATGGAGTTCCTGGCCCACCTGGAGTGCCATTAGCTACACCTTGTCTTCTGAAAACTCCTTCTTGTGCATCTGGTTTGCCATCAATCATTTGATCTAAAGATCTGGCCAAATCTGGCGTGAGACCAGTAATAACCATGACATTACCAGATCCAGCTGCTTCTGTAGGATTGTTCCATTGAAAGCAAATTTGTATTTCCTGTGGGTTACCATTTGAGTCAAGATATACATATCTATCTTCGGATCCTTCTGCACGTCCTGGTGGCATTCTTATACCCAAATTATCAAAATAAGTGTGCAAATTATTATTTGTGTTTCGACTCATATTTGGACCTTGTGCTCCTTCACAAATTGCATTCGGTAATGTTACTCCAGACATGTCACCACCAGAGGCAGTTCCTCCTTGTATATGATCAAAACCATTAACCATAATTTGTGGTCTGGTTTCGTCATCTGCCAAGACAACTCCAGCTCTCTGATAGTGCGCGTTATAAGCAGAGACCCATTGATCAACAAACTTCTGTTTCACTTTAGTGTACTCAGCATCTCGTTGTAAATCTTTGCCAATTGAGACAGCACCCAATATTAGTCCAATAATAACCAATACAATTGCCATTTCAACCAAGGTAAAACCTGACTGATTAGACCTTTTTGTTTTTTTAACATTCATGAATATAACCTCATCTCTTGCGAAAATAAAAATTCTGGGACTCCAAAACAAATTATCTGACTTATAGCTTTTATATTGCTTTGGTATTGACTTCAAATATAGGTCAAAAAATAATAAAAAGTTATCACAAATGGAAAAATAATTTGCACATTTGGTGCAAATCAGTATTTTTAACCAAAATCTAGGTGTTTTTATTAATAATTTATTTTTGTGACGATCGTTATATATTTTGTAAAATGAAAAAGCTGATAAAATTCATCACATTGAAAGAAGAGTAATTTTCACAGCATTGTTGTGCTAATGAGTCAGCCCTGAAAAAAAACATTGTCATTTAAGGCAATAATTCTATATAACCAAGGTCACAAACTTCTTCATTCCGAAAAATGCTTGGTAATAAGGACTTTGTTTCCACTGTACAACCACTGTTTCATCACTAAGATCATTCAGTTGTTTAAGAATCAATAAACCAACCAATAGGCGAATTGGTTTTCCTGGAGCTCCTCCTTTTTTTGTAATGAACTTTGAATTCTTCATGGGAAACTTGCTTTAATTATTTATTATCAATATCTTAGTATTAATTCAGGCTTGACTAAATAATGACAAATAGCCAATTCTGAAAATCATTGACTGGTAGTGCTATGTATTTCGTCATGGAATTGACAAATAAATTAGAAAATGCGATGATTTTTACGGTAGTTTGTAATCATGGAGATCGCTGATATCCCTGTTTATACACAAAATTCACTGATTGGCTCAAGCCACTTACACAGTATGAATGTTTTTTTGTCTCGACCAGTTTAGGATAGGTAATAAATAATACATTCAAGGCTTACACAAAATATTTAAAATACTGGTGTTCGTCACTTTAGTTTTCTCCTAGAATATAATATTTACCCATTCACCTTTAATCAAATTATTACTAATAGTATTTATTTCAAACGATCTGTATTGTAAGCATTGCTTTGTTTTTTTAAATTGAAAACCTATCATTTTATGGTGAATATAATCAACGGTAACGATTTCTGTTTTATCTTTTAATAGAACATTTTGATCGCATATTCTAATTTGATTTTTAGTCAGTATTTCCAATTGAATTTTTTCACCACTGCTAAGTATTATCTCTTGTAACCGAGCTCTAGCGTTGATTTTAATGAATCGTTTTTCCATGCATCCATTTAAACCCATAAGGCTTATATTAGTATATCATTTTTGGTGCAAACCTTTGTCATTTGGAGCGGTGATTATCCTTAAGCCTGTCGAATTTCTGAAGGCGTTTTCCCATAATGCTTTTTAAATGTACGTGAAAAATACGCCAAGCTATCATAGCCTATCCCATAAGCAATTTCACTGATAGAATGTTTATTTAATTTCAACAGACTTAAGGCATGTTGCATGCGGGACTCTGTGATAATTTGAACTGTGGTTTTATCTAATTCACTTTTACACTTTCTATTCAGCGTGTGCCGACTCATCGCCATTGCGCTCGAAAGACTCTCTACACTCAATTTAGGATCTGATAGCTGTAAAAGTATTTCATTGCGCAATTTATCAATAAATTGACTGGTCTTATCTAAATGAGTGATTTGTTGGCTCAATTGCGCTTTAATAGTTTTACGAATTAATTTTCTATTATTAATAAGCCCATTGGCTCTTATCACCAATTCAGGTGTATCAAAAGGCTTGGTTAAA
>JAESTH010000298.1 GCA_016763695.1 Alcanivoracaceae bacterium
ACAAGTACTGTTTTAAGAGATACTAGCAGAACTGCAAAAGGTTGCGATAGCCTTATTAATGTAACTATTATTACTGTTACGCCTTGGGTAGTTTATAACGATAGAATTATCAGTTTAAATTCGAAGGCAGACTCTGGTAAAAATAAGGATTCTTATGGGCCTGTATTTGATGATGAATTTATTAGTGTATTTAAATATTCAATCCGCAGAGGTTTATCATGAAAAATACCCAAAAGTTGTTTCTTGCTCACAGCACTTCGGATTCGGTGGTCTCGGCACTAGGTGAGCTGTTTCTAATCAACAGCATCGACGATAGTGACCAGGCCAAGGGCAGATCCGACCTAGAGGGTTCCCACGGATTGGTCATCGATTGTTCTATATCCTCTAACACTCACGAATCAAGGCAGAGTGAGGCTTTCGAAGCTGCGCACCGCGCCAGTGTTCCCGTCATCCTTCTTAATGTAGGGAATGGACAACAAATAGCGAGCATGATCGGAATCGGTTTCAAGTCCGACTGTGTCGTTGTTCGATGGCACAATGGGAATGCCGTCATCGATAATCTTGATAACAGGTCGCGAATAAATTTTGCCTCTAGCGTAGACAACCCGATACGTCTCCCTTTCTCCGACCTTGAGCCTAAGCAGGTAGCGAGTGTTATCAAACGACGTTTGCTTGACAGCTTGCCCGAGATTGACGATACGAATATGTTGAGCTCAACTATCGGTGTGCTGCCAAAGGAACAGACATATACAGCCTATGTGAGGTGTAGAACCCACCCTGAGTACCTTAATAAAGTCTCATCTGCTGAGATAATCTTCAAGGTTACTCTGGTTGCATCCTACGACCCACCTTGCAAATATTTGCAAATTACTACCTGCGGAGTCGGGGTCAACCCAAATCTAGCTCACGACCATGATACTGATCGTGGCTACTTTACGAAATATTTAGATATATTCATGAAGGCTCATGATAGCCGTCTGACGTTTATAAAAACGTCTCCAGGTAATAAAAATGAAGGCCAAACTTACACATCGACAGTGTCGTATACTGCCGGAGTTAATGTCGCTGAAAAGGGAAGCTCTTATAATAGCTCCTATGAAATAACAAGTTCCATCACCCAAGAAAAAAACGATTTTGACATTATTAATGATTCGTCGGATGTTGAAGCAAAATGGACAATTCAACAGAGTAGGACAGATTTTTTTGGGGATGGAGATGTAAAGACTTTACCTCTACTTGCCAAGAAACTTCTCACGCCTGCGTGCACTGCACTCTGGTATGTCAAGAACGACTTTGAGGAAACGGTAAACCTCTCGATCTATTTCACGTGGGGCCAACGTCACTGCTGGGTACATAATGGCTACTTTAGCAATGACTATCATACAACGGACGAATTGGTCAATGATGGTTACTTTGATAGCAATGTGAATTGGATTGATTTTAGTAAGGTGAGTGCCACGTAGCTGTTGGTACGGATAGGCAGCATGAAGCAAGACTTTCAGCAGAGAATGGTCCTGCCATTTCCTGTAGAGTCTAAGGTCGGGGTGTAGCTACCCCCTTCCATAAACTTCGTTTGACGTGGCTTTGCTACCTCAGGCTAGATCAGAGACAAAAAATGAGAACGGGCAACATATAAAATTATCAATAATCAAAATTTAAATATTAAGACTCCATATTTTAGAAAATTACTGTAATCATTGTAGGGTAATTGAATTATGAAGACAAATCATGAGTATACTTTCTAAGGCTGAGTTATTTCACTTATTTTTGATAAATCAACCCATTATCCAAGATTTTCAAATAAGAAAAAAATGCATAAATCAAGTTGTTCTAAAGTAGGGATCAAGCTAATATCAAGCTTGATTTTATGTTTGGTGTTTTATACGTATTGTTTGAGTTTCTCGATTGTGTCAATATCTTATCTGCCCTTGGTTTTGAATTGGTTTGATTCATCTAACCATATTAGTTCATCAAGACCCAAACGTTGTAAGAGAGACGCTAAACTATCATCAATATAACCATCTTTATCACCGTGTATTGATTTGCCTGTAGTATCGCCAAAGTCAAACTTATATCACTTTCACTGAAGCCCAAATTTAATAACTTGGATTCTTTGAATTTGATTCTTTCCTGTATGGAAGTATAATCTGAGTCTGTAGGGGCTTGTGCCATAGCTGCTTTCAAAGAAGCTGCCAGTTACACCCATCCTCACTGTTTACCTTTTTGGATATATACTCATTGAGTAATTTCGTAAACTAACTGATAGACATCAATCTTTTTCTATTAATATCAGTTTGTCTATAAACCATTTCTGATTCAGCTTTAGAAAGTAATTTTTTACTCTTCATTTTAAGCCTTTATTGAACCGAAGACTCCTTTATTGAGTCTTCAACTGGATTGATGATTTATATTAATCTCATGACTTAATCATATTATGGTTTATAGATATCTCTGAATAATATCAAATCAACTATTCTGGAAGATGCCCCGTTATAAAAGCCGGTTTCTTTTGCAAAGTTTTTTGGATTATTAAATGTTCCAAAAATAATATCGAAAATGGGTAAATCTGAATAATTATAAGCATGCACGCCTTTTTTATGATGGATACTGTGACTTTCTGGCCTTTGAATAATGTAACCTAACCAATGCGGTGTGTGAATATTGGTGTGTTGAAAAATAGCTAAAAAAGTTGTAACAAATAAAAACAGAGTGATGGTTTGTGGTGGCAACCCCACTATTAAAGCTAAGCTCAAACTGCCAATCATGGTAAAACCAACCATATCCATAGGACTAAAATAATAAGCTCCATAAGCATCAACACGCTCAGCACTGTGATGCATTTGATGAAAACCTAACCATAACCACTTAGTATTATGCATGGCCCGGTGCCAGATATATATTAACAGCTCAAACACCAATACACCTATTATTAGAGCCACACCCGTATTAATTGTGCTTAAATCCATGAGTTGATATTTGAACAGGTACTTATCCCAAATAAGTGGCAGGTAAGTTGCCAGGTAAAAGTAGATAATAAAACTGATTAATGCCTTAAATTTCCAACCATTTACTGTGGGTAATTCACGACCAGGAAAGAGTGTTTCCAAGGTAATCAAGGCAAAATAAATAGCGATAATCCCTAATGAAATGGGGTCGATTAATATTTGAAAGGGTGTTGGCATTATATTCCTCTATTACTTTGTATTGAATAACGATTATTTTACAGTGGCAACAAAATCAAACATGAAGATTCGATAGGGATTATATAATCTTTCGATAATCCAGCTAAATATATGACTTTATGGAATACTTTAAGTACACTGTCATAAATACCCAATATGAATAGGCTGTTTAAGGAGTGATCTATAAATTTAATAAATTTGAATTAAATACAGACAACTATTGTTTGTTATTTGATAGCAAAGAAATACCTGTGGAACCCCTGGTATTTAACTTAATTGTTTTTTTAATTGAGAACAAAGACAAAATTGTCAGTCGTGATGAGATTTTGGACAATGTTTGGCAAGGAAGAGTTGTTTCTGATACGTCTATTAACAATCACATTAAGTCCGCTCGAAAAGTATTGGGTGATGATGGTTTAAAACAGCAAGTGATTAAAACCATTCATTCAAGAGGTTATCAATTTATTGCAAAGGCTGATAAAAGCACGTTTAAGCCAAGGAAATTTAACTCAAAGATTTCAATTATTTTAATTGTCCTGTTACTATTATTTTTTTCGATAAAACATTATCAAAACAATGAATTAATAAAAACTGTTCGCGCAATAGCCGATTATCAGAAAGTCTCCTATGCTACTTTTATTGCTCAAGCGGGCAGAAGAAATGAATTGGTTGCAATGATTGAAGAAAGACTGGGCAAAAAACGGAAAATGCAATTTGAAAAATATTTTGCTTTTTATTTTGAGGAATTAAATGAACAGGAAAAATTTGTCTTTGATCAAATCAGGGCAATGACTGATACAGGCTTATATCAAAATAATGTAAAAATTATTGAACAATTAAACAGTCACCCAAAAATTTATTCGCAAATCAAGGGAACCAGAGAATTGCAGCAGCATCTGACATTTTGGCTGAACAAATATAGCAGTGTCTTCACCCAAAGACAAGACATGTGCTTGTTGTATGTTGGCGTTGAAGATGGAGTACCATATCCAAATGAAGTTAACCAAAACATTAAAGATTGGTTAGGAGACCAAACAACAGACTCCATTGATGAGCCGATTCCTGTCAGCCACAAATCAACCCAACAACTGATTGCTGTTTTGCCTTTTACTAATACTAAGCCTGACTCAGATTCTGACTATCTGAGCTTCGCATTGGCAAATCAAATAATTGGCAATCTGGATTATCTGGATAAATTCACCATACGTCCTGCAGGTTCTGTCAGAAAATACACCAATCAAATGTTTGACCCCATTCAGGTAGGGCAAGAATTAAAGGTTGATTATGTACTTAATGGCAATTATTTAAAGGAAAACAATGTTATTCGATTAAATGTTGAATTGATAGATATTACATCCAATGAAATACTTTGGCGTAAATCCATTGAAGTGGACTATTTGGATACTTTTACTTTACAGGATTTAGTCGCATCTCAGGTGGCAAAAGGACTCAATGCCAGTTTTACCACAAAAAACATTAATCGAAAAAACCGCGATATACCCAATAGTGCTTTGGCTTATGAATATTATTTGCGTGGTATTTCTTATCCGTTTTCAAATGAGGGTCATAAGTTGGCGGTTGAAATGCTAGAAAAATCAATTCAGCTGGATCCCAATTATGCTCCAAGTTATGCGCATCTTGGCAATCATAAAAGGCTAATGGAGCAACATGGCAGAGTCGTGCCAGCGGGTTCTTTGGATACAGAGTGGTATTATAAAAAAGCCCTTGGAATTAATCCTGAACTGCCCGAAGCATTAAATAATTTATCAGCATTTTATACAGAAACCAATCGCCTGGAAGATGCGCTGGTAATTACCAGAAAAACACTAAAGATTAATCCAAACAGTGCAGACTCCCATTTTGCTTTGGGTTATATTTATCGTTATGCGGGCATGCTTGATGAAGCGATAGAAGAAATGGAAATAGCCTTAACCATCAGTCCTGGTAACACCCGATTCAGATCAATCATCTCTACTTACTTGAGTGCAGGAAAATATAAGCAGGCGTTACAAAAGGTCTATTTAGATAAGGGAGATTATGGCCTTGGTTACAGTGGAATTATCGCTTTTGAGCAAGAAAAATATGATTTGGCTAGGAGTCACTTCAATAAAGTTCTTGAAATTGATGTCAATGGTATATGGGGTTTGATATCACAGTTTTATCTGGCATTTATGGATAATAACACCAGTAAAGCCCTAGATATATTAGCAAAAATTATAGACACCAATATTGAAGATGCAGAGAATATTTATTATGCTGCAGATTTTTATGCACTTTTAAATAAGAAAGAACAATGTCTAGATTTGTTGGAAAAAGCCATCAATTCTGGCTATTTTAACTATCCACATATTTCTCAAAATTCATCGTTTATTTTTGTTCAAAGTGATCCGCAATTTATTCAAATCCTGAAAAAAGCCAAACACAGGCATGATGCTTTTAGAAGCAAGTTTTTCTAAAACACATAAAAAGAGAGATTAGGGTTAGAGGGATTTTTTGTCTGAATTGGCGATTTTTCCCACTGTCCCTGAGTTATAAAAAAATCTCTGACGAATCATTTATTTATCATTCAAAAATTTAATAGACACTAACGTCAACTTTTAAAAAATCATATAAAAAATAACCAATATGGGCTACATTCCCTTATGTATAGGCCTCATTTATAAAATCACTACATAATCATTATATAACATTCATGTTTAAAATCACCTTAATTGTTATTCTTCCTGTCGCTTATTAACAAAATAAAGAGAAAGAAACCATGAGTATTAATGAAGATAAATTAAATGATTTATTAGGTCAGGTCGTGTTAGAAATGGGTGCTGCTGCCAACGGTCCCTTAATCACCATTGGCGATAAACTTGGGCTATATAAAACATTGGGCAAATCAAAGCCACTAACACCTAATGAATTGGCTGCAAAAACCAATACTACAGAACGTTATGTTGCTGAGTGGTTGGCTGCACAAGCGGCATCTGGATAAGTTGAGTATGATGATGAAAATAATCGGTTTTTTATGACGCCTGAGCAAGTCGCCGTTTTTGGCGATCATACCAGTCCTACTTTTATGACGGGTGCATTTTATGCCATTACTTCATTGTATCATGATGAACCCAAAATGCTTGAAGCGTTTAAAACTGGTGAAGGTATTTCCTGGGGAGATCATCATACCTGCTTATTTTGTGGGACGGAAAAGTTCTTTAGTCCATCTTATGAAGATAACTTGGTTTCCAATTGGATTCCGGCACTTGATGGCGTGACTGAAAAATTAAAAAATGGTGCTAAAGTGGCAGATATTGGCTGTGGCCATGCTGCTTCAACCATCATTATGGCTAAAGCCTTTCCCGCCTCACATTTTATTGGCATAGATTTTCATAAAGAGTCGATAGAAAAAGCACAGATTCGGGCAAAAAAGGCAGGGATAAAAAATATTGAGTTTAAGGTAGCTACAGCCAAAGAGTTTACAGATAAGGATTTTGACTTCATAACATTCTTTGACTGCTTGCATGATATGGGTGACCCAATTGCTGCTTGTGCGCATACCAAAGCAGCCTTAAAAAAGGATGGATCTTGCATGATTGTAGAGCCATTTGCCAATGATTCAATAAAAGATAATTTCAATCCTGTTGGCCGAGCTTTTTATGCTTTTTCAACTCAATTGTGTATTCCATGCTCATTGAATCAAGAAGTAGGCTTATCTTTAGGTGCGCAAGCAGGAATGAAAAAATTAACAGAAATCATTCAGGCAGGTGGATTCAGTCATTGTGAAAAAGCCACTGAAACACCGTTTAATTTAATTTTGGAAGTAAAGCCATAAATAGTGCTTGATCGAGAAAGAATAATCTATTGTCAAAAAGCTTGATGTGTTGAGCACTAAAGAGCATTCGCTAAGATGAATAGACAATTATTATGAGGTCATTAGGTAATCTTCATGTTTGGATATTGCTGATTGATTAAAATTTCGAACTTAAATTGAATAAAGCAGGAGCTAATATGAAAAAACTATTATTACTATTATGGTTAACACCGTTGAGTTATGCTCAGTCATTGTGGGGGCTAAACCATGATACTGAAAGTCGAATAAGTGCAGCCTTGGAGCTATCTCGCAGCCAACAGTTAGTTAAACACAATAAGATGGGAGGTTTCGTTACGGTGGGGGATGACAGCAACTGTGATTTTAGAGTTGGTGCTAACAAAATACAAAATGCCATCGACAGTGGTGCCAGTGAAATTAGGATTGCTTCAAATACTGTTTATGAAGAAAATGTATTAATAAGCAACCCGAATGTGAGCTTAACAATAAGAGGTGGTTTTGCAGACTGTACTCAGGCAGATAACAATAACCAGTCAGATTTAATAGATAACTGGACAGAGGTGACTCGTACCACTGGCCAAGGTGGATCGATCTTTTTTATTACAGGATTACCACCAGGTATCACCACTTCTTTTGAAAACTTAAAAATCATAGGGGGAGATGGTCAGGGCGGAAGTTCTGGTGGTGGCATACGTCTCGAATTAACTGACTCTGATTCAATAATAGAAAATGTCTGGTTAACACAGGGACAAAATATGGCTACAGGTGGCGGCCTGTCCGTGGTTAGTAGCAATAGCAGGGTGATATTGCGTAATACAGACATATTTCAAAATCAAACCAATGGCCCGGGTGGCGGTATTTATTGCAATAATTTTACTGCGGGCTTTAAAGTAGCAACCATTATTATTTCTGAAAGCAGTAATCTGTATTCAAATATATCAGGGAATACAGGGGGAGGCGCATTTATTGGCAATGACTGTTTATTATCTTCATTCTCAGGTTCATCAGTTATCAATGCCGGAAAAGGCATATTTAATAACAGTGCCAATGATGATGGTGGTGGCGTATATGCTATTAATGGTGGGAATGTTTTACTCTATGGCGGTATGCTATGTGATTTTAATAATGAATGTTTTGGTAATGAAGATAACCCTGCATCGGTTTATGCCAATCAGGCAGATACAGATTCTTCTGGTTTTGAAAGTGGTGGTGGATTGTATGCAACTGGTTTTGATACAGATATTACTATTATTGCAGGTCACATGTATGAGAATACCAACAACAGTGGCATAGGTGGTGCCATTGCCCTATTTGATAGTGCGCAATTAACGGTAAGTCATCCGCGCAAGAGCAATTTGGCTGTACGATGCTGGAATGTCGATCGTTGCAATTTGTTTAATGCAAACTCAGCAATCAGTGGTGGTGTTATCTATAATAGTAGTAACAGTAAAGTAGTAATAGAACATGCCTATTTCGAAGATAATAGAGCCAATAATGGTGTAGTAATAACGACCTCTGGTTCTGCAATGACTGAAATTTATAGTTCAGTGTTTAATAACAATGGTAACAATGGAATTGGAGGCTTTGTAGATAACAATATTATAGCCGTTATTGACAGTGCTGATATGCAAATAAAATATAGCACATTTGCAGATAATAACTATCAGGATGAAGTCTTTCACTTATCAGGTGCAACAACTGCATTTAGCCTTAGATCATCTATTGTTCATGATTCTGGAGGGTTAAATATCGTTAATTCATTTGCAGGCAATCTCTCTAGCAGTTGTGTAATGGGACATGAAGTTGCATCGCTTGGTGGTAGTAGCAATAGTGTTGATGATCCAGAATTTATAGACCGTGCAAATAGAAACTATCATCTTGATAGTACTATTTCACCCGCAATAGACTATTGTGACTTTCTGGCTGGTGTTGTTGAGGACATTGATTATCAAATCAAGGCTTTGATAATGCTGGTCTTAGTAATTTTTTAGGGGTATATGATCTTGGTGCTGATGAAGCCTATCCTCGAAATTTCCTGACAGTTGGTAATGATGTAAATTGTGATTTTAATACAACAACTGAAAGTATTCAGCAGGCTATAGGAACAGGCATTGAAGAAATCAGACTTGCCAATACAGGTAGCTACGATAAAAGTATCTCGATTCATGAGATAAACCTCAAACTACGTGGAGGCTATGCCACTTGTAATGATGCTTTAGGTGATAACGTATCAAACACTAAAACCTCGATAATTGGTACAGCGGGTCTTGTACAATCAATTATAAATATACAGGGGAATACCCTGAGAAATACCATTGTACTGGAAAACCTTATTTTAACTGGAGCTAAAGATAGCCCAATATCGGCAATTGATGTTAATGCTGAAGTATTATTAGATAACGTCATAATACAACAAAACACCCTTGAAACAGGATTTGCAGGTGGCGGCATATTTAACAGTAACAGTAATGCTGATTTTACTTTACATGACTCCATTATTAATGCAAATTTGGCCGCCAATGGTGGCGGGATATATTGCAGCGGGGATGAAGCATCTATTATTCTAACTGGAAGCAGTGGTATTAAGTCTAATACAGCAAATGGCAAAGGAGGTGGCGTATTTTTAACTAATGGTTGCCAGTTTAATATGTTTTCTGGGACAACAGATACCAGCAATATTATTTCGACAGAAGGCATACAGAGAAATAATGCAACCGAACAAGGAGGTGGAATATACGCAGAGCTCGGTGCTAAAGTAGTACTCTATGGACATGAATTATGTTTGCCATTTGGCGCATGTGTTGGTGATAATATTAACCCAGTAAATATTAATAACAATAGATCTGACTCTGATTCTAGCGGAAGTGAAAGAGGTGGAGGCATTTACCTCACTGGTTTGGGTACAACAACTGAGATTTATGCAGGGTTAATTGAAAGCAACCTAAGTCCAAATGGTGCAGGGATTTACGTTAATGATAGAGCGTCTTTGAGTGTAGCAAGATTGTCTCAAGAATGCTGGGATACAGTAAAGTGTAATTATTTTCATAACAATCGATCTTTTACAACAGGTGGTGCTATTCAAAATGATCAGGGTATGGTCAATATTTCATCAGCCTACTTTGAGGATAATAAAGGCATTGCAGGTTCTGCACTCTATGCCTTTGGTGCACTTTCTAGCAATAGAATTGAAGGCAGTGTATTTAATCATAATGAACATTCTTCAAGTGTAAATAGCGCTTATGTAATCAGAGCAGCAGTCGCTGCAAAAGTAGAGGTCATTCACAGTACTTTTGCCGATAACACCGTTGATAATACCGCAGTGTTTGGCATTTCTTCAAATTCTGAATTAAAACTATTTTCAACAATAATTCATGATCCAACTGGAGTGGTAATCGATGTTAATCCTGGCACACTCATCATTGACTGTGTTATGGCTCATGAAACGGCTTCATTTACTGGTAGCAATGTGTTTTTAAATGACCCTGATTTCATAGATAGAAATAATCGTGATTATCACTTGAGTTCAAACTCTTTGGCCATTGACGTTTGTGATAGCAGCCAAGGTACTATTCAATTCAAAGACATCGATTTTGAAGACCGAGGTGCTGAAAATATAAGTGTGACTAATATTAATGGCCCTTATGATATCGGTGCAGACGAAACATTAGGCAACGACATTATCTTTAAAAATGATTTTGAATAAATCAGAGTTATTGATCCGCATGAAAAAATAGACAATCATTACATAATTATTATTAAATCTTCATGTTTGAAATGTAGTAAATAGCTAATATAAACTTACTTTGAAGAAATATAAGAGGAAATTAATGAAATACACTTTTACATTATTAATAGTTGTTGTATTCATATGTCAAGCAGACACAAAAGAAATAATAGATAGAGAAACAGAAGCGCAAATATCAAAAAATATTGAGTTGTTACATACATTAAAAAACTATTCATATGAAAATATGGGCATTGACTTTTTAACTGTTGGTGCTGATAACCAATGTAATTATAGTAATATACAAGATGCGATAGATGATTTTGCCCAAAGCCCATTGAGTAATATTGAGATTCGCATAGCCACCAATAAAACATACGTAGAAAATTTAATTATTGATAATTTAAATTTATCATTGGTGGGGGGCTATGATAATTGTACTATTTCTGGACAATCTGGTACGCCTGACAATACACGCGTTACTATTGATGGCAGCAATGTTGCTTTACCCGTTATTAGAATAACAGGTAGTTCACAAAGAAACACTATCCTATTAGAAAACCTAAAATTGCAAAATGGCATTGGAACAGGCTTACAAACGGGTGGAGGTCTTAATGCTTTTGATGCCAATGTGCAGATATTATTGAACAGTGTAGACATCAACAATAATACTGGTAGCGGGTTAGCCATAATTGGAGGGACAACAACCGATACAGATATTGTTATGATCGATAGCATAATTGATAGTAATACGGCTAACAATGTAGGCGGTGGCATTTATTGTGAAGGCAGCGATGCCTCTATAATTATAGGCGCAGATAGTGGTATAGTTTTTAATCAGGTTTTGGGTGCAAATGGTAAAGGAGGAGGAGCCTATATTATTTCAGGCTGTAATTTTTCAATGTACTCAGCTGGTATGGTACAAAATATGGCCAAGAGTGATGGTGGTGGCCTTTATGTGGGTGATGGAGCACGTGCTTTTTTAATTGGTCGAGAGGTCTGTAGTGCTGGTACCTGTTTAGGGGATAATATTCGTCCCGTTCGATTTAATGCAAACCAAGCTGATTCTGACTCATCAGGTCAGGGTAATGGAGGTGCCGTATATATTACGGGTTCTTCTACCTTTGTGTCAATGTCACAAATTTGGCTAGACGACAATAGGGCTGCTAGTGGTGGAGCCATAAGCGTACATGAAGGGGCTGCGTTAATGATTGATAGAGTGGCTAAAAACTGTTGGAATAGCCACATCGATGATAAATGTAATCTTATTGAATCAAATCTTGCCATTTCTTCAGGTCTTGGAGGGGCAATTAATAACAACAACAGTCAAATCGAGGTACTTAAAACTTATTTAGAAAATAATCGTGCCGATCTGGGAACCGCCATTTATTCTGTAGGTAATTCTGCTGTATCGATTATTGTTAGCAGTCTTTTTAATAATAATGGTAACGATGGTCTTGGTGGTTTTTCTGACCAACACGTTGTTAGAGCATTTGACGGTGCGCAATATCTCATAAACTATAGTACTTTTGCTGATAATCATGCCCAAGCATCAGTGTTTGGAATATCAGGTATAGGGAATAGCATATTAACACTGAATAAATCTATTGTAGATGATTCTGATTCAGGAGATGTACTGAATCTAAGTTTTGGTACGGCAAATCTTGACTGTATTCTGGCACACGAAATCGATTCAATTACTGGCACACAACTGTTCATAGGAAACCCCCAGTTTGTTGATAGAAACAATGGTAACTATCATCTAAATGCAGCTATTTCACCTGCTGTTGATCTATGCAATGATTCAGGTAATGGGCCATTGGACATTGATACTGATTTTAGGGGTTGGGATGATCCAACAGTCGTTAATCAAGGCAGTAATCCTAATGCCAGGTATGATGCAGGTGCCGATGAAACCTATGATAATGACATTATATTTATATCAGGTTTAGAATAATACTGTTATGAATATGCCTCAATTTCTAACACCTTTTTAAACTGTGACATATTTAACATTAAACACTTTAACTAACGGTTATTATCGAGAGATATTAAATATATTACAGGTACGTTAAAAGGTTGCTAATAGGGTTAATATAACCCTCCATATATTAATAACATGAGTTTTGTGATGAAAAAAAAATCTATCTTCAAAGTTGTAACCCTATTGATCAGTCTACAAACTATGGCTGGTGGTATAGGAGATAATCCCATCATGTTTGTGACACAATTTCCAATTAGTGCAGATTTTGCCACGATTGGCTCAACCTTTGCCAATCATTCGGGCCGAATAGCCAGTGCCGGGCGTGGCGGTGACCTCTATATTCGTTACACAGATGGTTCACTGCGAAATTTAACCCGAGAAGCAGGATTTGGCAACACTGGTTTTCAAAGTGATGACGCCATTGCCGTTCGTGACCCAAGTATTCATTGGGATGGAAACAAAGCGCTATTCAGTATGGTAATTGGTGCCCCTCAGGTGTTTGAACAAAATGAATATTTTTGGCAAATGTATGAAATAACCGGGTTTGGGCAAGGTCAAAATATTAGCATTACAAAAATTGCCAATCAACCTGTCAATTACAATAACATAACCCCCATTTACACATCAGGTGGCAATATTGTTTTTACTACCGATATGCCAAGAAGCAAAAATAGAT
>JAESTH010000299.1 GCA_016763695.1 Alcanivoracaceae bacterium
GTTGAGCATTGTCCAATCTTTTAGATTTATTAATTTTAATAAAGGTCTTTTGCACATGATTAGAGCTCAATATCGCTTCTTTCCTTTGTTTAATAAGCAATTGATACCAGGACTCCCGCCCCTGCTCTTTTAACTTCTCAACCAACCTGTGTTTCAACTCAGGAAGATAAACAACATCCTCAATGGCATATTCAATCTGTGCTTCACTCAGAGGTCTTTGCATCCAGTCGGAACGGCTATGTGCTTTTGATAATTCTATACCCAACATTTCTTTGACAATATTTTGGTAAGAAAAATGTAAACCATAACCACATAATGATGCGGCAATTTGAGTGTCAAATATACGACTGGGCAGCTGCTGATTTAAATTATATAAAATTTCCAAATCTTCAGAACCAGAATGGAGAATAATGTTATCCAGTAATTGGGTAAACACATGAAGATTAGAAATCTCTTTCATATCAATCAAATAGTATTCCTCATTAATTTTCAACTGAAATAAAGCAGGCTTAGGATAAAAAGTATTAACCCGCTCAAACTCACTGTCAAATGCCACCTCATCTGATTTATTTATAGACAAAATTAGCTGTTCTAAATCTGAATTATCGTCAATCCACTGGTAATCTGTTATCATTTGCCTATTAAAACATATATTATATTTTTGTACCATTATGAAAGCTGGCATTAGAGAAAAACACCCTTCTTTTTTTATCCTTGTTGTAATACTATTATCAATACTACTTACTTCATGCCATAAAAAAAACACCCAATCACAGAAGTCATTCTACATATTAGCCATCAATGATGTCTATAGGGCAGAAGGCTTAGATAATGGTCAAATTGGAGGCTTAGCCAGAGTAAAAACATTGAGACAGCGATTATTGGATGTTGGTCACAAAGTATTACTACTGCATGCAGGTGATTTCCTACAACCATCATTCAGCAGCAGGGTCAACCAGGGAGCAGCCATGATTGATATAATGAATCAACTCAATGGCATAAATAGTGGCTTCGATGAAGACATGATTGTTACCTTTGGCAATCATGAGTTTGACAAATCCAAAATAAAATATTTACCCAGAATGCAACAAAGAATTGATGAGTCAGAATTCACCTGGATGGACTCAAACATTAACTGGTTACAGCATGAAGAATATGGAATCATTCATTCTAATAAATTACAGAAATGGATGATTAAAGATATAGCTGGCATTAAAGTTGGTTTATTTAGCCTAACTACAGCCATGACCCAACCTCAATATATTGCAAGCTTTGATGACCCAATTGAAGTAACCAAACATTTCGTGCCATTTTTAAAATCAAAAGGTGCTGAAGTGGTCATTGCCCTTACACATCAACAAATCAGTGATGACAGACATATCTTAAATCTTGATTTACCATATCGTCCTGATTTAATCATCGGCGGTCATGAACATTATCGTCAACTTGAACAAGTCCAGCAAAACTGGATAGTCAAAGCTGATGCTGATGCAGCCTCAGCAGCAGTTATCAAAGTATCTATTGATAGCAAAAAAAACATCTACATCTTACCCTCATTTGAAGAACTGGATAAAAAAACCGAAAAAGATCCCCAAACTCAACAGGTCATAGAAAACTGGCTACAAAGTACCAGTGTCAAATATTGCCAAAAAATAAAACTTGGTGAAAATTGTCTGGACTTTGCCTATGGAAAAACATTAGTTGAACTGGTTGCAGAAGAAAGTGAAATCCGTAGATATGAGACCAATATGGGTAATTTTATTGCCGACACAGCGCGCCATGAGTTTAGATTATGCCAGGCAGATATTGCCCTTATTAATTCGGGTTCAATCCGACTCAATCACAATATTGCAGCAGGCAGTAATATCACCAGAAAACACATAGAAGGTTTATTCCCCTATCCATCTGATTTAAAGTTGATAACAATCAATGGCAAAATATTGAAAAAAATGCTCGCCCATAACATTGACATGTGGACGGCCAATGGTCACTGGTTACTCATCTCAGGAATTAAATACACACATAACCCTGAGCAACAAAAGTTTAGCCAGCTTCGATGGAGCAAAAGCGATCAGATAATTACAGATGAGGAAAAAATCACCGCTATAGTGCCACAATATTTAATCGATGCGAAAACCGATCATGATGGCTATAGCATGATTAATGAAGCCATGATTAAGACCTGTAATAAAAATGGATCAAACCTTAAACAACTGGTTATCAATAGCATCCAAAATACAACAGATGGAATCAATCCTAAAGTAGATGGTCGAATCTGTAACACCTTAAAAAACAATTGCAATAAATAGGTCAAAGATTAACCATATGAAAACATCTTAAATATATGACAAGTAAAGAAATTTTAGTTTTTATTATAGGTATACTGCTCGTCGGGTTTCTTTACCTTATGAAAAATCCCATCGCCATTGGAGATGCTACACAATATTCTCAAATAGAGAAAAATATTGGCATTGATTTATTGCCAAATGAACAAACCAACACTTTTGACCCCAGCACAAATTTTCCTATATTGGAAAACATACTGGACATCCCAGCATGGACATTTGATCTGGCAGAGTTGGAAGCCTTAACAAGTGATGAGTTAGTGAGCTCAATTCAACTGGCAATACAACAACAAAGATATTTTCAACCAGAAAATGACAATGCCTTATTCTACCTGATTAATTTAAAGTCATTAGATAGCGACAATCTACATATTATTGAGTTAACAGAAGCAATCAATCAACAATTAAGTAGCCAGACACAAATTGCCATTCAGGCAAACGATGAGAAACAGTTGATTTCTATTATTGCCAGAACAAAAACATTAAGCAAAAACAATTCAAACATTAAGGAACTCAGAAAAAAACTGGTCACCATAAAAACCATTAACAAGCTTTATGCTAAAGGCACAGAACAAATATTCAATAACTTAATAGTCAGAGAAGATTCTCAAGATGCATGGCATACAGCCAAACAATGTCTGGACATAGATTTCAACAACAGTAAAACACAGTTATTAGTAACAAAAGTTAATGACATACTAATTGACCGAGCCTTGCGGGCAGCTGAAGAAACAGATTTTATTTTTGCACAAAGTCAAATTGAACAAGCCCAATTACTGGACCCCAACTCTTTTATAGTGGCACAGACACAAAACAAAATCAGCCAATTAAGACAACAGAGATACCTGTGGTTAGAGCAACAATTGGCAATCGCTATTGATCGTATTAACATATCAAGAGCACAAAGAATGTTAAATCAATTAGCTGAAATCGGTTTACAACGATCTCAACTGGATGATTATCAAAGTGAATTAGACAGAATTACCACTTTTGGCAAATATCAGCCATTACAAATATTTTCTCATCAAAACCCAACAAGCATAAAACTACCCAACATGGTGGTCATACCAACAGGAAGCTACGTCATGGGTTCCCGTAATGGACCCAAACACGAAAAACCACCGCATACTGTCAATATCAATTATGGATTTGCCGCTAGCCAAAATGAAATATCTGTCGCAGACTTTAGATTATTTATACAAAACACTAACTATAAAACGGATGCAGAAAAAAACAATACCTCAAAAATTTATGATATAAGAACAGGCCGTTTAAAAAATAAAAACAGGATCAACTGGCAAAAAGATTACTTAGGTAAAAAAGCAAAAGGCAATATCCCAGTTATTCATGTCTCATGGAATGATGCCATTGCCTACACTCAATGGTTAAGCGAACTAACAGGCAAAAACTATCGATTGATCACCGAGTCAGAGTTTGAGTACATATTAAGAGCAGGCTCAAAAAGCATTTATCCTCGGGGCGACTCAACACCTCTGCAAGTAATAGAAAATTTAACAGGAAAACTAGATAAATCCAAAAAAAGCTCCCGAATCAGATGGAAAAATGGCTTTGACAAATACAATGACAAATACTGGGGCCCTGCACCAACTGGCAGTTTTATCAACAACCCCTTCAAACTTAATGATACTGCTGGCAATGTCATGGAGTGGGTCATGGATTGCTGGCATGATTCATACGTACGCGCACCGTTAGATGGTACTTCCTGGACAAATCCTGGTTGTGAAGATCACGTCATAAGAGGCGGAAGCTGGAGCAGCGCAAAAAATGAATTTACTTCCAGTCACAGATTCAGAGCCAGAGCTCCCTTTACCGATGCCCGACTAGGTTTTAGGGTTGCAGTAGATCTGTTGCCTTAACCCAGATAAAATATTAGATTTCCAAAGCTGGTTTAAGAAAAATTTTAATTTTTAGTGAAATTAGCTTGAACAATATTTATTAATCTTTATACTTGTTGACCTCAAATGTGCCGGGGTGGCGGAACTGGTAGACGCGCCGGATTCAAAATCCGGTTTCTTCGGAAGTGCGAGTTCGATTCTCGCCCTCGGTACCATTTAA
>JAESTH010000300.1 GCA_016763695.1 Alcanivoracaceae bacterium
TCCTACAAAGATAAAAAAGGTAAATACCAAGGTCAGCAAGGCGTAACTTTACCAAGAATGAAGTAATATCATGTTTTAACCATCTTCCCGATAATGACAACCAACACTGTTTTTATTCGACCATGCCGCCAGGGTAATTATTATTGAAGTCCTTACCGTATTTCTCAATCCGATAAGCAGATCCGAGACTTTATTATTGCGGTAAAATTGCTCAATATCAGTTTCTAAATTGCGTAGTTCCCGTAAGGCACGGATTAATCGTTCAGGTGAACGACTGACACCAACATAGTTCCACATAATGGACTGGATTCTTTGAATATCATGTTGAATGAGCACCTCATCAGCCTGACTATCTGGTTTTGAGTGCCAGCAGGGAATGGTTTGTGCATCAATAGATTTAACTGAAGACTGCGTTTGTACAATGTGACGGGCTGATTCAATACCCCACACTAATCCTTCTAATAATGAAGTGCTAGCCAGCCTATTTGCACCATGTAAACCAGTACAGGCAACTTCACCAATGGCATAAAGTTGCTCAATATCGGTTTTGCCAACCCTGTCAACCCAAATTCCACCACAGGAATAATGGGCAGCAGGTGTTACGGGGATTAACTGTTTAGTGATATCCACATCAAATTTTAAACAATACTGATAAATAGTTGGAAAGCGCTCAATGATTTCATCTGCGGGTAATTGCGATTTGATATCCAAATACACACATGGCCCGTCATTTAGAGTCATTTCGGTAAAAATACTGCGTGAAACCACATCTCTGGGAGCTAAATCTAACCATTCTGCCGCATATTTATGCATAAATGGTATCCCTTTATCATCAACCAGCTGGGCCCCTGCTCCACGAACAGCTTCAGAAATCAAAAAATTATCCGCTCCTTTTTTATAAAAAGTAGTCGGATGGAACTGTACAAACTCAGCATTGATAATCCTGGCTCCTGCCCGATTTGCCATAGCAAGACCATCGCCTCTAGATCCTTTTGGATTAGATGTATGCAGAAATATTTGCCCTAAACCACCACTGGCAATGATCGTGTGCTCAGCAATGATTCTTTTGACTTTATTGCTTTCATTGTCCAGCACGTAAGCCCCAACACAAGTCTTGCGCTGGTAAACAGTCAGTTTATCAGTACTGTGGTGGTCGGGAGTGATTAAATCGATTGCAGTGTGATTGGCAATAACAGTAATCAATGGATTATTGATGGCTGCATTGCTTAATGCCTGCTGTATGACTGTACCAGTTGCATCTTTGGCATGTACAATTCGATCAACAGAGTGGGCGGCTTCTTTACAGGTTGCCAACTGCTTATCATTTCTATCAAAGACCACCTTGAGCTTATCTAATAATAAATACTGAAGGTATTTAGCACCCTTGCGTGCCAATAAATCAACAGCTTCATGATGGCACAACCCTGCCCCTGCGGCCTCAATGTCTTTAACTAACAACTGTTGCGAGTCATTTTCTCCTTTATAAATGATGCCGCCTTGTGCTCGGCGTGTGTTGCTGTCATTAATATCTGCACTACGGGTAATCACCACAGAGGCAATATTGTTCTCTGCTAATTCAATAGCTGCTGACAAACCAGCTATGCCACTACCAATTATCAAGACCTTTGTTTGAATAAGTTCTTTTTTCACTTTTGCTAATCCTAGGTAAGATGAGCCTTGCCCACCAGGTTTTTGTATGATTTCAAATGATGGGCGGGGCCCATCTTACACTTAGAATGACAATAACTGATAAATCATCCAATCTGCAACATCCGTTCTACCGCTTTATAAGCCCTAAGGCGAATTTCTTCAGGAATAATGATCTCATATTGATTAAACTTTAAAGCATCATAAGTATCTTTTAACTGAATCTGATTCATATAAGGGCAACGTACCGCACACATACGCAGCATTTCACGATTTGGATTTTCTGCCTGGATATTATCACCCATGGCACACTCAGTGAGTAAGAGATATTTTTGTAAATTATTATGCTGGATATATTTAATGATTTCGGTGGTACTACCCGAAAAATCTGCCGCATCCACAACCTCGGGTTTGCACTCAGGATGCGCCAACACAAAAACATCAGGGTGAGTGGCACGTACATTTTCTATATCTTCAAGGGTAAATTGATCATGAACCTCGCACTTGCCATGCCAGCCGATCATTTGTACATCCAGATCATTGTTATTTATTTTATTTTTACTGGGGAATATAACGTGCTTGCCTGTTTCTTTAGCAACATTACCAGCTAAATATTCATCTGGCAAGAAAATAACAGCATCCCCTTTTAATGACTCAACCACCTCTTTGGCATTACCAGAGGTGCAACAGATATCGGTTTCTGCTTTTACATCGGCATAAGTATTGATATAAGTGACCACAGGAACACCAGGAAACTGCGCTTTAAGTTTGCGCACATCTGCAGCAGTAATGGATGATGCTAGTGAACAGCCTGCATTATTTGAAGGAACCAGTACCGTCTTTTCAGGACTAAGAATCTTGGCCGTTTCAGCCATAAATTCTACTCCACAAAAGACAATAACATCCTTTTCAGTCTCTGCGGCATTACGAGACAAAGCCAATGAATCACCCGTAAAGTCAGGCACACTATGAAACAAAGCTGGCTCCATATAATTGTGCCCAAGAATAACTGCATTGCGCTGTTTTTTAAGTTTATTAATTTTAACTGCCATTTCAGCTTTTAAAATCAACTCGGCTTCTGAATACTGCTCAGATAAAATAGTCGTTAATTTGTGTAGTATTGAATCAAAACTCATATTGCTCTCTTTATTTAAAGATTATTTTATTAATAGACTAAAGTCCATAGCACGTACAGAGTGGGTTAGTGCACCTATGGAAATATAGTCAACTCCAGTTTTAGAAATTTCTTCTATGCTATCCAAACTGACATTACCCGAGGCTTCCAAATCAATTTTTTTCGCCGTCATTGCAACCGCTTCACGCATGGTTTCATTATCCATGTTATCTAACATGATACGGTCAATATCACATAAAAGTGCCTGGGCTAATTCATCAAGGTCAGTAACTTCCACTTCAATTGGATGATTGTGATGGTCATGAGCAATGACTTTATTAACAGCATGACTTATGCCTCCAGCTGCCTTGATGTGATTTTCCTTAATCAAGGCCATATCATATAAACCAATCCGATGATTAACACCGCCACCTAATTTGACAGCCCATTTATCTAACACCCTTAAATTGGGTGCTGTTTTTCTGGTATCAAGCACTTGGCAGCGATTGGCACATAATTTTACAAACTGGTTAGTTAATGTCGCAATGCCACTCATGCGTTGCAACAGGTTTAATGCCACTCTCTCAGCACTTAATACTGCTAACACTGTTCCAGATATTTCCGCAACAACAGCCTGATTATGACAACTTTGTCCATCTTGATAATGCAGAATAATGCGAATATTTTTATCTACCAGTTCAAATGTTTTTTTAAAAACAGCTAATCCAGCTATAATGCCATCTTGCTTGGCAATAAGTTGCGCTGTACAAATATCTGCAGGGGTGAAAATCGATTGACTGGTTAAATCACCTGTTTTAATGTCTTCTTCAAGAGCGTTATTAATAATGGAAATATAATTTTCTGAGTTCATACTTTAATGACCAGATTTTAAATACGAGTATTATAAATGAATCATAAATCCTATTACATGAACTTAGCTTTAAAACTGGCTAAAAAAGGCATATTTACCACCACGGCAAACCCGAGAGTTGGTTGTGTTTTGGTCAGTAGAGGTCATGTGGTTGGCACTGGTTATCATAAAAGGGTTGGTGAACCACATGCTGAGGTCTTTGCCATTGAAAATGCCGATGATTTTGCAGAAGGAGCCATCGCCTTTGTAACACTGGAGCCCTGTAGTCACCATGGTAAAAACCCTCCCTGTGCTGATGCCTTGATTAATGCAGGCATTAAAAAAGTTTTTATCTGTAATCTGGATCCAAATCCACTGGTGGCAGGTAAAGGTATAGCCAAACTAAAAGCTGCGGGTATAAAAGTAAAACTTGGCACAAAGTCACCAAAAGGTGAAGAATTGAATCAAGGCTTCTTTCACAGAATGAAAACAGGCCTGCCATTTGTCAGACTAAAAATGGCACAATCCCTGGATGGGCGAACTGCCATGAAAAGCGGAGAAAGTTACTGGATAACCGGCAAACAGGCACGCAGCGATGTACAATATTGGCGCGCACGTAGCCAGGCTATATTGACTGGCATAGAAACAGTGCTGCAAGACGATTGTCGCTTAACTGTTCGGGTAGCAGATTTACCCAAAAAACACCAGAAGCTCCCCAATGACTTTGACAGCTATCAGCCCATGCGCGTGGTGCTGGATAGCCATTTAAAAATTAACCCCCAAGCAAAAATATTTCAGTCACCTGGCCGCAGCGTAGTAATGACGGCCAGTAACGACCAAAATAAAATAAAACAGCTTGAGGCAATAGGTGCAGAAGTCATACAAATGCCACTAGCAGATGGAAAGATAGACTTAAATGCAGCACTTAAATGGCTAGGGAATGAACACATAAATGAATTACTGGTAGAAACAGGTGCGACCCTGGCAGGTGCTTTTTTACAACAAAAGTTAATCAATCAACTCATCATTTATACCGCCCCAGTCATTATGGGTAGTTCAGCTCGGCCTTTGTTTGAAATAAACATTGAAGAAATGCATAAAAGACTCCATATTGATGACTTCACAATTAAACACATGGGCAAAGACTGGCGATTAATCGCCAACCTTTAAAAATTATGTTCACAGGCATTATTCAATCTGTTGGAGAAATTGTCAAACAACAGCAAAAAAGCGGTGACTTTCAATTCATCATAGCTACCAATTTCGCAGACATGACAGATGTGGAATTAGGTGATAGCATAGCAATGAATGGAATTTGTTTGACCGTTACAGAAATAAAAAACGATCAAATTACTGTAGATGTGTCACTGGAAACCCTATCATTAACAGATGTCGCAAACTGGCAGGCGGGCACAAAACTCAATTTAGAAAAATCAATGTGTCTCAATGATAAGTTGGGCGGCCATATGGTTTCTGGTCATGTTGATGCACTGGCAGATTGCGTAGATATTACGCAAAGTGCCCGATCAACAATTTATCAGTTCAAAATACCATCTGCATTGGATAAATACATAGTGAGAAAGGGTTCCATTGCCATCAATGGTGTGAGTTTAACCGTGAATGAAATCAAAGATCTTATTCTATCAGTGAACCTTATACCACACACCCTGGAACACACAAATCTTGGCATATTGAAAACAGGCGACAAAGTTAATATTGAAATTGATACCATTGCCAGATACGTAGAAAAAATGTTACCCAAACCATAATATAGGCACATGAATACAACTAAAGAAATAATAGAAGATATTAAAAATGGCAAAATGGTCATTTTAATGGATGATGAAGACCGTGAAAATGAAGGAGATTTGGTGATAGCTGCCAACTGCATTACGCCAGAAGTGATAAACTTTATGTCTTTACATGCACGCGGTTTAATTTGCATGACCTTAATGCCAGAAAAATGCCAGCAATTGGGACTAAACCTGATGGTGAACAAAAACACCGCACAGTTAGAAACAAATTTCACAGTTTCCATAGATGCAGCTAACGGTATTACCACAGGTATTTCCGCTTATGATCGCTACAAAACTGTAATTGATGCGGTTAATGTTAATGCCAAACCTGAAGATTTAGCTGTACCTGGTCATATATTCCCGTTAATGGCCAAACAGGGAGGTGTTTTATCACGAGCAGGTCATACTGAGGCAGGTTGTGATATTGCCTTTTTAGCAGGATTAACCCCAGCTGCTGTGATTGTGGAAATCATGAACCAAGATGGCAGCATGGCAAGGCGTGATGATTTAATCACATTTGCGGATAAACATGAGTTAAAAATAGGCACCATTGCCGACCTGATTGAATACAGGATGATGAACGAATGCACAGTCGTGGTCGAAGAAGAGTCCTGTTTTAGTGGTCAGTGGGGTGATTTTAAAGTTAAAAAATTTAAGGATACCATTAGTAATACTCACCACCTGGCTTTTATTATGGGTGATTTAAATGAAGACAGCGAATGTTTTGTACGTGTACAGTTTCCCAATTTCATCCGTGAATTACGAGGGGTCGATTCAGAAGATGACTACTGGACCTCACAAAGAGCCATGAAAACCATTGCCAAACACGGTCAGGGTGTGCTGGTTATATTAAATTATAACCAAGCCGCTCCCACCGACTTTGATGAGATCGGCAACAAAAACAACAGTCAATATGCCTATCACAATGTTGGTATTGGCTCACAAATATTAAAATCCTTAAATGTAGGCAAAATGAAACTAATGAGTCCACCATTACGTTTCCCGGCCTTGTCGGGTTTTGGACTAGAAATCACAGAGTTTATAGCCTATGAAAAATAATATAATTGCCATCATTACCGCACCTTTTTATCAAGACATTATTGATGGCTTATATCAAGGGGCAGAAAATTATTTATTGAAATCAGGTTTCTGTGTAGAGCGCATAGATGTGCCAGGAGCCTTGGAAATCCCCTTGGCCTGTCAGTTATTGGCTCAATCTGGCAAATATCAGGCCATAGTCGCATTGGGTGCGGTCATTCGTGGAGAAACTGCACATTTTGATCATGTATGCCAACAAAGTGCCAGAGGCATAATGGATGTTTCCTTAAAGTTAAACTTTCCAACCGGTAATGGTATCATCACTGTAGAAAACGAACAACAGGCTCTGGCTCGCTCAAGTGATAATGACAAAAACAAGGGTGCTGAAGCGGCAGTGGCGGCAATTGAACTGTTAAAATTAAAAAA
>JAESTH010000061.1 GCA_016763695.1 Alcanivoracaceae bacterium
AATTGTCGTAAAGGTCTGCACCGATGAAACTGTTTCTCCATTGACGGTGACGCTAATGACGCTAGATGTGGCACCTGCTGGGTAGATAAAATCAATTTGCTGGTTGCTAAAGGACACAACAGCGGCCGTTATCAAACCACCGCCCAAACGATTGACCGATACTGTTGGTACTGAACCAGGCGTTGGTGAAAAATTGTTTCCGGTGAGCACAACCAACGTGCCTGTCGGAGCTGTATCTGGTACGAATGTATTTATACTGGCAACCAGCTCGAAGGAAGACTTGAAAATTAGATCTTGTGAATTTGCCGTCAGAGTGACGAGGAGGAGAAGCGCTGGAACAAATCGGAAACTTATCATGGCTTGCATCTAGCCTGCATCACTTCATTAATCTGTTCGGGATATTTCATTTATGTGCTCCATTGTATAAAAGTAGTGGTATTTTTTACGGTGACTAACTCGATGCTGGACTCGATATAGCTAGCCATGTCGTCGATGAATTTGGCTTAGTTATATAAACCACCAAACCTTCGCGCAGCGCGCTCATTTCCTCTGCAGACATGCAATCCATGAACAATTTGAACTCTCCCAAGCATTCCACCAGCTATACTGGTACACGCAATTTGAAACCTTGTCAAGTGGCAGTTATTATTATTTTATTATAACCAAAAAAAAACGCTGCGCAACACAATCCTGCGGCAATTACCAAATAAGCGTACAAAAACATACAGAGATATATGAACGCCCCGTCAGATACTGTCTTAAAAATCAACAACTAGGTCATGGTAGGAATACTGATTGCCCCCCATACGGATCCATACGTGTGCTACTAACGCATACGGCTCCTAATTCGAGTGTTTGGCAAGAAAACGTATTGCTGGAATAAGAATGAACAATTTCTACTTTAGATAAGTATTTTGTAAACTATTGACCACAATTATTGCAGATAATACTGTGTCTCTAGCTTCGTCGTCGTAGTATTTTAAGCCATCGACCAATAGCTACATTATGGAATTTTGACACTGACTAAAAATTTCCTAACACACTGAAGAAATTCTACTAATGAATTGTTTCAGCTGTCTTAATAATGGGATACAGCTCTATTCATGTATGGAACGGCTACATTTGAATAGAGCTATAATCAATGGGGACAGAGTGAGCTTCCCCCTGATTTTCTGGATAGAATCACCAGTGATTTAACCGCCAGAGGTATCATTGGTGAGGATATTAACAAGCTGACAGGGGTACTTGGCTTGTGTGAGCCGTTATAATTAATACCAAATGTCTTTATTGCCCTATTCGCTTAAAGAAAGCTCAACCACTTCTTTTTTTTCGGAAACCCTGAGAGTCATCAAAAGCTGTGTATCATTAATATCAGTGAGATTATCGATATCGTTAATAACCTCTCCCAGAATTTTAAAGGATTCATTATCAAGGTCATAAGACCACACAAAATTTTCAGAGTTGATGGCATAAATGACATTACCATTAATCACGAATGATTTGGCTTTTTCTCCCTGATTGTTTATCGCTTTAATATGCTGAGCTTCAGCAGGCCCAGGCTGCCAAAATCGACCCATGTAATCTTTATAAATCAGTTGACCATCTTCGCTTTTAAGTGCCCATAATATTTTCTTATCGCTTAGCTCTCTGTATTCATAGTTATTTAAATCGTACTCCACAAATTTTGCTATCCCTTCGATACGTGCTCTTAATAATGCCGTGTTATTTTCACTGTCCCATTGATATAATCGGATAACAGTATGTTGCAGTGAAAAAGGTTGTTGACTTGAATCCAGAAATACCTGTGTAAGAATTCCATTAGCATTGACTAAAAGACTTTTACCATCTTTTGCCCAATCGATTCCAGAAATATTACTATCCGTCGGTAATTGGGTCAGTTGTTGAGCGGTATTATTGCCATCACTTATCCAAAGCTGTTTTTCACCTGAACGACTTGACAAGAATGCAATTAAATCACCATCAGGCTGAAACATAGCATCGCTTTCTCCAAGGTTTGAGCGTTCAAAACTAGGATAAGGATAAGTTTGAGGTTGCGTTAATTGAGCCTGTTCTATTTGAGTGACAAGAGGTGTTTCGGTAATCTGATTTAGAGATAGTAACACGATATCATTATCATACAACCCTTTGATTAAGAGTAATCTATTACCATCTGGGTGAAATTCAGTCGGTATCATTATATCAGAAAAAGGTAAACTGATTTTGGCGATCTTGCCTTCATATGAGAGGGTAAAAAGTTGCTTGCCAGTACTAAAAATAAGTTGTTTATTTAATGGGTCAAAAGTTGGATGAATGAAGCGGGACTTTGAAATTTCGCGCGGAAACTCAATGGGATGGCTAGATATAATACGTCCATCAGGTTTAAGCATCTCAATGTATTGTTGGCCATCACTATGGAGTCTGGTCACAGCGATAATATCATCATTGACTAAGTATGCATAGTCGATTAAATAACCATCTCTTAGAGCATATAAGTCAGTACTTTCATTCTTACTTATCGAATAATTGATTAACTTCCAACGATTCGATGTATCTTGCATTATCGCAATATTGTCGTTGCTTAACCAAATAGGTTTTTTTACATATGAATTTTCACATTGCAGCAATACACTCGGCTGCTGAGGACTTTCAAGAGCCTTTTCAAAATCTAGACTTTGCAAATCGTAGCAATCTTTTTGAGTCGTTGGCTCACTACACTCATAAGTTTCTATAAAGACCAGTTTCTTGCCATCTTTAGAAAAACTATGACTACCATAAGCACCCCAATTTTTGGTCAGTTGGATTTCTTCTTGGGTATTTATGTTTTTAGCCCATAGTTTATTACCGCAACGGTTATCTAAATAACGGTGGAAAACAATGTATTGTCCGTCAGGCGAATAGGTCGCATCAAACTCTTTGTCGTCAGTAGCAGTAAGCGAGCGTAAAGTATCAAATGTTAATGGTGAAGTTTGATAGGGAGAAAGACTTTTATAGCCAATAATAGCCAGGATAATTATTCCAGCAACGATAGAAATGAGTTTTAAACTAGCTTTTGAAGCTTGTGGCTTATTAGTTATTCCAGTATCTTTATTGGCTTCATTAACAAGGGATCCGTCAATGGTATTTTCTTGGAGATTATTGGATTGTGTCGCCTCGATGCTATCATGCCAGCGGACATCACACTCCAAGCTGTACCCTTGTTTGGTATGTGTTTTAATATAGACTTGAACTTTACCATCATCACCCAGTGCTTTTCTTAATTGGGCAATACTTCTTTGTAATGTATTAGGTGATACTACAATACCTTGCCAGACTTTATCTAACAATGCGTCATGGCTAACCACCTTTCCTTGATTTTCTGCCAAGTAGTTAAGAACCGCCATGGCTTTGGGAGCAATGGTTTGAGATTGCTTATTTTGAGTGATTTGATTTCTGGATAAATCGATATAAAAACCACCTATCCAATATTGTTTTGTCATATATCCTCTAAATTACGATGAAAGTAGCTGCTCAAAAGTGAGTCCAAACGAGATGAATTATCTTATCACCCAATCACTGATTATAACTAAATTTATTTTTTTAACCAATTAATAAACTAAAAGATATTCCCGTATCAGCTAGAAGTCAGCTAAAAGTCAGCAAAACTTCATGTGTTTTAATTTTGATCCACTTAAAATAAGGTTTTTAATTTATATATAAAACGAACCTTAAATAAAAGGTAGCGTTATACGGAGAGAGTTGTGATAAATATGAAGAAGAGTTTAATCTTAGTTTTTTTGTTTTTACTGCCCTTTATTAGCGTTGAGGCTGGTGAGAGAAAACCCTATGAAATGCCTAGAACTCAGGTCACAACTATCAAAAACTCTGAAACAGGAGAGCTAGATAAACTTTATATAAAGCTGCCAAAAGGATATGAAGAAAACAAAGACACTAAATACCCCGTCATCTATTTTACTGACCCAGTGATGCATATCGAAATATTATCTGCTGCTACAGAACTAATGATGGAAAACGTTATTTTGGTTGGAATTACCTGGCAAAAAGGCATGACATTGAAATTTGAGCACGTGGATAGCTATCTTAACTTCCTTCGTAAAGATGTGATTAAGACTATAGAAAACAGCTACCGAACTGATCCTGATAGCCGTACATATTTTGGATATTCCGCTGGTGCCTTAGTTGGCGCATACATATTATCGGCACAATCCGATACCTTTAAAAACTACATTCTTGGTAGTCCAGCATTCGGAAATGGTCCAGAGGTCACACAGAATGTTTTTGAACTTGAATCTAATGCGGATAAAAAACGAAAAAACCTTAACGCAAATGTTTTTATTTCATATGGCACATTGGAGAATAATAAGCATTTCGAAGAATTTATTACTATGTTGAAAAATAAAAGTGATAAGAGCTTATCTTTAAAGCATGTAGTGGTTGAGGGGGATCATTCGACAGCATTTCCTATGACAGGAGTACGTAGTGTGCAATGGTTGTCACAGATGAATAATTTCTCAGTCCTTGAAGGTCCTTATCTTGGACAAAAACCACCAGGCTTAATACCCGAATTATTTGCTCCGGATATTATTCAAACAGAACATAGGGAAGCAGAAGCTGCCTTTACACCCGATTTAAAAGAGTTCTACTTCCGCAGAAGGGGTGGCGAATATAAAAATAATACCTTAGTTGTCATTCAATACAAAGATAATAGATGGACCGAGTCTGTTGTGCCACCCAGAGCGGGGGAACCATTTATTTCTCCTGACGGTAAGATTCTGTATTTGGGAAATAAATATAGGGATCGAACCAGCTCTGGCTGGTCAGAGGTGAAAAGTCTTGACGCCCCATTCAAAGATATCCCTATCATGCGCCTTACGGTTTCATCTAAAGGAACTTACTATTTTGACGAGGCAACTAAGATAGGCAATATTCGTTATTCACGATTAATAGACGGAAAGCGCGAAAAACCGAGAACATTGAACAAGGACATTGACATGGGGAAATGGAAAGCCCACCCCTTCATTGCTCCGGATGAATCCTATCTGATCTGGG
>JAESTH010000301.1 GCA_016763695.1 Alcanivoracaceae bacterium
GCCCAATCAAACCTGTAGCATCACAGGTGGTACTGCCAATAATGGTTCTGGTACTTTGGCTGGAGCCAATGTAACCAATATATTGGTCACCTGTACAACCATTACTTATACAGTTGGAGGAAATGTTTTAACACTGCTTGGTAGTGTTACACTGGTGAATAACGGTGGCAATGACGTCATTATCACAGATGCAGGGACTCAGGCTTTTATTTTTCCTGCACAAAATGACGGTACAGATTATGCTGTATCAGTCTCACTTCAACCTACTACTCAGACATGTTTAGTTACTGCAGGTGGTATCGCAGATGATGGTTCTGGCACTCTAGCAGGTAGCAATGTAACTAATGTACTGGTCACCTGTACCAGTAATTTTCCAACCGCCGTCACTGATGCAGAAACTGTAAATGAGGATTCTGCTATCAATACCCTGGATGTATTACTGAATGACACAAATCCTGGAGCTATCCAGATAGACTCAGTAACCCCCCCTAACAATGGCACTGTTGTTATTACTAATAGTGGTGCTGATTTAACTTATGAACCCAATACCGACTATTGTAATGATGGACTATCAACTGATGATTTCACCTATACTTTAAATGGCGGTTCATCAACACTTGTCACCGTAACAGTTAACTGTGTAAATGATCAGCCAGAATTTGACAGTGATGAAAATATCTATATTAAACTCGAAGATCTGGGTAATATAATGCCAGAAAACATTGCCTGCAACTTTGATTTTGGAGCAGATGATGAAAACTCTTCACAATCCGTTGCTGATTTTATGATAACAATACAATCGGATCCTCAGGGAATATTGACAACAGTCGATGTACTGAATGATGGTTCGTTTGTGGCCAGTTATTCTGGAACACTGGGGATTGCGATAATAAATATCACGCTACAGGATAGCGGCAATACAAATAATGGTGGTGTTAATACATCAATCAGTCACCCGTTTAATATACATGTTCAGGACTATATTTTTATCGAAGGGTTTGAAGCTGATACTTGCCCATAAATTTAAACCCGAAAACAGGGATGTTTTAGGGAGCTTACTGGCGCTATTTATGCGTCCTTATAAATAATTGAAACCTTTTATCTATTACTGTGTATAGTTATATATGAAAAGTGATGTAGACATAGGTACTGAAGAACGTAATTGGCTGGCACAGCATTTGTCAGGTGACAAGCAGGCTTTTGCCAAGTTAATGCAGGCTTATCGAAAGCCCGTGTATAGTTACCTGCTTCGATGTGGTTTGGACAAAAATAGCAGGGATGATTTATTTCAGGACATATTTTTCAAAATTCACAAATCCGCCAAAAGCTACAAGAAGTCTAATCGACTCAGCCCATGGATATTTACCATCGCTATCAATACAGTTCGTAATCACATTCGTGATCAAAAACCAGCCCAGAATCACTTAAGCTTATATATAGATGAAGTCGTAGAGTTACAACTTGTCGATCAGTCACCAACACCTGAAAAAATAACCCAATCACAACACATGATACAATGGTTACAACAGGCCATGTTGAATTTACCTCAAGCTCAGTGTGACGCCCTAAATTTAACCATCATTAAGGGAATGAAGTTAACCGATGCAGCAAAAATTCTAAACCTGCCTTTAAGCACCATAAAAACACATGTCAGGCGCGCACGCCAAAATCTGATTCTGTCATATAAAATAAGCAATAACGATACCATATCAAGCAGGAGTATTTCATGAGCATTTGTAATGAAATCCAACAAAAAATAGCTGACTTAACATTTAACCAGACATTACAGGATCAGGACATATTACAGCACATAGAAACCTGTCAGGATTGCCAAGACTATCAACAAACTTGTGTCGAAATAAATCAAGCCATGAATGACATGTCAAATTATGATGCCGATGATACACTGGTTGAAAGTACACTTAACAGTATTATTAGTTTACAAGAAGACACCCCAAAGTCAAAACGCCTACTAAATACACAATGGGCAAGTGCATTAGCAGCCTCATTTATGTTGATCAGCCTTATCATCTTGTTTCCCTATAACTCACTATCTGAATATAATTTGTTTTCAAGCAGCCCTGAAGATCAATTTGAAAGTTTTATTGATGAAACAGAATATGAAATCGCAGAAATTTCAAATGTACAACAGACCTACAACCGAAATGAAAGTAACAATACTGTTAAAGCACAAGAAATTAAAGAACAAATCAAAGCCCGAAAAAAACAAATGAGATATGAGATCGCATCAAAACCAGCCAAAGGGATTTACCCACAGAGGGGCGCCAAGGTGTCAGCAGATGGTTATGCTATAGGTACAAGTGTTTCTGCACAAAATGATGATGAGGAACTGGATACAATCACAGTTATGGGCTCAAGACTAAGGAGTGTGGATTTGTCAACTGCAACACCAGCATTAACAATAGGTAGAGAATCTAGTAACAAAGATACATTTGGTAAAGTACTTGGAGAGCAAGAAAGTCAACTTTCTAGTGGTTCATTAGGAATAGTGTCAGATAAAGACAGTGTTTTCTTTGAAAGCAAGGATATTTCTTTAAGTATTAATGAAGAATCAATCCAATACCAACCTTCTCCCTCTAAAAAAACCCTAGATGCAACGAATACTAAACTAAGCAAACTCAAAAAAAATGATACTATCAACAATAGAAATGTTGGATTTTATGATCATCGGGAATCAGTCAGTTTAGAGTTAAGGCAAGACATTAAGGTCAAAGCAAAAAGTGTGAGAATAACACAAACACCTGATGAAAAAATTATCGCTAAAAAAGATACATTAACAGCCAAATTAGAACGTTCAAAAATTGAAAGTAACACTGGTAACTTTAGCCTTGAATCAAAAGAAAAAACACCACAAACAAAGACTCTATTAAACCCTGCAAAACAATATTTAGCCGAGATGCAGTCATTAAATAGCCTCACCTACCAAAGTGACAGTGGTTATTGGGCCAATACTTATTTACCTGGTGATTCTCATATGCGCTTACTTGAGGCCAGTTTAAAAAATGGCAATGTTGCGGATATCAGCAATAGTATCAGCCAAAATATACAGCCATTTGATCATCCTGACAATTCCGCCTTAAGCATTTATTTAAACAGTGATGCAGCAATGGTACAACAACCAACACGTATGCGCTTACAAGTGGGCATACAAGCCAGCAATCGACAGACCGGATACCGCCAGGCCATGAATATCGGCTTGGTATTTGACCTCAGCAACAAAACTTCTGACTACCCGGCAAATATGAAAGCACTGTTATTAGCCCTGTTAAAATCTAAACAACCTGGTGATTATATTTCGTTGACAATTGCGGGGGTCGCAGGCGGCTTATTAATTAAACCAGAGGACTTCCGTCATGGCCCAATTCAGGTGGCTTTGAGCACCTTGTTTACAAAAGAAACAGCAAAAGTAACTATAGAAACAAAAGTGGCAACAAAGGCAACAAAGGGACAGGCACTCACTTTACAACAGGCACTGGCAACAGCTACAGCACAATTACGCATAAATGATGATCCCTCAAGCCATCTTGGTTCCAGCGTTTTGATATTATTCAGTGCAAACAATATTGATAATATCTCAACGATTGAATCCCTGGTTCATGCTAATGCAATCGATGGTATCACTTTAAGTACCATCTCATTGGCACAAAACAACCAGGCTGAATTAACAAAACTGGCACTGGCGGGACAGGGACATATGCGTATCTTGCAATCAGCCAATGATGCTCAGCGTATCATTGATACCGAATTATTATCTTCTTCTCGCGCTGTGGCACGTGCCATTCGTTTACGCATTCGATTGGCAAAAGGTGTTAAACTAATCAAGGTTATTGACTCATATAATCTCAACCACAAGCAATCTCAAAGAGTGCGTGATGCAGAACAAAGTTTAGACAGACGACTCTCTAAAAATTTGGGTATAACTGCGGATCGAGGTAATGATGATGAAGGTATTCAAATTGTTATTCCTGCATTTTTTGCTGGCGATACCCATGTCATATTGCTAGATATAGTTGTACCACAAGCAGGAGCCATTGCCGATGTATCGATGCGCTATAAAGATTTATTATACCTACGCAACGCCCTCACGCGCAAACAGCTTAACCTAGGCAAGCATACAAAAGTGCCAGGACCATTACAACTCAATGTGATGAAAAATGTATTGGCCAGCCACTTTGCCAACGGTATTAGACAGGCCAGTCATAAAGTTCGTAAGGGAGAAAGTAAAAAAGCTTTGACTATCCTGTTAGCCCTGCAAAAACTGTATCAGAGTATGCGCGCTCAGCACCCTCTCTGGAATGATGATATAGAAATGCTTAAAGATGAGAACTTATTGCGACAATATATCAAGCAGCTTAACTCAACAGCCATCCAGGACACACAACAGATAAACTATATTGCCGATTCTTTGCAATATATCAGTTGGCGAAAGAATATCACAAAAACTCAATAACGTCATTCCCGTTTAGGCGGGAGCTTAACTTAACACCACAACTCCATTAGTCAGCCAGACTGCCTGAGACTTACTCCTGTGCGAGCATGATGTGGAGATAACAGAAAAAGGTGAGAACCATGAAAAACATAATAGCTTATTTATTCCTTACATTGTTGGTTAATGTTGTCTTGGCACAGAGTGCAGTTGATAACAATGGCAATGTCCAGTTGCCACTGGAGACTTACAATTCATTAATCAATACCAGTCGAAACCCCAAAGATATAGCACCCGCAACTTATGCCATTGGTCAATCTACAGTCAAAGTAAACATTGATAATAGTAATGATAGATCTACAGCAATAGTAACCGTCAACACCAGTATTGAGACCTTCGAAGATAAATGGACATTGATCCCAATATTGACCTACGGTGCAGCGATAAATACTGCAATGATCAATGGTAAAGCGATTCAATTGGTACAAGATAGAGAATGGTTATCATGGAGCAGCAATAAATCTGGCATCTTTCAATTACAGTTATCCTATACCGTTGATGCCCATAGCTCGCAAATGGGCTATGTGTTAGCTTTACCAATCCCACCTGCAGCTGCCACAGCCTTAACGGTAGATTTTCCTGATACGCAGCTTGATATAGCCGTTCTACCTGCGTCAAATTTACGTTTTAACAAACAGAACAACAACACAGTTGTAACAGCCGATATTGCTACCACATCTTCGTTACTGATATCCTGGCACCTGCCTTCACAACAAAAATTTGTGATAAGTCGTGCAAATTATCAAGGCAAACTTGCGGGGGGTGCAGTCACATTTTCCACACAATACGACGTAGAATTATTCACCAATGAAACCATAAATGTACCCTTAATTCCAACAGGTGTAACACTTAATGACGTAAAGATTGACAATCAATCTGCAACGGTCTTTAAAAGCCAAGAAACTGATGAACCCGATTGGTTTGTGGTGTCTTTACAGGGACGAGGAAAACATACCGTTACAGTTATATTTGAAACCCAGCTTATTCCACAACAAGGCCCATCAACTGTAAAATTCCCAATTCCTCAAGTGCCCATTTCACAGTTTAGCTTACACTTATCAGGAAAAAAAGAGGTCAGCGTGCTCGCAAACAATACTAACAAAGCACATGTACGCAATATCATTAATAACAACCAGACCATTGCTACCGTCTATTTACCAATGACTCAATCAGTATCATTCTCATGGGTGGATGCGGTGCCAAAAGATTTACGCACCAAGTTACGAGCCAATGCCAATATTTATCATGCCATTTCTGCCGAAGAAGGCGTATTGTATGGTCAGGCTCTGATAGATTATGAAATAACCCATGGTGAAACCAACAGTTTATCATTTAACTTACCCAGCACGGCACAGGTTAATCGCATCAATTCCAGTACTGGTGGCATTTCTGACTGGAGTGTGAATGAGAAAGAGACCACAAAGACTGTCACAGTATTCCTGGATCGAGCAATTAAAAGCAATTATCAATTGCAGGTTTACTATGAACAATTATTGCAACAGCAAGATGATAAAAATTTGCAACCGATAAATGTGCCTCTTCTCAAAGCCAATAATATGCATCGCCAACGCGGTATTGTCGCATTGCTAGCTGGATCTGAGTTGGCCTTAAAACCCATAGAAGAGATAGACGTTACTCGGGTAGGAGAAAATCAATTGCCCGCTTTTTTCCGCAATCAAATCACCTTAACCATCGCACACACTTTTAAATACACCAGCCAATTACCAAAACTGATAGTCAATACGGTTGCTCCTGAACGTAAACAGGGAAAATATAATGCACAAGTCGATACCTTAATATCATTGGGTGAAGTGACCATGCGTGCTAGTGCAAGTATACAAATGGATATTAAATCAGGAGCCATTGTTGATCTACAATTACAATTACCCGAAGGTATCAATGTCTTAAATATCACTGGCCCATCTATTCGGAACCACAAGATTGTTAATGAAAATGAGTCTCAAATGATTGATATAGAATTCACTCAGGAAATGACTGGACAATTTCGCATTGAAGTAAACTATGAACAAATATTGACTGAACATAAATCAGCAGTCAATCAAGCTAAAAGCAATAGGTCAGAGTTACTCGTTGCCAGTTTGCAGGTATCTGGAACAGAAGTACAACATGGACGCATTGCGGTAGAAGCATTGACCGCAGTTGAAGTTCAGACTGCCGAAACCAGGCAATTGTCATCTTTAGAGATCAATGAACTACCACAACAACTGCTATTAAAAACCACCAACCCTATTTTATTGGCATATAAATATGTCAACACAGAATCACCACATTTATTAAGACTAAGCATGACCAGGCATCAGGAACTGGCTGTACAGCTTGCAGCTATAGAGTCTGCCCGCTATCAAACATTAATAACCAATGATGGCCTATCTGTCACAACTGCCACCTTTAATGTTCGCAATAGCCGAAGGCAGTTTTTACGTCTAAATTTACCAGAAGGCTCTGAGGTTTGGTCAGTATTTGTTGATGGTAAAGCAGAAAAACCCGCACAGGCCAATGGTGGTATTGCTTCGAGTATTTTGATAAAAATGCTTAACTCAGTCTCAGGTTTTCCTGTAACTGTAGTATATGCAACAGCCATTGATAAAATGGGTATCATAGGCAACATAAGCAGTCAATTGCCTTTACCAGATATGGTGGTCACGCACACTTATTGGGATGTGTATCTTCCCATTGGATTCAGGTATCAAAAAGTCACCAGTAATATGAATACCGTAGCAGCAGGGATATTGGTTAACCCACGAGTACAGACAACTACAGATACAATGAAAGATAAAATGATAAGACCACAAGTTGGTAATCCCTTACGCATGAAGGTTCCACAGCAAGGTATTCAATACTCTTTTGAAAAGCTCTACGCCAATCAGTCTGAGGCTGCAGCTTATTTTGAAATATCTTATGCATCTTCTATGGGTGGTCAAATAGGCCTAATATTGAGCATTATCAGTGTTATTTTAATCTGGGCAGGGATATTTAGTTTAAGATCAGGGCAATCGCAACGTGTCGTTCTTACTACATTGATAACTGGCATTCTTACTTTAGTCATATCGTTGACTTATCTCCATACTAAGATAACGGTTCCATTTAACCTTGCCCTGGCTGGAGGACTGGTATTTGCTCTTATACTGATACTACCAAAAGTTCGTCAATGGCGTGATCGCACTTAACATTTATTGATTCCTAACCACAATATTGAAACACGAATGAGAACGTAAACAATTGGAGCGTATAGTGAATATAAAAATACTAAGTTGCCTTAATAGTCATGTGCTGATTTTTAGATTTATCAGATGACCTTTTCTATATCAAAGTTAAGGTTTAATGATAAATATACTATTATTTTACTGTACTTTATTTTTTGTGACGGCTATCACAGTTTGCCAGGACTACATAGATAAAATGGAATCAGTTGTTTTGATTTGGGTGTACCCCCCATTCCCTATCCAATTTCATTCAGATCAAAACCATTACTAAAAAGGCTACCTCCCACAGTAGCCTTTTTTATTTCCTGAAATTAAACCCACAAATAAACATCAAGACTATTGTTTTATAACAATAGCTAATTTTTTATACCAAAAAAGACGAAAACCCTACCCAAAATACACAAGCACAGTAGAATTACAGCTTTTCTTAGCAACCATACCTATGCAAGCACAAACAAAAAATAAACTTTCTATCATCGCTCTGGCACTATTATTTATAACACCTGTGATTGTTGCTATTGTGTTGAATTCCAGTTTAATTAAGTTCTCTCCCGATTCATTTAAAAATCATGGCGATTTTATTAAACCTCCTATTAAAATCACCGATAAAGAAAGCCTCAAGCCTTTTGATGAGTACTGGACAGTGGTGTATCAACATTCTGGAAACTGTGCAGATGACTGTTTAAAAATGTTTGATACCCTGTACCGAATCAGGTTAAGCAAAGGGCATAAAATGAAGAAAATCAAATTGCTGGTCTTATATCCAGAAAATGCCGATATAGAAATCCCTGCACAATACACTTCTATTGAAAAGCAATCCTATACAACAACTGATAACTTGAATAACATATTAACAAGTTTATCTCCTAAATCATTGGGCAATAATAAGGGCTTATATCTTTTAGCTCCTGAAGGTTTTTTGATGATGTCCTATGCAAAAGATTTTGAACCCTCAGACGTCATCAAGGATTTAGGCTTATTGTTAAGAGCCAGAAAGAATGAAGGTTAAGCAAGTCCCTCAACGACTATACCATCTTTAACACCATAGACTCAGCGACGTCCAGTGCCACCCAATTCTCATCATTGAGTGGTACACTGGAAATCAGCACCACATTTTGTGCCTGCTGTTTTTTTATTTCCAGACCCTTGATATCTGTAGCAAACAGATCAATATTACATGAACGTAATAATACATGTAGATCGGGCAGAGTGATCAACGCATTATCATTATTTTGCTGATAATAAGCAATACCCCAGCCATGTCTATGATGATTGCTAAGACCGCCATGTTTAGAAAACTCATCCAGTGAAAAAGATATTTCTGTTGCCGATGAGCTAGACAAGGCAAATAATTCACACATAAAACACCTAATTATAATTGAGATAAAGCAAAACAAAGCCCAATGCAGTAAAATCTATGGCCTTTAGAATCATTATACATTCAAAAAATCGAAACATGAAAAATTATTCAAAACTGGCCTGGTTTGGTGTTGCTCTGGCATTATTTGTAGTGGTACTTGGGGCATTTGTGCGTTTATCTGATGCTGGGCTTGGTTGCCCAGATTGGCCTGGCTGTTATGGACAGGCAGCATGGCCTAGTGAGTCAAGCGAAATTGCCCAGGCAAATATGGCTTTTCCCGAACGCACAGTAGAGCCACATAAGGCATGGAAAGAAATGGTGCACCGCTACTTTGCCGGCACACTTGGTTTAATCGTATTAGGCCTATTTATCTGGGCATTTATCAGACGTAAAGACATGGCTATTACCCTGCCTCTTGTACTGGGTTTTGTTATTGTATTTCAGGCGGCTCTAGGCATGTGGACAGTCACCCTACAGTTAAAACCCGTGATAGTCATGGCTCACCTTATGGGTGGTATGTTAACTTTATCATTGCTGTGTTGGTTGGCATTATCAACATCAAATAAAATCAAGCCCTATCGCTATGGTGGCCACGTCAAACAATGGATGGTAACTTTCGCCTTACTACTGATAGTCATACAAATTATGTTAGGTGGCTGGACCAGCTCTAACTATGCGGCATTATCATGTGTAGGCTTTCCTCTGTGTAATGGTCAAGTATGGCCTGATATGAATTTTTCCGAAGCCTTTATTTTGTGGCGTGGTTTAGGCGTCAATTATGAATTTGGTGTACTTGATGCACCCAGCCGAGTGGCTATTCAGATGACCCATAGAATAGGCTTTGTAATATTATCCTTGTATCTTATCTGGCTTTCTACACGATTGATGAAAAACCGCGAACTCATGCCACTCGGCTTGACTGTGCTCATATTATTGTCCATCCAAGTAGCGCTGGGTATTTCAAATGTGGTCTTTAATTTACCTTTGGTAGTTGCCACAGCCCATAATGGTGTTGCCGCATTGTTGTTGTTGTCGATGGTAACACTTTTATACAAAACCAGAAAATCATCATGAAAAGATCAACTTTTAGTCAATACCTAGAATTAACCAAACCCAAAGTTGTGTTATTAATTGTATTCACAGCACTGGTTGGGATGTTATTATCAGTTGATGAAGGCTTGCCGCCAATAATGTCCATGTTTTATGGCCTGATTGGCATCGGCTTTGCCGCTTCCTCTGCGGCGGCCATCAATCACTGGGCAGATCAAAAAATTGATGCCATTATGCTCAGAACTCAGCATCGACCACTACCAAGTGGTGAACTCAATGATTGGAATGTTATCATCTTCGCTTTTGTGTTATGTGCCATTTCCATGACTATCTTAATATTAAAAATCAATCTACTAACAGCTGTACTCACCTTCTTTTCATTGGTTGGTTATGCCTTTATTTATACCTTTTTCCTCAAAAGAGTGACTCCACAAAATATCGTTATTGGTGGAGCGGCGGGAGCGGCACCTCCTGTGCTTGGCTGGACTGCCATAACAGGTAATTTAA
>JAESTH010000302.1 GCA_016763695.1 Alcanivoracaceae bacterium
ACTCAAGAACAAAGATTTGAACTTGCAGTACAAGAGCAAATAAACTTCAGCCTGCTGGCATCAGACCCAGATGGTGATGATCTGCAATATAGCAATATTGCCCTGCCACAATATGGGCAACTCACAGGTAACGCTCCAGATTATAGCTACATCCCAAATCCAGATTTCAATGGCATAGACACACTGGTTTATAGCGTATCTGATGGAGAATTCAGCAGTACCGCTACCACCATCACCTTTAATGTCGGATTAAGCTATTGTAAGATTTATCCCTATGCCATCGAACAGGTGCAAATAAATACCATCGATACAGGAATATTATTTGATCAATACCCCACCTCTGTTGGCGGCGGCAATTATTCATTACTGACTTGGGCTGGTGTCAATGATAGCAATACCTTAGCGGAGAGTTTTGCTATACCTGGTGATAGCGAGAACTATACAAACCCGGATAATTCCAATGATCACAACATAGATATTGCAGATTGGTTACAGGGAGCACCTGGTAAAAACAATGCTAACCACGTCCGTAACGCACTGGATTTATTACTCAATCAAACAATCACCGTACCACTGTGGTCACAAATCAGAGGAGCTGGTAGCAACTTAGATTATCAAGTTGCTGGTTTTGCTAATATTGAATTAACCGATTATAAGCTCAATGGACAAAGTAACATCAGTTTTATCTATCAAGGAACAGAACGTTGTTTAAACTACGCACCTGTAAGTTATGCCAATAACTTTGAAGCACAAACCGAAATAGCCAGCACAATCATACTATCAACAGAAAATAACATCATTGATGGGATTAGCTATTTACTGGCAACATTTGATCAGGATAATGACGAGCTAAGTTATATCATCACCCAAGGCCCACAACATGGAACTCTAAGTGGCGAAGGCCCTGAATTTGTTTATATCTCAAATGCTGGCTATGTAGGAGTCGATGCCTTTAGCTTTAAGGTCAATGATTCAAAAGCTGATTCTAATATCTCAACCATATCAATCAACGTAATAGATACAAATGTAGCACCCGTAGCTGATGATCAGAACATCACAACTAACGAAGATGAAAGCACCAATATCATCCTCACTGCCACTGATGAAAATGGTGATAGTTTAACCTACCAAATAATCACCCAAGCAGTCAATGGGACATTATCAGGAACCGTACCCAATTTAATATACACTCCCAGTGCCAATTATCATGGAAATGACTCATTTGAATTTATCACAAATGATGGAGAACTTGATTCACAAGCAGCAACAGTAAATATAAGCATCACAGCAGTCAATGACACGCCTGTTGCAACACCACTAGATATTACAACAGCCGAAGATACGCAAGTAGATATAACCTTACTGGCTACAGATATTGATAATGATACATTAACTTACTCAATAATGACTCAACCAGTCAATGGAACCCTAAGGGGTACGGCACCGCACTTGATTTACACAGCAGATGCTGATTTCAATGGCAGTGATACTTTCGACTATTTAGTTAATGATGGCAGCATAAATTCAGCAGTGGTCAATGTGACACTCACCATTAACCCTGTTAATGATGCACCAATTGCCCATGATTTATCATTTAATACTGATGAAGACACTAATGTAAATATAATCCTCGCAGGCTTAGATGTAGAAGGTGATTTATTAAACTATCAAATCATGACACAAACTGCAAACGGACAGTTATCAGGCACAGCTCCCAATTTAACCTATAGTCCAAATACAGACTTTAATGGTAATGATACATTTAACTATCTGGTCAATGACGGAACCTCAAACTCATCTGTGGCAAAGATAGTCATAAGTATAAACTCTGTTAATGATATACCCATAGCTGCTGATTTATCTGTCAATACAAATGAAGATACTGCGGTTAATATAAGCTTAACTGGCAATGATGTAGATGGAGACTCTTTGACCTATCAGGTCGTTACACAACCCACTCATGGTTTATTATCAGGTACAGCACCTCACTTAACTTATACGCCTAATACAGATTTCAATGGCAGTGATACATTCGATTATTTAGTTAATGATGGCACCATCAATTCAGTAGTGGTCAATGTAACACTGACCATTAATCCAGTCAATGATGCACCAATTGCCAATGATACAGTTATTACTACTGATGAAGATACAATAATAAATGCAATCTTATTAGCTACTGATATTGATGGAGATGCACTGACTTATACAATTATACAAAATCCTATAAATGGCTCACTTACAGGTGATGTTCCAAACCTGATATATACCCCAAACTCTAATTACTTTGGAGATGATTCTTTTATTTTCAAAGTGGATGATTTAGAGTTAGCATCCAATAATGCCACCATAACAATCGCTATAGAGTCAATTAATGATCAACCCATAGCACAAGAAATTAGCGTCACTGTCACATATGAAACAGCAATTAATTTAAACCTTAGTGGTAGTGATGTTGAGGATAATACGTTGGCTTTTATCATTCAAAGTCAAGCCAGTCATGGCGTGATCACAGAAAACTCAGGTATTTATACATACCAACCTAATAACGGTTATTCAGGTATTGACCAAGCTATTTACAGAGCCATCGATTCACAAGGATTGCAATCATCAGATACTCTTATAACAATGACAATAGCAGAGTCACTCAATGATGCGCCAATAATCACTTCAATTGCCCCAACCAGTATAATGGCGCAAAGCGACCTTAATTATCAAGTAATCGCTCAAGATCCTAATATGGATGTATTGGAATATTCACTAAACCATTCACCAGTTAATGCCAGTATAAATAGTATAACAGGCTTATTAAATTGGATGCCGCAAGCAGAAGATTCCATCGGCTTAGATACAGAAAATCTATCATGTAAAATTCAAAATGATTTAACCACAGAAAATGATCATGCAGAAATCATTTTTTTGGTTGATGGTTCTGGCTCTATGTTTGAGTCATTATCTTATGTTCCTCTATGGGTTCCCCTTATTGATGGTCAATTAAATGCATTAAATGTAGGCAATATAATTCCAAATAAATATGGATTCACGGTATTTGGTTACAACCAGTCAACTCATATTGAGATGGATTCTGGAGAATTATTAGGTAATGTAAATGAATTAGCTAATCGCCTAATCCCCTGGAATAAACCTTCATTAGGTTTCCCGCCAATTGATACAGAAAATATGATTTCAGCATTAGTTGATACTCTTGACACCTATCCATTGACAGAGCCAGCAGCCAAAGCAGTGATATTTATGACAGATGAAGATTGTGATTTTTGTACCGAAGCGATAACAGCTTCAACCTTACAAAGGTTACAACAAAATAATATTATACTTCATGGGTTAGTAGACATTAAAGGATTCCCATTTGAAATATTTTGTGGTGATGGTACCATTGCAATGGGAATGGATGTGAATAAAATCGGCTATGTAGCGGATGGTAATAATGATTTTTATACCTGCGAGGCAGCGTATTTTACAACGGGTCTGCCACATATATTGGATTATGAAAATATGAGGAAAAACTACACAG
>JAESTH010000303.1 GCA_016763695.1 Alcanivoracaceae bacterium
CTTTATGCAAAGTTCTGAAATACTTCATTTTGCAAGCGGAGATATTTCATCTATAGTAGTCTTAACGAATATAGATACAGAGCAATCATTTGAATACAATGTTATTACTAGCTTGATTTTTGGAGGCGGAAAATATGCTTCAATAAGTGAAGAAGTAGCCATAGAAAATGGTTTGCCGAAATATATTGTGATTCGTTAATTTCTTTAAAATTAAAAAAAGCATGACTATGCACATAAAACTATAAGTTATAACAGGGCTTTGTTTTATTTCCATTTCAATCAACAATTGAATGGTAAATCAACCAGTTAATCACTTGAAATAGGAGTTTGGTGCATAGTCATAAAACATTTGTTAGATATGAATTTGCATGAGTGGCTGAGCTGCATATTCATTCAATGAGTGTAAATCTAAGCTGACGGTCAATTGCTAAAAATGGGCAATTGAGAAATTTCTACAGTAGAGTATCAATTTCTCAATAGTTCCATTAATTCACTGCCATCAAATTTCTTTTCTTCCAACTTGCCATCTTTATCATAAATGCCATCTTGCAGGATTTTCTTTTTCTTTTGTAGTTCGATAATTTTTTGTTCAATACTGTTTTCGATAATTAATTTATAGACAAAGACTGCTTTTTTCTGGCCTATGCGATGCGCTCTGTCGGTTGCCTGATTTTCAACAGCGGGGTTCCACCAGGGGTCATAATGTATGACAGTATCGGCTTCAACTAGATTTAAACCAACACCGCCAGCTTTAAGACTGATGAGAAATATATCTGCTTCACCATTGGTAAACTTGTCAATGATTTTATCCCGTTTGGTAGATGAGCCGGTTAATTTTACATAGGATATTTTGCGTTTGATAATGGCTTTTTCTATGATAGCCAACATGCTGGTGAATTGTGAAAAAAGTAAAATTTTACGGCCTTCCTGTAATAGTTCATCCAGCAAGTCCAACAACAGTTCAAGTTTTGCTGATTCTTTCACTTTTTCGGCAGCTTTTAGTTTTAATAATGATGGGTCACAACAGACCTGTCGGAGTTTTAGCAGGGCATCAAGGATATGTATATGAGATCGATTTAAGCCTTTTTTGGATATGGCATCACGGACCTTTTTCTCCATGGTGACACGAATGGATTCATAGAGTTTAGACTGTTTTGTGTCAAACTGGGTATACTTGATGATTTCTGTTTTTGCTGGCAACTCGGTTAATACATCACTTTTTGTTCTGCGTAATATGAACGGTTTAATGCGTTTATTCAATTGTTGTTGCCTGCTGCTATCAAATTCTTTCTCGATCGGAGTACGATAGTGGCTATTAAATAGAGATTGATTATGTAGGAAACCCGGCATTAAAAAGTTAAAAATAGACCACATCTCACCCAGATGATTTTCTATGGGAGTGCCACTGAGCGCCAGTCTGTATTCACTTTTTAAGGTACAGATGGTTTTTGCCATTTTTGTTTTTGGATTTTTTATTTTTTGTGCTTCATCCAAAATGATATACATAAACTTGATTTTTTCATAAAGTTCAACATCGCGAGTAATTAAGGCATAAGTTGTTAGGATAAGGTCATTGTCTTTAATTTTTGCAAATTGATCAAATCTGTCACTGCCATATAGTGATAAAATATTAAGGTTTGGGGTGAATTTTGCCACTTCATTTTTCCAGTTGGCAATCAGTGATGTAGGTACAATGATCAGACACTGTTTTTTTAGTTTGCCTAATTGTTTTAAACGGGATAAGTGAGCTAATGTCTGCACGGTTTTGCCCAGACCCATGTCGTCAGCTAAAATGCCACTGAATTTAAACTGATATAAAAAATTGAGCCAGTTGAGGCCCTGTTGCTGATAGTCCCGTAATGACAACTGTAAACACTGTGGTGGTTTGACTTTGGCAATACCCGAAAAGTCTTTTAATTTTTTTGACAGTTTAAGAATTTCCTTGCTGCCTTTCCAGGTCACATTGTTTTCAATGTCATCAATCATATGTGCATCGAATGGAGATATCACTAAATTATTGTCCTTGTCCTGCTTGTCAAATAGCTCATAAATGGTGTTGAGTATGGGTCTGATATCCTGAGTACTGATTTTTACATAATTACCCTCTTTAACCTGTAAATATAAACTATTGGGTAGCTCATCCATTTCATCAAACTCACTAAGAATTGAGCTAACCAGTGGAACTAAAGGATAAGAATTGCCATCGAAATTGATATCAAAAGATAAAGAGAACCAGTCATTTGTGTCAGCACTTTCAACTATAATTTCAGACTCGTTATTAAAAGTCATTTTGAAGTTGTCATTAAACTCAATTTTCCAGCCAGATTCTTCAAGTGACTTGACATGAATATTTAAAAAATCATTCCATTTTTGTAAGGCAGATTGTGTATCTGAATTTTGAGGGATTGACATGAATAATTTATCATCAACTATTGTTTTTTCAAAGCCAAAGTTTTCAAGAATGGTTATTGATTGATCTTCATCATTAAAACTTCTGATAATATCTGTTTTGCTATTGTCATCGAAAACCGTAGCGATGGCTCGTCTGGGCAGGTAATCAACTGTATAATCTGCATAGATAAATTGAATTTCCAATAAGTATGCAAAGCCTTGCTCCTGTTCCCTTTGAAAAATATGCACAATCGGCAGCAAAGGCTGTTCAATGGTGGTTACTTTATAGTTGTCTGGGACAGGTAGTTGCAACTGATGATAACTGCGACTTAAGGCGTGATAAACACTGCTTTGAGCATCTATTGGTATGGGTGGTGCATCCAATAATTTTTTAAGGACAAGAGGTTCTATGTCACTATCTAAGGGTGATATCTGGTTATTTAATGTGTCAATGGTTAATAGTGGCACGGTTGGAACCAAATAATATTGACCATCACTGAGGTTGGATGTTAGTTTTGAGGTTGTTTTATCAACCGATTGCCATTTAAACTCCAGTGCTATTGAGTCTTGGTACAATGATAGGGGGCTTGTTGAATCCCGAAAGTAACATCGTTTGGTTTTTAATAGTTTGCTTAATAAAATATAGCCAACTTCATCAGAAAAATGTACATCAGAATTATAGTATCGATCTATCATGTTTTTTAAAATTGATACAACATCACGATCACTTTTGTCCATATATTCAGAGAGGCTATAGTTAAAACATATATTTTCAAGTGAGTTTTTTGTGCCTTTGCTGATATTTCCATTTTTAAGAATTTTACTTTTATATATCTGTAATTGACTGCCTCTATTGTTTTCAAATATTCGGTAGGTTAAAAAGAAGGCGTGGCTCTGTATGTCGTCATGTACTTTTTCTGCAGATGAGAGTTCGGTAATATATTGCAGCCAGCTTTCAACAGCATTCACAGCGGTGTTTTTTTCTTCAGCTTGAAACGAAAAGCACACTGCTGCCACATGTTTGCAATTAAAGCTCACAGGACAAGTACAGTCCCCATCAAGATCAATGCCTGAGTTGCTGGTATTTTTAATGGTGATGTTTTGAGTATAGGAGCCTCTGTAGCTGCCTTTAACTTTACCAATCAAATGCATGGAGTTTCTGGAGGTACTGATGATATTGTAAAAAATCACTTTTCCTTGCTGAAAGTATTTTTTTCCTCTGGCGTAAGCACCAAAATCCAAAGCTTCACTGATTTGATATTCTGTTATTTTCATAACTGTATTATAATGTCTGTATATCAATAATGAAAAACAAATCTATGGCAGTTCATGAAATCAAACACCCTTTAGTACAGCATAAATTAGGCTTGCTGCGTGAGCGTGATATCAGCATTAAATCGTTTAGAGAAATTACTTCGGAAATTGGGACTTTACTAACATATGAGGCAACCAAAAACCTGGCAACAGAAACCATAACAATTAACACCTGGAATGGTCAAACTCAGGTTGAACAAATAGCAGGCAAAAAAATGACCATAATACCTATTTTGCGTGCGGGACTGGGCATGTTGGATGGGGTGTTAGAGGTGATACCAAATGCCAGAATATCTGTGGTTGGTTATGAGCGAGATGAAACAACTCTGCAAGCCAAAGCTTATTATGAAAAAATGGTGGCAGAAATTGGTCAGCGTCAGGTATTGGTTGTTGATCCCATGTTAGCAACGGGAGGAACTTTTCTGGCGACTTTAGATTCACTAAGTAAAAAAGGCTGTAAAAATATTATTGGCCTGTTTCTAGTTGCGGCCCCAGAGGGTATACAAAAGGTGTTGATGAAATATCCAGATGTAGAAATTTATGTTGCAGCTATTGATAGTCACCTTAACGAGGACGGTTATATTATCCCCGGTCTTGGCGATGCTGGTGATAAAATATTTGGCACTAAATGAGGCATACATTTACCTCAAAGGACTGTGTAAATAGGTATAACTGTATCCTTACATATTAAAAAGTAAGAATACAGTTATACCGTTTTTTATTTACCTTGTCATGGAGGTGAAAAACTGTTCGTTGGTTTTAGTGTCTCTGAGCTTTTCTAGCAAAAACTCTATGGCCTGGATGTCATCCATGGGGTGTAAAATTTTACGTAAAATCCATGCTTTGGTTAAAAACTCTTTATTAACCATAAGCTCTTCTCTTCTGGTTCCTGAGCGATTGATGTTGATAGCTGGCCAGACACGCTTTTCAGCAACACGTCTATCAAGGTGAATTTCCATATTACCTGTGCCTTTAAATTCTTCAAAAATAACTTCATCCATTTTTGAGCCTGTTTCCACTAGAGCAGTAGCGATAATTGTTAAACTGCCGCCTTCCTCTATATTCCTGGCCGCTCCAAAAAAGCGTTTTGGTCTTTGCAGCGCATTGGCATCTACACCACCAGTTAAAACTTTTCCTGATGAGGGCGCTACAGTATTGTAAGCACGTGCCAGACGAGTGATTGAATCGAGTAAAATAATGACGTCCTGTTTATGTTCTACTAGCCTCTTTGCGCGTTCAATAACCATCTCAGCAACTTGTACGTGACGTGATGCAGGTTCATCAAATGTTGATGCGATCACTTCTCCGCGTACCATTCTTTGCATTTCGGTTACTTCTTCAGGTCGCTCATCAATTAACAGCACGAAAAGTTTGGACTCAGGGTTGTTTAATGCAACATTGGTTGCAATATTTTGCATCATTAGTGTTTTACCTGCTTTAGGAGGTGAAACAATCAAGCCACGCTGACCTTTGCCGATGGGTGAAATAAGGTCGATAATTCTTGCTGTTAGATCTTCTTTAGAACCATTGCCCCGTTCCATAATTAATTGATCTTGAGCAAATAGGGGCGTGAGGTTTTCAAATAATATTTTACCACGGGTATTTTCAGGTGGCTCATAGTTAATAGCACTGATCTTGAGCATGGCAAAATATCTTTCAGACTCTTTTGGAGGTCTTATTTTACCTTCGATGGTGTCACCTGTCCTTAATCCAAAGCGCCTAATTTGACTCGGTGAAACATATATATCATCAGGCCCAGCCAAATAACTACTGTCTGGAGAGCGTAAAAATCCAAAGCCATCAGGCAGTACTTCCAATACTCCGCCACCGGAGATATCTTCGCCACTTTTGGCATGTTGTTTTAATATGTGAAATATCAGATCCTGTTTTCTGATTCTTGCCCGTAGTTCAAGTCCTGATTCTACGGCAATTTCGGTTAATTTTTTTGTTGGGTACTGTTTAAGTTCTGATAGATTCATGTTTTAATTGTTAAGAATGTTTATATTGAAAATTTATAGTATTTTTAAAAATGATACAAGCAAGGCAACCTGTGCTAAGAATGTAAAATATTTTATAGATATAGAATAGAACCTAAGGTGAATAGATTCCCATTGAATAAGTGTAACTTATCATGTCGCTTGTTAGCTAGCAACTAAATTGTTGGATGATTGAAAAAAAAAGTATTTTTAGTGGTGTTTTATAAAAAACAAAGGCGCTTTAGTGTATAAAACGCCAATTTTTATGAGTAAGGCTTAAATTAGGCAGTATGTTTGTTCAACATCTCAACTAATTGACCTTTAGATAATGCACCTACGTGTTGATCCACTACTTCGCCACCTTTAAATACCATTAAAGTTGGGATTCCACGAATGCCCATTTTTATGGCGGTATTCTTGCATGACTCAGTATCAACTTTAACGACTTTAAGCTGACCCTTCATTTCTTCAGCTACTTCATCAATAATTGGTGCAATCATGCGGCAGGGGTTACACCACTCTGCCCAATAATCGACTAGTACAGGCACGTCAACATTGATATCATCATCAAAGCTATCATCGGTTGCATATATTATATTTTCACTCATTGTTATGGTTCTCCAGAATGTATTTACTAAAAGGTGATAATGTGGTTTATTAGACGGAATTTCAATGTATTTTATTCATAATATTTAATTATTCTACTTTTTTTACCTCTATCCACAGATCCTCCAGAGTCTTCAAATCATAAATATCCTGTTTAGGATAAGTATTTCTTGCTGCGCTTTCGATAGCTCTGAATCTTTTTTCAAATTTGTTATTTGCATGTCGCAAAGCCAGTTGTGGGTCAAGTCGCAAGTGTCTGGCTAAGTTAGTGCAAACAAACAGCACATCACCCAGTTCATCTTTAATTCTGGCAGTCACACCCATTTGCATGGCTTCTTTTAGTTCGGCTATTTCTTCTTCCATTTTTGTAAACACGGGTTCGATAGACGGCCAGTCAAAACCGATAACAGCCGCACGTTTGGTTAGTTTTACTGCTTTTAATAACTCAGGCAAGTTGTTGGGAATGTCATCCAATACGCTACTGTATTGCTTGCAATCAGCCTTTTTTCTTTTTCTGAGTTTATTTTGTTCCCAAATTTTACTCATTTGGATTGCGGAGTGTTTTTGTTGATTATTTGTGTCGAAAACATGCGGATGTCTTTCGATCATTTTGTCGTTAATGTTATTGACAATATCATTGAAATTGAATAATCCTTGCTCGCTGGCAATTTGAGCATAAAAGACCACTTGAAACAACAGATCGCCCAATTCTTCTTTGAGGTGCTGATAATCACCTTTGTCTATAGCATCAACAACTTCATATGCTTCTTCTACAGTATAGCTAGACAAAGAGTTAAAGCTTTGTTCAATATCCCATGGGCAGCCATTTTCTTTGTCACGTAATTGTGCCATGGTATCTAATAATTGGTTAATATTACTTTCCATCATGATTTGTTTTTACGGTGGTAATGTGATTATAAAATGTGCGCCTTTCCATAGTGGGTGGTATTTAATTTCTATGTTGCCCTGATAGGACTCTACTATATCATTAACAATTGATAGGCCTATGCCGTGGCCTTTCACTTTTTCATCCCCTCTTACACCGCGCCCCAATAGTTTGCTGCGTATGCCTTTATTAATGCCAGGGCCATCATCGGCTATTTCTATGATTAATCCAGTGCGCTTGCGATTAAGCAGGGTTAGGGTTTTAATTGATACAGAAACATTTTGATCGCACCATTTATAGGCATTTTCCAATAAGTTGCCCAGTAATTCCATCAAGTCACCATGTTCACCAAAAAATTCAGCACCTGGTGCCACTTTTAAGTGAGTCATGACTTTTTTGTTTCTATAGACTTTATCCAGGGTGCGTAGTATTTGTTCTAATTTATCAATCACTGGCACACCAACGGTAAATGTGCGGTGTCCTGCTACGGCTGCTCTTTTTAACTGGTATTCTACAATATCATTCATATTGTTGATTTGTTCACTGATTAAATCCTTGTTTGTATCGCCCTGGTTTTCTAGTTCGGAGTGAATAATAGCCAATGGTGTTTTAAGGCTATGAGCTAAATCCCCCAAGGTCTTTCTTTGCCTATTCAGGTTGCCACGTTCATTTTCCAATAAGCGGTTCATATTGGTGGTAAGCCCTGCCAGTTCAGGTGGATAATCATCGCTGACTTTATCAATTTTACCTTTTTCTAAATCAGCAAGGTTTTCGGTTAATCTTTTTAACGGTCGCAGTGACCAGTTCATGATCAGCCCCTGAATGCCTAATGAAATAATACTGGTTAAGAGTAGCCAAATCCAGAGGTGTTCTTGAAACTCTTTTAGTTCTCTAAAATAGTTTTTGGCCTCTTCAGATACACTCAATATAAATGGAATTTCTCCCAGTTCAGTGTCAAAAACCAGCCCTTTTGTCATTCTGAAATAGTCTTTACCATGGTGTTTCAGTGGTGCATCAAAAGTAGTATCGCCAGTCATTAATTTTTGTGGCTTTGGCAAGTCCACTCCAAACATAGATATTGATTGCCAATTATAGTCATCACTGTAAATTTGTGCGTATATGCCTGATACAGGTTGAGTTAATTTAGGGATTTGTGATATCTCATGGACTCTGAGTTTATGGTCTTCGGTGGTTTCTACCACTGAGATTAATGCGAAAACATATCCTTCCAGGCGCTCCTGAACCAAATGCATGGTTTTTTCCTTAAAGGCTCTATCCATAACAATGCCGATTAGGCTTAAGGCAATCACCAGTGCTAAAGTAGCAGTGGTTAGCAGGCGATTGATTAATGAAAATCGCCGCAATGACATCTTCTGAAGGAGCTGCATGTCTATTGTTTATTCGGTTAAGTTTCTAAAGGGCGCATTCTGTATCCGCGTCCTCTTAGGGTTTCAATCACTTTATGTTCTGTTTCTTTTGATTGCAATTTTCTTCTTAAGCGCCCAACAAAAACTTCGATGACATTACTGTCTCTATCATAATCCTGATGATAAATGTGTTCTGTTAAGGTGCTCTTGGAAATCACGACTCCTTGATGTAACATCATGTATTCTAAAACTTTGTACTCATAAGATGTGAGGTCGATTAGTTTGTCATTTGACTTTACTTCGCCGGTAGATGTGTTTAATGTGACATAACCACAAACCAGTTCGGGAGAAGAGAAACCTGCTGATCTTCGCACCAGTGCATTGACTCTGGCGAGTAGTTCTGGGAAGTGAAAGGGTTTAACTAAATAATCATCGGCTCCAGCATCGAGTCCCATCACTTTATCTTGCCATGACCCTCTGGCAGTAAGGACCAATATGGGGTATGACAATTCTTCGTCGCGCAATGTTTGAATAACTTCCATGCCTGAGACTTTTGGTAAACCCAAATCTATTATGGCTAAATCAAACTCAAACTCTCTGCCTAGGTATAAGCCATCTTCGCCATTGTCAGCAGACTCGACCACAAAGCCTTGTTCCTTTAATCTTTTTTCTAATACTTCTCTGAGATTTTCATCATCCTCAATTAATAAAATCTTCATTTTTGTTTTTTTTCTCATTTTGATTGTTTAGATGTGGATGTTCTTGTTTGCTTTTTTTGCTTATTATTTGTATTACTACTGCTTCTATTATTTTTGGAGCTACTATTTCTGTTACGAGAACTACGTGAGTTATCCTGCTTGTTAGGATTGACAAAATAATTGGTATTTTGCCTGTTATCACGACGATTGTTGTTTTTGTTGTTCTGATTGTTGTTAGCAGGCACCTGATAAACTTTTATCCGTCCAGATGGTGTTAATACCTGAATTCTATGTGATTTTAAATCACCTTTGCCGGTGGTTCTGGCAGACAGTACTTTGCCTTGAGTCGAGTGACGGATAAGTTCGGAGGCTTCTTCCAAACTGGTCTGTTGTTTTTTAGCGGCCACAGCAAATTGCCCAAACCCCATAAGAAGAATGAACAATATAAGCTGTGATTTAAGCGCAAGTCTAAACATAATGGCACATTCTAGCACATCAGTGTGAATTGAACATGAATTACAATTGTTCTAACTGTTCTCGCATGGCGTCAATTGTGGCTTTATAATCTTCAGTATTGAAAATAGCAGATCCAGCAACAAAGGTGTCGGCACCAGCTTGCATAATTTCACGTATGTTATTAATTTTAACGCCTCCGTCTATTTCTAGACGAATATCTCTGCCACTGGCTTCAATAAGTTGGCGTACCGCTCTGGTCTTGTTTAGCGTTTCTGGGATAAATTTTTGTCCACCAAATCCTGGGTTCACCGACATCAACAATATCATATCAAGTTTATCCATTACATGCTCAAGTATACTTAATGGTGTAGCTGGATTTAACACTAAACCAGCCTGGCAACCAGACTCTTTGATCAAGCCTAAGGATCTGTCAACATGTTCAGATGCCTCAGGGTGGAATGTAATCATACTGGCACCAGCTTTAGCAAAATCAGGGATGATTCTGTCGACAGGTTTGACCATTAAATGTACATCAATCGGCGCGGTGATGCCGTAATCACGTAAAGCCTGACAAATCATAGGGCCAATTGTTAAGTTGGGCACATAATGGTTGTCCATAACATCGAAATGAACCCAGTCGGCACCAGCATCCAAAACAGCCTGAGTGTCCTCGCCCAAACGGGCAAAATCTGCAGATAATATTGATGGGGAAATGATAAATTTAGACATTTTAATACTCAAATTAATAATTAAGTATTAGTATTTTCTAATATAGTTATTTTGTCAAGTTGCAAGCGAACTTCAGTTTAGAAACCTCGTAAATTTTTAATATTTTCCCAGGCAGCCTGAATGTTTTGAGTTTTTGTTTTTGCAACTTCAATCATTTCTGGCGGCAGACCTTTGGCAATTAATTTATCAGGATGGTGGGAACTCATTAATTTTTTATAGGCTCTTCTGATGTCTTTTTTTGAGTCTGTTTCAGCCACACCAAGTAGCTGATAGGAGTTGGTTTTCTGTTGTCTTGGTGGAGTCCATTGTCTATGGTTGTCTTGTGATGAGTCAGTGTAATTGTATTGGCCATGGACGTTAAAGCCGCGCATTCTGACCAGTGTAACAAATAATTGATGTGGGAAACGTAAATATTCACAGACATTAAGAAGAAGCTTCCATTCCGCCAAATTGATTTTGTTTTCAGAGGATGCCACATCCAGCAACATTTCCAAAAACATCTGCTTGATAGAATATGAGCGCCCGGATGTCCGATAAAGTTTATCTATACATGGTCTGACATCAAAGTTAGCATGCTTACCTCGATTGAAAAATTTAATGGCTAAGTTTCTTTGTTCTGTATTGAGACGCATTTTTTGTATAATCAATTCACACTTGTGGATTTCACTTGCTGTGACAATACCATCTACTTTTGCTAGTTTACCCATGGTGGTAAATAAGGCTTCAAAGTAAGCATGTTGTACCTGTGTCTGTTTAGAGGGGTTGCCCAATAAATTTTCTGATACCCAGGTGTGAACCCATGAACCAACAAAACCACCAAACAGCATACCAAATATGCCACCTTTTACAAAGCCAATAATAGCTCCAATTAATCCTCCAATCATATAAATTATTTTCCAATAGTGTTAAAATCAGTTTTTAAAAATTTCAAAATCGACATATTTTACCGCAAGCATGATTAATTTACCTCTAATTCATAAAGGAAAAGTCAGAGACGTCTATCAAATAGATGATCAAACCCTATTAATGGTTGCCAGTGACCGCTTAAGCGCCTTTGATGTCGTTTTGCCTGATGCGATTCCGCAAAAGGGTCAACTTTTGACCCAGATTTCTAATTTTTGGTTCAAAAAATCTGCAGATATTATTGCAAACCATTTAACAGGTATACCAGTGCAAAAAGTCATATCTTTAGCAAATGACGATCTTATTGCGCGTGCTGTGGTGGTTATGAAACTTAAAGCACTACCAGTTGAAGCGATTGTTCGTGGTTATATTATAGGTTCAGGCTGGAAGGATTATCAAAATACTGGGAAAATCTGTGGGATTACATTGCCAAAGAACTTGCAACAGGCAGAAAAACTACCTCAGGCTATATTTACACCCTCGTCTAAAGCGCAGGTTGGTGGTCATGATGAAAACATCACGTTTGAGGCAATGGTTGATAAAATTGGCTTGGAGCTATCCAATCAAATTAAACAAATTTCATTAAAACTCTATGATATGGCAGCCGTTCATGCCAGCGACAATGGTATTATTATTGCGGATACCAAATTTGAATTTGGCTTGGATGAAAATGATCAACTAGTGTTAATGGATGAGATTCTCACACCTGATTCTTCTCGATTTTGGAATAAAGAAAAATATAATGTCGGCAGTAGTCCAGAAAGTTATGATAAACAGTTTATTCGTGATTATCTGGAAACACTAGATTGGGATAAAACATCGCCAGGGCCCAATGTGCCTAATAAAATTATACAAGCAACTGCGGAGAAATACCATGAAGCCTACCAACTCATCACAGGGGAAAAGTTCCCAGTCAATCAGTGATTTACTCAATGAATATGCACAAAGCCATCAAAATAAAACCAACAAAATAATACATTATTTTTGTGTGCCGATTATATTCTGGAGTATTACTGCCATGTTGTGGGTGGTGAAAATCCCCAGTGTGGAAAACCTGGCTATTGTTATGACAGTGTTAGTCAGTATTTATTATGTCAGTAAAGATTTAAAAATCGCCATGCAAATGATCGTTTTCAGTATCCTCTGTTTATTACTTAATAGCTTGCTAGAATCCCAGGGTTTACCATTGTTGATGATAGCAATAGCTCTATTTGTGATTGCCTGGATTTTTCAATTTATTGGTCATAATATTGAAGGCAAAAAGCCATCATTCCTTAAAGATTTACAGTTTTTACTTATAGGGCCAGCCTGGATTGTTAAGCAGCTGTTTGGCTAAACAGTCTGTCAACTCTTATATCAATCCCATTTATAAATGACACTGATATTAGGTATTAAGGGCAGCCATCTTTTTTCTTTTGACCGCAGTTCGCCATTAATCAGTTGATAATCAATGCAGCAGGGGTTTTGCGTGTTGAGTAAATTGTTGACTTGAATGGCGAGCTTCAGTTTACCGTGTTGGGTGTTGTATTGTTTACTTACTTTGATATCAAATTGATAGAAGTCGTCAAAAGTATTGTTATTTCGTTCGCCAATTTGTAAGTCAGTTTCTGTTGCTATAATATCGGTTTTTGCCCAGCCATTGCGGTAATTGGCGGTAAAGTCCAGCTGCCAGTTATTGAACCATTCATTAAAGTATTTTGATCTTATTGGCATATGCAAGTTGAATTTTAGGGCATTGTGCTGATCCCAGCTTCTGGGGGTTTCGACACCGTCAATGACATCATCAACATCAGAAAATATGTAGCTAGCTGACCATTGAAATTTATCATTGCTGCCATTGAGGGTGAACTCTGCGCCAGTGGCTTTTGAATCATCGGCTGATACTCTGATGCGGTCAAAAAACAATTCTGGCAAAACGTGAAAACCATTAAAAAGGTTCTCATAATAAGGCTGGGTAGATGAATATTTTTTATAATAAACCTCGGCTCTGAGGCTTAAATTGGCGCTGAATTCCTTGTTCAGCTCAAATATGACAATATCTGCTGAGGAGGGCTTAAAGTAGCTGGGATTTTCATCTTCTAATAATAACTCATCAATATACTGTGATTGTTGATGGCGTCCTACGGCAACGCGATAGGTAGTTGTGTCATCGTAAAAATAGCTCAAATTAAATCGTGGGCTGGTTACATTTTCATCTATCCACTGTTTATATTCATAACGAAAGCCTAAATCAAAGATAATTTTTTTGCTTATCTGATAACGAACATTAAAAAATGCATCAACACCACTGCCCTGATTTCCAAACTCAAAGACTCTTTGAGTTTGGCTTTGCAATCCTAACTGTGCAACTAATTCTCCAAAATGATTGATGTTTCTGGATGATTTGATACTGGTTTCTTCGGTAAAAATATTCGTACCAAAACTGATTGAGAAACTGTCTTTCAGATTGATGGTTTGACTGTACTTAAGCCCCCTGTATTTAGTTAAGGTATCTTCTATTAATGAAGCTGAAGAATTTTCATCTGCAACATCGCCGACTCTGGTATTGTGTTTTCGTGAGGCATAGATTTGGAAATTGGCATAGGAATTACGGTGGTTATCATAATTCCACTGTAACCACAAATCCTGATCATGGTATCCAGCCTTTGCTATTTCACCAAATGGCTCTTTATCTGGGTCGTCTTCAAGATCTTCAATTTTAATTTCGTCTCTGGAAATGAGGATATGTTGTGATGATTGCCAGTTGTAATTAAGTTCCTGAGTGGCTTTAAAGTAGGCATCGTCAAATTCTGGTCTGATAATGCTGTCACTTATTAAATGATCATTAATCAATTGTCCGCCTGTACGGATAGATGCCATGTATTGTTTGCTGTAGTCATCACTGCTTTGTCTGTATGTATAATAGGCATTTAGTAAATTAACACCGACTTCGTGTTTTTCAGCTGTGATATTATCATCGGTTTGTATGGATAACACCGAGCTTAATCTGCCACCATACTGAATAGGAAAGATGCCACTGTAAAAATCCAGGCTATCAACAAAGCTTTGATTGATGGTTGAAAACAAGGAAAAAAAGTTTTTGAAATGAAATGGGTTTCTTAAAACATGGTTATCCAGAACGATTAGCGATTCATTGTCATTTCCGCCACGGGTTTTGGTCTTGCCACTTATACCTGTACTGGTATTGCCTGGTACTCGTTCGCTGGCACGTATTGGATCATTGTTGAAGGACACTGAATTTTCTATGTCCGCTCTTAAAAATGTATTTTTACTGGAGTTGGGGCTATTAAAATTAACCTGACTAGCGGTGACTATTATTTTATCAATTCTGACCGGTAAAGGTTCAAGGGCAAAAGTCAGTGTTTTAAATTGATCTGCAATAATATCAACATCAACGCTAAGTGGTAAATAATCATCAGCTGAAATTTTGAGTCGTAACTGTTGAGCATTGATGTTTTGTAATAAAACAAGGCCTTTTTTACTGCTATCCTGCTTGTGGTCACTGCGATGGGAGTTGATAGAAAAAGTCTTAATGCTAGTATCATTCTCAACATCAACCAGTTTAATAATTAGTCCAGTAGTTGGGGTGTTTTTATGCTTGATGGGATTGATGACAAAGATGTCAATATCGGCTTTGATGATAGTGAGAGCTAGCGACTCCAGTGCCTGGTCAAAAGCCTCGATTGAATCTGTATCCAGTTCTAATAATATATTTTGGGTCTTTTTAGGTAAGTAATCGCTGCTGTAAAATATTTGGATGTTGTTGTTTTCAAAATAAAGCAGCCAGTCTTTAATTGTTAATGATTTCCCAAAAACATGGCAGCACACAAACAACAGGCACAAACATAAACATCTCATATATTTAATCTAAGGGCTGATCACTAAATTAAGAACTGCATATTAGAGCAATAACTGTCTGTTAAATCAATAATAAACCCAAATATTTTATCAGAGAATGGAGTAAATAACTTTAAAGAATCTTTAAAACACCCTGGTTTATATTGTAATCAAATTTGGTGGATAAAAATACCGTCTTAATTTGTTGGTCTTTAGTCAGCTTTGAAAACTTGCCTGAAAGTTTAACCCTTTTTGTTCTTGACTGCTGCTGGTTCCAGTCAATTTCATAACCGTTTTCATGTGCATACCAGCTAACAAAGTCATGTAGAGACTTGTTTTCTGCAATAAAAGGCTGTCCCGCTGTTTGGGTCCATTGCCACAATCGATCATAGGCCAAAACAATACTTTCTTGTTGTTCACCAGAGGCTTTAATATTTATTTTTTCACCTGCCTGTAACTGTTTTTTAGAACCACTATTACTGATTTCTACTAAGCCATTTCTCACCGCTACTTGCAGACTGGTTTCGTTTTTATTGACCAGGTATCTGGTACCAATATGGTTAATATTACCCAAAGATGTGCTGATTGTAATAGGCATGGATGTGATTACATCATCAGCATCATGATAAATTTCGCCATTGAGTAATTTTATTTCAGATTGGCTCATTAGTTGTAATTGAGTATTTTGATTTATTCTTAGTTGGCTGTTATCCGATAGAGTGATATTGGCATAGCTATCGCCACTGGTTTTTAACCAAACACCAGGGCTTAATAGTGTAGTTAAATCGCCTTGTTGAGCCAGCTGCCAATTGCTATTGTCAGTAGAAATCAAAACTTCTCCCTGTACATATAAAGAATGTGCAATGGATTCTGTCGTATTATTTTGCAGGTTATATTGGACTAAAAAGCCAGTGGTGACCATAAGCATAACCGCAGCGGCCATTCGCAGCACGAAAGTTTTCCGCTGCTTTTGTTGCTGATGCTGTTTTGCAACAGATGCTTGCCAGTGTGCGTGCACATTGTTTCTAGCGCGTCTAGCCATCATTTCATCTGGTTGAATTCTTTTACCATGAGTTTTTAATAACTCATCAATAATAGTATCTTGTTGTGTGGGTGTGTTTTCTATTTTAATACCCATTTCATATCCTCTTTACTGCTCTATAAAATGCAAAAATGAAGCAGCAAGCTTATCATTTTGCATCATTTTGTCTATCACTGTTTTAAATGATTTTCTGGCTCTGGCTAATGAAGACTGCACAGAGATCATCGATGTATTGAGTTTTTTGGCAATCTCGTCAACGGAGAGTTGCTCAACATATTTCCACTCAAGAATATCGCCATAATTATTTGGCAAATTATCCATGACTTCACTTATTAAACCACGTAGTTCCATATTTGCAGATATGTTCTCTGGTTGTTGATTTTCATTCATTGCTATATTATCCAAAATTTCTCTGGCTTCAGATGTGTCCGCTATGGGAATCACAATCCTACTTCGTCTGTTTTCTTTTATATAATGAGCGTGTATCAAACTCCTGCTTATTTGGCACATCCAAGTAAAAAGTGCCGCCTCACCTCGGTAACTTTGCATTTTATCAATAGCTTTACACATTGTCTGTTGGGTAAAATCATCAGCAAGATCTTTATCCTGTTTTATTCTACTCATAATAAAACGGAATAATCGCGGGTAGTAATCTGTAAAAAATCGATTAAATACCTTTTCATCACCTTTAATTATCGCTTTAGCTAAATCCAAGTCTGCTGTTTTTAAGTTTGCTTTTGCTGTTGTCATTTAGTTTTAACAATTGTTTAACACTTAGAGAACACCAATAAATTAAATCAATCTAATTATTTTAATTATTCTTTCTTGGTCAAGTACTATTTGGTGTAATTGACCGCTATTGGCGGTGTAAAGTGGTTGGGCTTTAGGATGCGCAACCGTGTTTTTAGAGCGTCAGGCAAACTTTAATATAGTGGCCGGTCACAATAATTTTAAATATTTTAAATAATTTTCGATTGAATATGTTTCATCATGCTCTCTAAGTCGTAAGAAATGTGAAAATGCCATATAAATTAACATGAGAAATAAAATGACAAATATTCAAGCAGTTGCAACAAATCAAATAAATAATATTCTCCATTATAGTCCCAGAGTTAATAAAGTGTTAGAAAATAAAGTGGTAAAGAATGAGTATAGAATTGAACTGGTATCAAAAGCAAGCAGTAGCCGCAACGAGGTTGAAGCATTTATTCAGGCATCATATCAAAAACATTTTTCGGCTCATCTCAGTTCATTTTTCCCGCTTATATTGTCAATCACAAGAATAAGTGACAACACCCTGCTTGGAGCAGTAGGGCTAAGATATGCTGATGATGAAAAACTATTTTCAGAATGTTATGTAAGGGAGCCAATTGAAGATTTGATATTTGCCAGTGAAACTGATTTAAGCACAGGTATAATTACCAGAAATAAGATCGTCGAGTTAGGTAATTTTGTTGTCAGAAAAAACACAGATATTAAAACAGTGGTGCCTATGATTAGTAAATTTATCAAATCATTAGATGTTGAATGGTCGGTTTATACCCTGACTAGGCCAATAAAAACACATTTTCAAAGATTGGGCATTGAATTATGTTTTCTGAAGGATGCAAATCTGCAGGCCGTTAATGGAGCAGCTGCAGACTGGGGTGATTACTACAGTTTTCAACCTGCGGTTTATTACTCCAACGTTAAAAATAATATGAATCAGGATGAAAATATATAATTTAAATGATGAACTCATTAAAATCAGAGCTACAAGCTTTTGGCAATAAAGTCAGTCGAGTAGCCATTCATCTAGATAATTCAGATCAATGGTTGCAAATCGATAACACACTCACAGAGCTGGCTGCTGTCATTGTTCCAATACCTCATTTTTTCAGCCAAAAACAAATTCATCATATGGTTGAGATTGCAGGAGTAGATGCAGTTATCTGTGAAAATATTGCTAAAGACTTATGGTTGTCATTTGGGTTTAAAGAGGCCTCAAATTATTCATTTGCAGGTACATTGATGTTAAGAGAGGTAAAGGACTATCCACAATTACCAGAGAATACCCACAAAATCACCTTCACTTCAGGCACAACTAATGAGCCCAAAGGTGTGTGTTTAAGTCTGCAACATTTACAAGCAGTGGGAAAGTCACTGGCAGTTATTTCGACTGACATATTTAAAGTAAAAAAACATTTATGTATTCTGCCTTTGAGTGTTTTGCTAGAGAATGTAGCAGCAAGTTATGCAGCAGGTCAGGCAAATATTGAAGTCATCATTCCATCGCTGGCTGAAATTGGTTTAAGTGGTTCCAGCAGTCTTGATGTGAAAAAACTTATTGGTGCGATTTGCCATTATAAACCCGATAGTTTGATTCTTATGCCACAAATGCTAAAAGCCATCATAACGGTCTTGCAGAGTCAGAAAAATACTGAGCAGGTTTTGGATCTGTCTTTTTTAAAGTTTATTGCAGTAGGTGGGGCGGTGTGTTCTAAAGGCTTGTTATTAAAAGCCAAAGCATTGAATCTGCCCGTTTTTGAAGGGTATGGTATCAGCGAATGTGGTTCGGTCATCAGCTTAAACACCGATCAAGAACAGATCGGAAACGTGGGAAAAGTGTTGCCACATCAAAAGGTAAAAATAAGCCAAGATGGTGAGATATTGACCAAGGGTCAACTTTTTGTTGGTTATTTGGGAGCAGAAGATAATCATGAACAGTGGTATGCAACTGGTGATTTGGGTCAGTTTGATGAAAATAATAATCTTCATATCATCGGCAGAAAGAAAAATATCATCATCAACTCATTTGGGCGCAACCTTTCACCTGACTGGATAGAAGCAGAGTTGTTAGCTATTTCAGAAATTAATCAAGTGGTGGTTTATGGTGAGGGGATGCCGTATCTCACAGCCATATGTGTGACCTTACAAAGTGCTGATAAACTATGGGATAAAATAGCAAAGCTCAACGACACTTTACCAGATTACGCCAGAATAAAAGAAATAATTATTGGCAGTGAAACATTTACCGTAGGCAATGGTATGTTAACCGCTTCAGGCAAGGCCAAACACCAAAATATTTTTAAACATTACTCTTATCAATTACAGGATATTTATGCAAGTACAAAAACAATCACATCTCAGTCAATTTGAACTATTGTGTCAAGCCACACAAGAGCAGCAGCAAGAGCTAACAAGTATTTCCGTGATACAACAGGCTGTAGCTGGCAAGATTAGTCTTGACACTTATATTGCATTCCTTACTCAAGCCTACCATCATGTTAAGCATACTGTGCCATTGCTAATGCTTGCAGGTAGTAAGATTTCAGAAAAAGATGAATGGTTAAGAACCGCAATGGCAGAGTACATAGAAGAAGAAATAGGCCATGAAAAATGGATATTAAACGATATAGAAGCTTGTGGTGGAGATAAACAAAAAATCAGTGAGTCTGAAGCTGGGTTTGCCACCGAATTAATGGTTGCATACGCCTATGATTCAATCACCAGAATTAACCCATTGTGCTTTTTAGGAATGGTACATGTCCTTGAGGGCACCAGTGTGCAATTGGCTACTCATGCGGCAAACAGTATAAAAGAATCTTTATCATTACCCAATAAAGCTTTTACCTATCTTATTTCTCATGGTGATTTAGATATAGAGCATCAGAAATTTTTTGAAGATTTGGTCAATCGTCTGAGTTCATCTCAATTGGATGTGGTGATCAAATATTGCAAAAGATTTTATCATTTATATGGTGAAATATTTAGAGGTTTACCTACAGGAGAGCAGGTCGGGGCATGAAAATAAACTGGAGCGAACAAACTGTTGTGATTACAGGTGCTTATGGTAGCTTGGGACTTGAGTTGTGTAAAAGTTTATCGGCGAGGGGAGCTGATTTGATCTTGACAGGTCGAAATCTGGATAAGTTACAACAATTAAAAAAAATACTACCTCAGACGACGAAGGTTGTATCTGGGAATATTGCGTCACGAAAGTTTAAAGATGATTTAGTGGCATGTTTGGAGGGTATTAAAACCGCAGGACATATGCTAATAAATAATGCCGGCATAAGTGATGTGAGGTTTTTAGAACAGCTGACAGATGATAGTATCAAAAACATGTTAGTGGTTAATTTATTGACACCAATGCTACTATCGAAAAAGTTAATGCCGTGGTTAAAGAAAGCACAATCAGCCAAAATTATAAATATTGGTTCAACATTTGGCGCCATTGGTTATCCTGGTTTTAGCGGTTATTGTGCAACTAAATTTGGTTTACGTGGGTTTACTCAGGCATTAGACAGAGAACTAGCAGATACCAATATCTCTGTTCAATATCTCGCTCCACGTGCAATAGCTACAAACATGAATTCTGATAAGGTTAATTTGTTGAATAAAAAGTTAAATAATGATGTAGATACTCTAGAGCAGATACTGCCACAAATTATTAAAGCCATTGAGAAAGGCAGGACAGAGATATTTTTTGGTTGGCCAGCTAAACTATTTGTCAAGCTTAACGGCTTGTTTCCTAGTATTGTGGCTAATGCTATCAACAAAGAACATAAAATAATTAAACAAATCATAGAAAAATAATTAAACACACAAATAGGTGACATATGAAAAAAATGATATTACTACTACTTTCGGTTAGTCTTTTTGCATCCGCACAAATGACAGATGATGTTCTTGAGATTCAAAAACAATGGGCAATTGCCAATTATCAAACACCTGAAAAACAGAAAGAAGATGTGTTTGAAGCATTGGCAAAGTCAGCAACACAAGTTGTATTGAATAATTCAAAAAATCCCCATGCTTTGGTTTGGGAGGGGATTGTTTATTCGACTTATGCAGGTGAAACGGGGGCATTTTCTGCTGGTAAATTAGCAAAACATGCTAAAAAATCATATGAGCAAGCCATTAAGATTGACGGTAGCGTTTTAACAGGTTCAGCTTATACCAGTTTAGGGGTGCTATATTATAAGGTACCAGGCTGGCCTCTTAGTTTTGGCAGTGATAAAAAAGCCATGAAGCAGCTAAAAAAAGGTTTAGAATTTAATCCTGATGGTATTGATTCGAATTATTTCTTCGCTGAGTTCTTATATGAGGAAGAAGGCGAATATGCATTGGCAAAAGAACATTTGCTTAAAGCCCAAAATGCCGCAGCAAGACCCACTCGGCCAATAGCTGATGAAGGTAGGCACAAAGATATCACCCAATTAATGAAGAAAATAGAAAAAAAGTTATAGCAACTATGCTTGCTAGTTATTAACGCGAAGATGATAATCTTACAAATATTACTGATTATTATTACTAAATATAGTAATTATCCCATAGATTCCTGTCTTCGCAGGAATGACGGGGTGAGTAGTTACAACTAAAGATAAGTTCAATTTAGGTCTGAAAATAACTAAAAAGTGACATTTTTTAGTCAATATATCGATGAGAAATAGCAATCATGTACCAGAGTGTACATATTTTACATTATTTTGTACTCGGCAGTACAGTTTTTGTTCATTTAGGTGTACTATGTCCGCTGTCCAGTTAGTTAAGGCTGAAGGACTAAATAATAATAATAAAAATAATAATAATTATAATAATAAAAATAAAAAAGAAGAATAAGACAAAATAATAATAAGAATAAGAATAAGAAGAACAACAGTAATTAACAACAAGAATAATAATAAGGAAAAACAAGAAGAATAAGAGTTCCAGGTCTTATGGGGAGGATGAATTTGAGGGTCAAATTCAATAGTTTTTGGTAGTTTGCTGTGTAACAGCTTAAATGACAATTTATTGCCATTAAAACATCAATACAAAAAAAGGGAGTTATTTTAAAAAACTGAATTGATTTTGTATCAAAAAAGTCAATTCAGCTTTTTCATCTCAATCACAATTTTTTTATAAAAGTCTAGGTTGCCATCTGAGTCGTTGTTTTCATTTTTCAGAATCAAAGGGTCGAGAAAAAATAAATGCGGTTTTGCTGGGTTCATTTTTCTGTAAATACTCCAGCTTCTGTTTTCCTTCATCAACGCTTGGCATATGTCCCTCGGGTATCCACCATAAAGCCTGATGCATTTTTAACATCTTATTAAACCAGGCATCCCTATCCTGAATCAATTCAACATGAGCTGTTTTGTAAACATAGTGTTTTAGAGATTTAATATCCTTCCAGACGCTCATATTTACCAATAATAAAGGATCATCAAAGGCCTGAATTGACGTTGCATGACCTTCTTCTGTTTGTAAACGCCAGATAAAGCCTTCAGCTTCATCTGCCAATTGATTAATCTCATCTAATCGTTCAACAAAGCCCTGCATTGATTTAGAGTCCATGGTCTCATGTGCATGTGCTATGTTTATTTGTGCTAAATGGTGTCGATTCATATTATTTAACTGGTGTTTCCTTATTGGGGTCTTTTTTAATTTTCTGCGAGCAACGCTTAATATTTATATCATATAGATTTTTGGGATCTTTGATTTTTTTAGACTTGGGTACTAAGTGAGCTAACTCCTTTGGTATTTTTTCATTGAGGGCTTTTGCCAGATAATCTAAGGTAAGTCCTGTTTTGTCGGCAAGTTCTAATAAAGTATAATCGGGATAAGCTTTTCTACTCTCGCGGGCATGGGCAGATTTAAAACCATCAAGCAATTCATTAAATGACATACCTGATTCAATGGCAAGTTCTACTGCGGTTTCGATAAATGCGTAATATTCAGGTGGTGGTTGCATGTTTATATATAGTCGTAATTAAAAAAATATTATAGATAGATGTACGGATTAACACAATAAGTTAATTTCTATAATTCTGGATTCTTTATAAATTTAACTAGATATAAGTACTTTAATGCTTATAACAAGAGAATAATTTAAATTGAAAAGTTAACTAAACGATCGATTCTGTTTTTCGTTCAGTTATATTTCTGTTAAAAATATATTAACCTGACAAATAAGATCGCTCACGGATAGCAGGTAATGTTGTCAGATTAATAATATTAGAGTATTTCATTTATGCGATTTTAACTGCTACTTTTCTCTGTAAACAAACCCACATATTCAGGAACCTCAAAACCAGGAAAAAGGCTGGCATGATCGGTGAAAAACATTCTTTTATCCAGCAATTCAGCAACAACAGTGCGGTAATCAGTGGTTACCTTTAAATCACCTGGCCCTACCAAATCACTGTTATTGAGCCCTGGCCAATCACTGTATACCTGTCCACCATTAACACCTCCACCCATTACAAAGGCAACATTGCCAGTACCATGATCAGTGCCAGCTGAACCATTTTCAGTCACACGGCGTCCAAATTCTGTAATAGTAATGATAGATATATTGCTCATGTGCTCACCCATGTCAATATAAAAGGCCGCTAAGCTATTGGCATAATCCTGAGCCAGTAGCGATAAAGCAGAGGCTTGTGAATCATGGGTATCCCAACCACCAATATCAACACTAGCGGTTTCTACCCCAATTCCTGATTTGATCAGAATCGCCAAATCACGTAACCTATTACCAAAACCACTGTCAGGATATTGGGCATCATTTTCGACAGGGAAATCATCAGTGTTTAAATCAGCGATAATGTTAACCGCAGCAAAAGTTGCCTGAGCGGCATTATCCAGACTTTGCTCACCTGAAAACAGATCTGACAACTGTTCACTGATTAAATCAATTTCTGATTCGGGCGCCAGTATATTAAACCCATCTATACTGCTTAGGGCAACCACTTGATCAGCTCCTGCCAGACTGGCGGGGATGGCAGTACTCATGGCAATAGATTGAAATGCGCTGGATTGTTCTGTGCTACTGGCATTGACATACCGTGCCAGCCAACCAGTGCTGAAACCAACATCAACAGTACCACGATCGACAAATGCTTGGGTCTGAAAATGTGAATGGGTGGAGTCCAAAGAACCGCAGGCATGTATCATGGCTAAATCACCCTTTTCATACATGGGTAACAAGGCAGATAAATCTGGATTCAATCCAAAAAAACCATCCAGGTCTATCGCGGCATCACTTGCTGAGCCTGGTGCAGGGATAGCCAGGTTGGGGCGATTGGCATAATAATTACTGTCAGCATAAGGCACAACCAGGTTCAGTCCATCGGCAGCGCCACGTTGAAAAATATAAATAAGGAGATCGGGAGCCTGATCATTGCTTTTGTTTAGGTTTTTATCAGCTCGTTTGCTTAAAGTTAAAAAATTTCGTCTGGATAACATCATAATCTCCTATGCTAATTGAAAATAAGGCGAGCCCATAGCAATAGCTAAAGCTCCTTGAATCTTAGTTAATGGTACGATATTGTTAGATGAACCATCGGACAAATATTGCATTAAGGCATTTTCATCGACGACAGTCAGGTTTCTATTAAGGACTTTATCGATAATCTGTGACAATACATTTTCAGGTGAATGAGGTTGATTGATTATTTCTCCAAGATTATAGTTATACCCGCTTAACTCATTAAAACAGAAGGTGTTGATATAGTTCCAGCGAAATAACATACCAGTGGTACTCTCCCATTGCTTGGCGACATCGGGGTAACCATCAGGGGTGAGCCAGTTAAAGGGTAGTTGCCCTAAGCCCTCAAGCACGAAACGGGTGGGGCGCATGGACATCCTATTCAGGATATTAGCATTGAGACTTCTGATGGCAGAAGTCAGGAAATGAAAAGGGCGCTTAAGTTTCATGTCGCGGGAAATCATAAAATGTTTAGATAGTAAAATGTGACGTAAACACTGCTTAATATCGCCACCAGATGAAGTGAACACGGCTGTGGTGGATTCAATGATTGATTTATCAGGATTGTCAGCAATAAAATGTCGGCACAGTTTTTCCGAAATAAAGGCAGCGGTACTGCTTTGGGCAGCGAGGATATCCAGTACTTGTTCACCATCAGAAATACCACCACCCGCAGCAATTGTTTGCTCAAGGACCTTTTTTTCATCAAAATCATGGCGATTTTGAAAAAATCGAAAGTCGCCAGTGGCTTGATTAATACCCCAGCCAGTGAAACACCTGGCCACTTCATCAATATCAAAATGTGTATAAGGCCCATCGACTCCAAGGGTATGTAACTCCATCAATTCTCGAGCATAATTTTCATTTGGTGATTCTTTGCTACTGGAGAATGTATCAAGGTAATAAATCATGGCAGGGCTTTTGGCATCGGCATGTAATAGTTCTGAAAACGAAGAAAGTGCCAACGGGCGCATCACCTCACGATCCTCCAATGTTTTCAAAATGGGAATTGGCCCATCAATATGAAAAACACTAAAATGATTACTCCAGAACTCTACCATCACCTGTAATAACTGTTTTTTGCTATAGGCTGCTCGTAAAAAAGTAGCGGCCTTTAACTCATTAGCCACATTGGCGGGATTGATTGTCTCACTTTCGATTAAATCCCTGATTTCTGTTAACGGCATATTTACAGTGAGTAAGTTTTCAGCAATAAAACCCTCAATCGCAGAGTCATCAATATTATCAGCGTCCAGTTGATAATCTATATAATCCTTATAACCCAATTGCTGGTATTTTTCTTGGTCTTCTGTACTGATACCAAAACTAATACGATTTAATAAATGGGTTTGTAAAGGTGTAAAGGGTAATATTTGTGATTTATTTGTCGTGTTTGCAAGCAATTGACTTGGCATCATATTTAATGTTAAAGCCCCCATGCTTGCAACAGAGGTGTGTTTGAGAAATGTTCTTCGGTTGAGCTGATTCATAATAGACCCTGTTTATGGTTTATGTATGATAACGATGAAGATTTAAAACGGTTGACAATAGAGATGTATTCTTACAAGGCTTGATTAAATTAGCTGAGCCCATGTAGGAAATGTACGTATTTGCAAATTATTACAATAAGAGTTATACTCAATAGCAGGAGATAATTGAAGGGAAGCTCATAAACCACTAAATTGAGCTATCTGGCTCATAAATCGCATTAAAATATGGGGGTATTTTATGTTTGGAGAGATTCTTTTTCATATCGCTTTTTTTATCAAAAAGCATATCAAGTTTTTTCGTTTTTTCTTATACGGGATTGTCGTATTCATCATACTGACGTTTATCTCAGGGAAAATATATCAAAATTATGACAATCGTATTGATAGAGGGGCTATTGCCGTACAAAACAGTGTCTTTGGTGATAAATTCAGTAGTTTTAAATATCTGGAACAGGGCTGGGATCCATCAGACAGCTTATGGTTTTACAATACCACACAAGGCTCAGATCTGATACCGTATGATTTTTTTCTGGTTTTAAAACAGGCCAACTCAGATGAGCTATTTAGATCCAATGCAAATATGGATAAACTGCGCTATCTGACTCAGCAAAAATCGTTTTTCAACCCTGATGCCCTACCAGTGGGTATAACCAAGGATAGCTATGCGGGTAAAGATTATGTAGGCTACACTTGTGCCGCCTGTCATACTTCACAAGTTAATTATAATGGGGTTGCCATACGTATTGATGGCGGGCCGGCTATGGCAGATATGACTGGATTTTTACTGGGATTAGAAAAAGCATTGCATGTGGTGACGCCTGTTGAAAGCAAACACAATATACTGGCTTCCAAGGAAGCCCAATACAATGCCGCGAAAAGTGATGAGTTTATACAGGCTGTTATAGCATTAAATAACGATTATGATGATAAAAAAGAAGTTGTAGAAGACTTAAAAAAATGGACAAATTTTGTTTCACATTATAACAACATAAACCACAGTGAACTTGACTATGGATATGCCCGTCTGGATGCCTTTGGACGTATTTATAATCGGGTATTACAACACGTATTAAATAAATCACAGGTAAAAGATGTTCTTAGCAATCTGCTTAATATTGATGGTAGCTGGCTATTGAGCGCAGATCAAATTGAACAAGTGTTAAAAGGAACCAATGAAACTGTTTTTCAAAAGGATCAATTTGAAAAAGTCATCAAACGTTTACAATATCGCTATGATGGTTATCCAGGATTAAATGCAGGGCAAATACAGATAGTCAAGAAAGCTATTTTCAACGAACCTAATGCGCCTGTGAGTTATCCCTACCTATGGGATATTGCCCAGTCGGACTACGTACAGTGGAATGCCCTAGCCAGTAATGCGGGATTGGGGCCGTTGGGACGAAACGCAGGTGAGGTCACGGGTGTTTTTGCTACGTTAGACTGGACGGTCAAGAAAGGATTTAAACTCAGTTCTTTTCTGTCAACCCTACTGACAGGACAGAAGGACAAGAGCCATCAAATCGTTTTTACCTCATCAATAGACTTAACCAATTTGCAACGTTTAGAGCAGCATTTACATCAGTTGATGTCGCCTAAATGGCCTGGGGAAATTCTTGGTCAAATCAATGATGATAAAAAGAAAAAAGGACGATTAATCTATAAGAGTTACTGCCAGTCCTGTCATGAGGACATTGACAGAGAAGATTCGGCTAGAAAAGTGATAGCCAAAATCTCCAACATCAACATAATAGGTACCGACCACAAGACAGCAATTAACAGTGTGAGCTATAAGGGCAAATCAGGTAATATAAAACACACTTACCAGAAGTTGGAGGTAGGTTCAATCCTGATGGAAGAAGATGCGCCAGTCAAAGATATACTCACTGCTGTGGTAACTGGGGCGGTGGCTACTCCAGATCCAGACAAGTGGCCAATTCGCAGGTTTGCAGACTGGATTTATACCCTGGGCATGTCATTTGCAACTAATAAGATCAAGGCCAGCATAAAAAGAGGTAACTATGAAGTAGACACAACAGCCAACCCATATAACTCACTGTTGTCCTATAAGGCCAGACCATTAAATGGTATTTGGGCAACGGCACCTTATTTGCACAATGGCTCAGTTCCTAGCTTACATCATTTGCTACTTCCTTATAGAGCGGACTGTCAAGTCTATGATGACGATTGTCGTCCCAATACTTTTGTGGTAGGTAGTCGTGAATTTATTCCAGAATATGTTGGCTTCGCCAGTCAGGGCTATGATGGTTTTAAATTTGATACATCCAAGTATGGCAATCACAATACTGGTCATAACTTTGGCAATGTAGATAGCCAATGGAATGACAAGACCAATGGTTTTGGACTACCTGCACTGACAAAAGAGCAGCGCAGTGATCTACTCGAATACCTGAAATCTATTTAAAGCAGCCATACAAAGCGGAGAGAAACAATGAGCAATTTGAAAAAAAATTACCTCGCAGAGTATGATGCTGCCACCGAGGATGAGAAATATCCCTTGATAGTCAAGTGGATGAGTGAAGAGCCCTTGCCTTTTTTTAAACAGTTAAGACAGGAGCGGCCTGTTCTGGTTAATTCGGTCTGTACACTGGTGGCAAAATTCAACGATGTCAGAGACATGTTATTAATGCCCAAAGTGGTCACAGTGGATTTATACAAACCCAAAATGGGCGTAACGGCTACTGATGAAGGTTATCTGATGGCGCACGATGATGATGCGCTGCATTACAGGGAAAAGTCCCTGATGCAAGCCATGCTCAATCGGGATGATTTACCCTATATTCGCAGTATAATAGAGAAATCCTGCCAGAAAATTTTAAAAAAAGCACATGGCAAGCTAGAAATGGTACGTGGTTATAGTCGCCATGTTCCGGCCATCATGGTAAAACAATATTTTGGTCTGGATGGCATAGAAACACATCATTTATTGCGCTGGTCCTACTGGAACCAGATCGATGCCTTCAACAATCAGCCCATTGATATCCTGACAAAAGAACAGTCACAACTCATTACTGATACACATGATGAAGTGTCAGAAGAGTTTGGGGTTTACATGGGCGTATTAATCGCCAGAAAAATGACCAGGATAAAAGTAGATAAATTTTTAGATAAGCTATCATTGCCATGGCGCCTGATCAAAAGGATTTTTTACTATTTGCTGAAAAAAGAACCGCCAAAAGCAAACCCTGATGAAGTGATTATGCGTATGTTGAAATCATCATTTGACAAAGATGTTGATTTCAATATCGTCCGTTTAGGTGTCAATGCAGGAGGTTTGTTAATTGGTTCAATAGAAACCACCTCACAAGCGGTCACCCAGATCGTTGATTTTTTGCTTAATAAACCAGAGTTATTAGCAAAAGCGCGTGCTGCTGCAACAGATGATGATTGCACAGAGTTTGATAATATCGTTTGGGAAGCATCGCGATTTGTGCCAATCAGGCCTGATATATTTCGTATCTTGGCTAGTGATTATACCGTTGCCAAAGGCAGTGAGCACGAAACTCATATTCCTTCTGGTACCATTGTACGTCTATTGACGCAATCAGCCATGTTTGACTCCTATGCATACAAAGATCCTGATGATTTCAACCCAGATCGTAATCTTTACCATAACTTTACATTTGGTATCGGTTCACATACCTGTTTAGGGAAATACGTGGGTATAGTGATGATTCCTGAGATGGTTAAGCAGATAATCTTAATGCAGGGTTTGAAAAGCGATGGTGGCATCAATTACAAGGACAGCCCTTTTCCTGAAGAGTTTAATCTACAGTGGGATAAATAGGGCTTTCTCAGTCAAGCGCTAAATAACATAAGGCTTGTCATTTGTGCTAAGCAGGGATGGTTTCACAAATGACATATAGCAGCGTGCCTGTAATTAGTTAGTGTTTAATCGAGAAAGAATTATGGCCTCAAACCAGACCTTCCTTGGTTACGATTACTTTCTCGGTCTAGCACTAGTTATATACCTCCTCATGAGGTCATTATTATTGTATAATTGAACTTTATTAAAACATCTTGTCAAATTCAATAATAATAAACCATACAAAACATGTATTTAGACTACTTCGGTTTTGATGAACCGCCATTTTCAATAACACCCGATCCAAAGTTTGTGTTTTTAAGTAAAAAACACAAAGAGTCTTTGGCGCATCTCATATATGGGATAACACGAGGTGGTGGTGCTGGTTTTGTGCAGCTTACTGGAGAAGTGGGCACAGGAAAAACCACCATCAGCCGTTTATTGCTAGAGCAAATTCCAGAAAAAACCAATATAGCTCTGATACTCAACCCCACCATCACTCCAATAGAATTGCTGGAAAATATCTGCAAAGAGCTGAAAATACCGCTGCGAGGCATTGCTGATAAATTAAATAGCATGGTAAATAAGCTCAATAGCTATTTATTAAAATCATGGTCAGTGGGTGAAAATACAGTGGTTATCATCGATGAGGCACAAAATTTACCACGCGATACATTGGAGCAATTAAGACTGTTAACCAACCTGGAAACAGATAAACAAAAACTGCTGCAAATAGTCTTGATAGGTCAACCTGAACTGCGTTCAACCATGCGTAGAAATGATCTGCGACAATTGGCGCAACGTGTCACAGCCCGTTATCATCTCATGCCATTATCAAATGAAGAAACATTTGACTACTTACGGCATCGGATAAAGGTTGCTGGTGGCGATAGCAGCATAGTTAACAAAGCCAGCGCACATTTGATCTATAAATTAACCACCGGCATCCCGCGGTTAATTAACACCTTAAGTGATCGATCGCTACTGGCGGCCTATGCCGATAACAGTCGCAGCCTGACGGCAACTCATATAAAAGTAGCGGCTGTAGAAGTCTTACCAGAGACCCATAAATCACCAACAATAGCCAAAAAAACAGGATTTAAGCAACTGGCGATGACAGGGCTAATTGTCATGGGTCTTGTATTTGTAACTTACCAATTTGCAAACACTGTCAACAGAGCAGAATCGCAAAAAAATCAGAAAAGTGTAAATGTTTCCCAACAGTTGGCAAGTAATAATGCCACAATACGGCAAAACACAGCATCAGCCGAGCCTATATTTAAAGCAGCGACAGCACAGCAGGCCTGGCAACAATACTTCCAATTGTGGGATACCCACAGCGATAAAAATTGGAAAAAAGCCCAATGCCCCAATAACACAGAAATAGCGATGGCCTGTTTAAGAAGACAGGGTAACTTCATGCAGATCGAAAAACTCAATCATCCAGTACTGTTACAGTTAGAAGACGGCACATTAGTCTTACTATCGGCAATTGATAATGGTAAGATACGCCTGTTGAATCAGGATCAGCAATTACCCAGATCAATAAAAACTGGGTTCAGCAACAATGGCTGGGGACATATTTTGTATTGTGGCCGATGCCAGCTGAATTATTATTAAACCCTGCTTCCCAACAAATGCAGAAATGGTCATTGGAAATGGCCAATACGATTGCCAATGATACGCTTAACAGTGAACATTTAAATGACTGGATAATCAATTTTCAGGGCAATCAGGGTTTACTGGCAGATGGAATCATTGGTCCAGAAACACAGATGGCACTTAGCCTTATGGCCTACATAGGCCCAACATTAACACAATAAATAATTTACTTATGTCAACAATTTTAGACTCATTAAAAAAATCATCTGACCAAAGAGGTGGCAAAGATAACAGTGCAATCAACAACTTTAGTTTTGCTAATGATAAAGCCCCCTCAAAATCGACTACCTTTATCATCATTATCATCCTTTTTATTGTGACAATAGCAGCAATGTATTGGGGATATCACTACTTGTACAAAGACGATTCGGTTGCCGATAGTGGCTCAGTGCCAGCAGAAAAGCTGCTGGAAAATACAGATGACAAAACCACTGATGCCATATTCAAAGCCGCAGAAGTATCAGATAAATCGGCCAATAGCCAGTTAGAAACATTGACCATAGAGAATAAAAAGCCAAAGCCAGATAGTGCTGAAGTTAAGCAAGAGTTAATCGATTTACAGGCAAACAATAGTAGAGTAAACGAAACCCTTGCCGATTTAAATAAGCCACAGACAGTAAAAGATGAGATATCCAAACCTGATACACCGATTAAATCAGACATAAAAATCGAGGGTTCGGATAAAGACGTACAGGAGGAAAATGAGCAGGCAATCCAAAAAGAGCAAAAACAGCAGCCAAAAGTCCAGACCCAAAAATACCTATACGTTTATCAACTACCTTTTAATATCCGCAAAGATATACCAAAACTAAACTTAAATATTCACGTTTATGATGAAGATCCGGCTAAGCGTATCGCCATAATCAATGGTGTCAGATTTTCCATTAATGACAGCATAGAAGAAAATATAACATTACTTGATATCATTGCAGAGGGTGTATTGCTGGAATTTAGTGGTGAGAAGTTCCTGATTCCTAAATAATATATTGCCTTAATCAAGATTATTATTAATAAAAGTCACAATGTTTTTTAAAACAGGAGAACGCCTCCTTAAAGGCTTGGATAATTCAACCATAATTTTGGCATGACTCATTTTTTTAAACATGATCATTTCGTGTTCAATATTGTATTTCTGCAACATCTTAGCCACTCTTTCGGCATTATTGGGGTGAACCCTATTGTCATTTTCACCGTGTAGAATCAAGTGAGGTGGTTCATTTCCATTGATAAAGTTAACGGGTTGTGAAGCATAATAATAATCTCTGGATGAAAATAACTCATACATATAGTCAGTATTAAATGGATAAAAGTCATAAGGTCCAGCCAAACCGATAAAGCCATTGATCTGCGCTAAATCATCACCCAAAATACTTTCATCATCAACCAACATTGCACCGATATGCGCACCAGATGAATGTCCCATAATAAAAATATCCTTACTGTTGATGCCATAATCCTCAATATGATTAATTGTCCATTGAGTCACCAATTTAGCATCCAGTATAATGTCATCAAAATGAACCTCAGGAAAACTGCGATAATCAGCAATAACCACAGCATAACCCTGTTTGCTGAGCGTATCGGCGATAAACAAATAACTGTCCTTGCCTTTATTGCTGCATTGTCCCCAACAGCCCCCATAAAAAAACACCACTGTAGCGATGACCTCGCGGTCTTCAGGAATATACAGATTGAGAGTGTTTAACGGTTTGTCTGAGTAGTTGAGGTTAAGATGGGACTTATAGTGACCAAATTTAGCCATGCCATTGATAAGACCCAGGCCACCACTGACACAGGAAGTAAGTAAACTGAGCATAAATAGCATGCCAAAGGGGAATATTGATTTTTGTAGGATTTTCATGGCGTTATTGTTATAAATATTACCTTATTTTGCAAGCAAAAAACACTTTGATTATCAAAGTGTTTTTTATATTGGGCAATAGGCAGTCCCTGGGATTCTGAAAAGAAATAGCAGATTAACTTCATGCGTTTGAAACATTTGTGCTTTACGTATAAGATAATAGCTCAAAAAAAAGATGGCGTATTATGGCAGAAGATAAACAAGACAAAAACAACATTTCTGAAATTGACATTCAAGATCAAAAAATCATAGTCAATACCGAACTTAATCTGCTTGAAGCGCTGGTTCCTGTTGTGGCATTGATGGTGATGTTGGCCTATAATATTTTCTTCGCTGGCGGAGAACTACTGGGCGGATATTCAAACCAATACATACTATTAATAGCGGGCTTCATTGCTGCCGTGGTGGGTTTATTAAACAAAGTCAGTACAAAAATAATGCTGATGGTAGTATTAGAAAATATCAGAAAAGTAGCCATCCCGATCTTTATCCTTATGCTGGTTGGGGCTTTATCGGGCACCTGGCTGGTGAGCGGTATTATCCCTGCCATGGTTTATTATGGATTACAGGTATTAAGCCCTGAGATATTTTTACCCGCATCGGTGATTATCGCGATTATTATATCTATTGCCACTGGTAGCTCCTGGACAACCTCGGCAACAGTTGGTATCGCCTTAATTGGTATTGGTACCGCTCTGGGTATCCCTACAGGCATGGTTGCTGGCGCGGTTCTTTCTGGTGCGTATTTTGGTGATAAAATGTCACCACTAAGTGATACCACAAATCTGGCACCAGCGATGGCTGGCACCGATTTATTTACCCATATACGCTATATGGCACTGACCACCACCCCAACAATAATCATTACCATCATCATCTTTAGCGTCCTGAGTCTCAATGTAGAGACCAGTGGTAGTGCTGATATCAATTACCTATTGACCACGATTGATAAAACTTTCAATATCAGTCCATTATTATTTATCGTACCTGGCGTAGTGGTGGCATTGATAATCATGAAGACCAAACCCTTGATAGCGCTGTCTACAGGCGTGTTGTTGGCAGCGGTTTTTGCCTTTATATTTCAAGCGGATGTCATCGCGGGCATTTCTTCCTCGGGTGTAACGACGGTTATCAAGGCGATCTTTGTTGATACCCAAATCACCACCGATAATGTCATGCTAAATAAACTGTTTTCATCAGGTGGCATGCTGGGCATGTTGTGGACTATCCTGTTAATTATTTCTGCCATGGTTTTTGGTGGTATTATGGATGGTATTGGTGCATTGGAGCGCATCACCGAAGCATTGTTAAAAATGGCTAAGTCAATCTTTGGCTTATTTTCCAGTACAGTATTAAGCTGTATCGGTTTAAACGTGATTGCCTCCGATCAATATCTTGCCATTGTAATCCCCGGCAAAATGTATGAAAAAGCTTACAAAGACCGTGGTCTGGCACCAGAAAACCTCAGTAGAACTCTGGAGGATGCAGGCACCGTGACATCCGTATTAGTACCCTGGAACACCTGTGGCGCCTATCAGTCGCAAGTATTGGGAGTGGGTGTTGCCGAATATTTTGTTTATGCCATCTTCAACTGGCTCAGCCCTTTTATGACCTTATTTTTTGCTGCCCTAAACATCAAGATCAGACAGCTTGCCAGTGCTAAGTAGGTCAGTATGCAGGTTTGTAGAGACAAGGCATGCCTTGTCTCTAGCATTAACAGAAAGCTAGCGCACGGCGACACGGAGAACGCAGCAGAAAAGCAATGGCAGATTTATTATCTTTAAATTGCCGTGTTCCCGCGTCACCGCGCGATTATTAAAAATATTTGTGGGATTGTTGTAGCCAATAAAAAAGCCACATAATCACGCCCAATAATGACAAATATATGTATAATATAGTCAAAAAGGGGAATAACCATGAACATAAAACCATTAAAACCAATACATTTAATAAAAATAACCACAATAACACTGTTATTATCCTCATGCGCCAGCATGAACACCCAGCCAAATATTCAAAATAAAATCATCACCGATCAAAGCATAACCGCAATAGAAACATCCGAAGGCAGCGATACCGTATATATCCACAATGGCACAGATAAGGAAATTTTATGTGCTTCACGCGGTAATGATTTTGCCTTTACTCAGGTAGGTGGCGTCTCATTGTCAGCTAGCAAAGGCACAACCAGCGCAGGCATAGGTGAAAATACCTCAGCAGGTGTAGCAGAACTGGGTGGTATTAATTCAGGAGTATTATTATCACGCGAAGTCATGTACCGCACTTGTGAATTTATGGGTAACTTAAAAGCCATAGGTGGCTTGACCCCTGATATTGCCAATACCTTATTCCAAAAGGCTTTGGATGCGGTATTGCAGATATCAAGTGATTACAAAGCGGCTCCAGAGACAGGCCAGGCCAATGAAACAGTGACATCAACTGCTCCATCTGAAAATTAATGGTGATTCAATAAATCCCTGGTTTTATCCAGACCCGTTGAGACAAGGCGTGCCTTGTCTCTACCCCAGGATAGGCATCCCTATTAAATTTAGGAATATTATACCCAAATTGTAGAGGCTTGAAAGTTACAAATAAAGGAAGAAAAAATGCTTACTCAAAAAGAAATAAGAAAACGCTTAGAAAAAGTTGACCCACAATTATGTGTCGCCTTCGCAGCTCGTTGTAGTTTACGAGTTTTACCTTTACTGGTTGCAGATCAAAAAAGACAGCCCTTTTGGTATTGGGATAATGATAAACGTGGTAAGCATTTATTAGCTGTATTGAGAGCCCAACAATTTGCTATCAATTTTTCTGCCAAAGGCGGAAATTTTCACATTACCTCTGCCCCTGCTATTCTCTCAGCCTCTGCTTTTGCCACTAACTATGCCATTGCCTCTGCCACGGCTGCCGCTACTGTCTCTACCACCACCTCTGCCTCCGCCACCGCTACCGCCATTGCTGGCGTCACCGCTTATGCCCCCGCCTCTGTTGCCGCTGGAGCCGCCATCACCGCTGTCAGAGCTGCAACTTACGGTGGCATTTCTTTGGAAAAAGAAATATTAAACGATTTAAAAATGATAACAAAATCAAAGTATCCTGACATTGTTGATTTTATCTATTCTTCACTGTGGTCAAAATTACCCTCGAAACAATGGTTAGCTCTCTATGTCCGTTTCAACGAATCTTTGTTGGAATTAAATGAAGGATTTAAAATGTGGATTAACTGGTATAAGGATCGAATAGATGGTGTATCACTAGATTTTGAGAAAGAAAAATCTTGGCTAAATTTACCAGCAGAAGTTCTGGAATTAGACGCAAAAGCAATCAACGCCTATATTGCAACAGAGGCAATTACCAAACCTTTAAATCTGGTAAGAGCTATTTTTATTGGCAATGGTTCAGCAGGTAAAACTTCGTTAATACGCCGTTTACATGGAGAGTCAGTTGTAGAAGGAAAAGAAAAAATGACTCCAGGTATTGAAATTCGAGAGTGGGATGTGCCTGACAGTGAGATTAAAGCCCGATTCTGGGATTTTGGTGGGCAGGTGATGTCGCACTCTACTCATCAGTTCTTTTTAAGAGAACGCTGTCTGTATATTTTACTGGTTGATGGAGGATCTGAAAGGAAAAAGCGCGAAAATCAAACAGAAAATGAGCAAACAACAGCCAATGATCAGGCTGAATATTGGCTAGAACACATTAAAGCTTTTGGTAATAGTGCTGATGTTATGTTAGTTGGTAATAAATCAGATAAAACCCCTGTTAATCTGGATATGAATGCTCTAAAGGAAAAGTATGCTAATATAATCGATTTTTACCCTCTTTCCTGTACTGATCAAACTAGTAATTTTATGCACCGTTTTAAGCTGTTCCAAGATGATTTATCTAAACACTTGATAAAAGTAGCGGATAATCAGGTAAGTTTAGGCAAGAATTATTTCGAAGTTTTAGGTGAAGTTCGAAAACGTTCCAAAAAAGAGGCATTTTTGGATCATGTTACTTTTAACCAATTATGTGAAGACAATGACATAAATAAAGGTGGAATAGGGCAACAGGCTTTTTTAGAATTATTAGATATCCTTGGGGAGATTATCCATTTCAAACAGCTTCAATTAAATGATGCCTATGTTTTAAATCCACGCTGGCTTACTTACGGTGTATATACATTGTTGTATTCGAAAAGAATTGTTAATCAACACGGCATACTCAGTGAAAAAGATGTGTTTGAGATTTTGAAGGAAAAAAAAGTTGAGGATGAAATTGGGCATGAGTTGAAATATCCCAAGGCTAAATGTCGCTTTATTATTGATGCAATGTACCAGTTCAAGCTATGTTATCGCTTGCCTGATGGTAATGGTGATTTCGTTATCCCTGATAAATTGCCAAAAAAACAGCCAGATTTAGGACTCTACCTTGATAAAAAAAGAGCAGGAACCTTAACTTTTGAGTTTGATTTTACTGGGCTGTTACCGCGCAATATTATGCCTAATTTGATTGTTGCTAGACACCACGAAATTAAAAAAGACAAAGAAAATAAATCACTGGTTTGGCAACGCGGAGTGGTATTTTTTAATGATAGAAATCAGGCCAGTGCCTGTTTGCAGGTAGACTATAATAATAAAATGCTGTTTTTATGGATACAGGGCGAAGAGCCGAGAGAGTACTGGGTGGTTTTGAGAGATGAAATTTATAAGGTATTAGATAAAATTAAAGGATTATCATATATGGAAAATATACATTTACCTTTTGAAGCATTAATTAATAAAGAACAAATTAGATTTAATGATAAAAAAATAGAAAAGGTTACCTATCAAAGCTTAATTGAACAGGCTAAAGATGGACAAAAAATTATTTACTCACATATGGGTAATAAATATGATTTACAAAAAGTGATGAGAGTTTTTATGTCCGAAAAACAACAACAAAAAATTGTTCATAAAACGACTTACAACATCGAAAGTGTTGGCGCAATTGGCGGTTCTGGAGATGATCAACAAATTAATGGAGAGGTGACTAAAAGTTTACCTATAGAAAATAATGACTAAAAAACATCAGAAAAGTAAAAAAGGTGATATCCATAATACAACCTACAATATCAAAAATGTTGGGGCAGTTGGTGGTTCAGGAAATAATCAACAGGTAAGTAGTAAGGTAATTGTAAATCCAGCTATAGAGAAAAAGATAATAATACAAAAAAAATGGTATCAACAATGGATGTTTTTTGTAATAGTCATTGCCAGTATAAGTGGATTAATAGCCGGATTTTATTTTAATTCTTTATTAGCGGCTGGTATTGGTTTTGTTTTAACCGCTCTGGCTGTCAATGTGTTTAATCCCAAAAGGCGCTTTTTGTACACGGCTTATTTTACGTTATCTGTGGCTGGTGTTAGTTCTTTACTAAAAGTTAGCGGAAAATTTACAATCAATGGCGAAATAATGGGCAGTAAATATGATATTTTATTCAAGTTAGGTGAAGCAGTAAACCCCTGGAGTATAACAATTCTTGTTGCATTAAGTGCCTGGCTATTTTGGCTGGATCATAAACAAAAGTAAAACGTAAGATGGGTCGTGCCCATCATCTTTTTCAAAAAAGCCTAACTTCAATGATGGGCTGGGCCCATCTTACCTATTCTAAGTAAAAGTACGTGCTAATAACTGAATGATGCGATTAAATCGCTTAATCGCATCAAATAATGATATGATTAATGCAATTAATCGCATCAAAACACAATGAATCATGATTCTCAATGGATTTGGCAAGATGAAAATTATCCATATTTTCAATATGAGATGGGAAATCTGGAGCCGATATTACTTGAAATAAAGTATTATCAGGGCTTGCTAAATGGTATTTATCTTGGACTAAATCAAGACAATAAATTGCAATCAAAATTGGATGTTCTATTTTATGAGGCGATGGAAACTTCTGCCATTGAAGGAGAAATATTAAGTCGTGACAGTGTCAGGTCTTCATTGCTTAAAAAGCTTGATGTGAGAAGCGAGGATAAAGACAGTTCGAATGTACATACAGATGGTCTGGTTGATTTGTTGTTAGATGTCAGCAGAAACAATCATAAACCATTAACACTAAATCGGCTTTTTGGTTGGCATAATTCCCTGTTTCCTACAGGTTTTAGCGGCTTGCATAAAATAAATGTAGCCAGTTTTCGAGGGATGGAACCCATGCAAATTGTCTCAGGAGCTATAGGAAGGGAGAAAGTACATTATATTGCTCCGGCACATGAGCAATTAAACGGCGAGATGGAAAAGTTTATCAATTATGTCAATGATAATAAAAATCTATCAATAATAAAGGCAGGTATTGCCCATTCATGGTTTGTTATTATTCATCCGCTGGATGATGGCAATGGTCGAATAGCCAGAGCCATAACAGATATGCTGCTGACTCGTGAGTCCAAGTTAAACTACATGTTATATTCCCTTTCTAATGCAATTATGGCAGATAAAAAAAGCTATTATAAAATACTAGAACAGACAACCAAAGGTGATATAGATATAAGCATTTGGCTGAACTGGTTTTTAAACACAATACTCAGCGCACAAAAAACAGCCAGGGACAATATTAATCATGTGTTGGAAAAAACCAGATTTTGGGACAGGCATAAAAGCACGGTACTCAATGCCCGGCAAATCAAAGTGCTGGAACGATTGCTCAACACAGGTAAAGGAAAGTTTACAGGCGGCATCAATACCAGAAAATATGCATCATTAGCAAAAACCAGCAAACCCACAGCCAGTAGAGAATTAAGAGATTTAGTGGAAAAAGGCTGTTTACAACAAAGGACAGGCACCGCTGGCAGGAATGTTAGCTATGATCTATCACTACCTCTGCCATAACTCCGCCACAATTCAGCACAAGCCATCATAATCTCAACCTAAAAGGGTCATTTACACCTGTTTAAATAGCAACATAAATTAAAACAGAGGAAATGGCATGACAGAGAAAATAACAAAAACCAGACATATTCGACAGCAACTAGAGTCACTAAACCAGCAGCAATCAAAAACTTATTATACACCAGCCAAGAAAAAGCAGAAATACAAAGGCCTAGGTCTCAATTGGCGTGATGCGGTGATACTGGTAATGGCAATGTTTTTTGTGGGCCTGTATCAGGTGCAGGCACATGCGGATGAATACTTTGATCTTGAAGAGGTCGATACAGGCATGATGCTGTCGTATCACCAGGCTGGCAATGATTATGCCGCTTTAAAGCTACTATCCTCAGAGTACAATATAGATATAACTGGCATTATTGCTCAGGTCAATATCAAACAGACCTTCCATAATGACACGGTCAATTGGATAGAGGAGGGCATGTATGCCTTTCCTGTTGCAGATAATGCCGCCGTCTATCAGATGAAATTGATTATTGGCAAACGGGTGATAGAAGCAGAGATTCATGAGAAACAACAGGCGCAACAAATCTATGATACTGCCAAATCACAGGGACTGGCAGCCAGCATAGTTAAACAGTACCGACCCAATCTATTTACCACCGATGTGGCAAATATCATGCCGAATGAAAAAATTCGAGTAGAAATAACTTACCAGCAAACCTTGAGATACGATGCAGGGCATATTGACTTTCGTTTACCTCTGGCGATTAAAAGTCGATACATGCAGGAGAAGTTTCTTGCAGATTTGGACCAAAATGATCTCAATCTGCAAGATGCGGCTCTTCCTATAACAACTGTGTTTGATGCTAAACATCGAAATATTAATATAAATTTAGAAGCAGGTTTTGAGTTGTCCGAGTTAAAGAGTCTTAATCATGATGTTGATATAGTGCACACAGCAATAACTCAAACAATCAGCCTGTTGGATAAACAGCTGTATGACAAACATGATTTTGTGCTGCGCTGGCATCCGCAACGTGGCAATGAACCACAAGCTGCCATGTTTAGCGAAACACTCAATGGCGAAGAATATGTGCTGATGATGTTGTTGCCACCTGAGAGCATAAAATCGATTGAGACAGAAAATAAACAAAGTAGAGAAGTAGTTTTTATCATTGATACTTCTGGTTCTATGCATGGTAATGCCATGAGTGCAGCTAAGGATGCACTGTTTTTTGGCTTGACACAGTTGGCTGCAAAAGATAAATTCAATATTATTGAGTTTAACTCTTATGCGCGGGAATTATTTGCGCATTCGGTGCTTGCCAGTAGCGATAATCTCGATAAAGCCATCAACTTTATTGATAAATTAAATGCCGATGGTGGTACCAATATGGCGCCAGCTCTGGCTCTGGCAATGGAAGATGAAGTGGCAACAAACCGTTTAAAGCAGATCATATTTATCACCGATGGTTCAGTGGGTAATGAAGCACAACTATTCAGCCAAATTAATCAAAACATTGATGCTGCTAGATTGTTTACCGTTGCTATCGGTGCAGCACCCAATAATTATTTTATGAATAAGGCGGCACTGATAGGCAGAGGAACCTATACAAATATAGCCAAACTTAATGATGTCGATGACAGCATGAACGAACTGTTTATCAAGCTGTCATCTCCAACACTAACCGATGTTATGATCCAGTGGAATGGCGATGTAGAGCAAAATCCTCGTGTTATTCCGGATTTATACAGTGATCAACCCATCATTGTTACTGCCAGAATGAAAAACTTTGATGCGGAAGTCGCCTTGAGTGGTTATGTCAATGATAAAACATGGTCAAAAGCTTTTACTTTTAATCAGGATGGAGCCTCTAGGGGAGTAGCAAAACTGTGGGCAAGAAATCAGATAACTGATTTGACCGATGATTTTATGTTGGGTGCGGATATTGATGCTAGCCTTTTACAAGCACAAATCACCGATATTGCGCTCAAATTTCATCTGGTAAGTAAGTTTACCAGCCTGGTAGCAGTGGATAAAACCCCAGATATGACACGATTAGTCGCATTGCAGGCAGATGCTATGAAAAAGGCGCAGGCGTTTGAATTTGTAAACTTTCCTCAGACCGCATTAGGTTGGCAATGGCAAATGCTAGTGGGCTTAATGTTGTTAGCTTTAGGTCTATTTACTCGCAAGTTATTAGCATGAAGCTAAAAGTCTTAATCAGCACAGTAATACTCTGCACGGGCCTGTGGCATGTATCCGCATCAGGATACATGCTATCTAAAGCTTGGTTGTCACAGATATTGATTAAGCAGGCATGGCAACAAACGCTGTTGGATAAACAACAACATAAACCATGGTCCTGGGCAGATACTTTTCCTGTTGCGAGTTTGCAGGTTCCGCGATTGGCTGTTAGCAGTTATGTTCTCGAAGGCAGTAGCGGTAGAAATCTGGCATTTTCTGCGACGCACTTATCGCAGAGTGGAATGCCAGGGCAACAGAAAACCACGGTTATATCTGGTCACAATGACAGTCACTTCGGCTACCTTCAACAGCTCTTGATAGGAGATGAAATTTTGCTAACAACAGTGGAGAATAATATTAAAAAAATCTCAAGTTATAGAGTCTCCAGTACTCAAATTGTAGACAGTAAAAAACACCAGTTGAAAATTTTCAACAGGGATGAATTACTGTTGACCACCTGTTATCCTTTTGATTCTTTGACTGCTGGTGGTCATTTGCGCTATGTGATCCATGCAATACCCGTAACATAGCTTTAATGACTAGAATTCGGTATAAAAGTCATTATTTGTACATATATATACTTTTTGATAATATACGTCTAAACTAATGTAAAAAATGTGACGAAACCATCAAAAATGATTATTTTATGTATTTTTTGCACAAAATTAGGCTGTAACGCTATCCAAAAAAGCTTTTGGATAGTAAATTATTATTTTCCGTTCAAGTATTATGTATATACTTTAGGTGTCGAAAAATATTGATGCGTCATTATCTAACAATCTCTGTATTACTATTGAGCTTTATAAACCAAGCCTATGCGAGCTATTCGGATCCGTATAATAGAAAAATTGATGACTTGACATCAGTAGACCCTAACAAATCTTTATCTCTGGCCAGGCTTGCACTAGCTGATGCCCAATCCAATGCTGATGTAGAACAACAATTGGTGGCTATTTTTTATATAGTAGAATCTTTGTTTGTGCTATCTGATTCTGAAGAAATTGATGCTTATATAGCAAAGGGCTTAATCCTTGCCGAGCAAAATCACAACAGTCGTTTCATTAGTGAATTTATCGGTCATAAAACTTTTCAACAGGAAATAAAAGGCGATTATCAAGCGGCAAATGTGAGTGCCAATAAGGCTCTGCAGCTGGCACAAACGACGGGTGATAAAAGATTGATTGCAGTACAAACAGCATTGCGGGGTCAGATTCACCTAGCTATGGAAAATTATGATTTGGCCATGAAAGATGTAGAAACGGCGATCGACATATTTAAGGAGCACGATGACCGACCTTATCTCAGTATAAACTATAATTTACTGGCGATAATTTATGACTCTTTGGGTGAATATGATAATGCTATCAAATATTATCAAGAGTCAGATAACTATGATGATGTAAAATCACCTTATAATTTGGCTGCGCTTTATTATAATTTAGGCTCTGTCTATATCAGTAAAAAAGATTATACAAAAGCCATCGATTATTATAAAAAATCAATGGAACTTTCAAGACAGACCAATGACAGTTATACACTGGCATTTACCAATTATGGAATGTCAGAAGTATTGATGCTACAAAAAGAGCCGCAGAGGGCAGAAAGTATATTATTATCAGTCTTTGAAATATTTGCTGCAAACAATGATATATTAATGCTGTTTAACAGCAATCTGTTAATGGCGGATATCCAAATAGTTAATAAGCTGTATCCTCAGGCTCTGGCATATTTGGATGTGGCAGAAAAGCAAAGTAAGGTTATAGATACGCCCAGTGTCCATCTGTATTACTTAAAACAGAAAATCGAGTATTTTGTTGCACAGGAAATATGGAAACAGGCATTTGAACTAAAAAAACAAGCAGACATAGTCAGAAAGAAAGTACAGGAAAGCGATAAGGTAAAATTAATTTCAGAATTAAAAGTCAGGTTTAATGCTCAATTTGATCAGCAAAAGCTTGGACTGTTACAAAAACAGAATGAATTGCAACAGGTTTCAATTGTTCAAGAAAAAACCAGGCAGAAATACCTGTGGGGTTTAATTACTCTGGGGCTGTTTATCTTTGTGATTACTTATCTTGCGTACAGAAACCAAAGAAAAATAAAGAGGTACCTGTATAAGTTATCAATTACCGATTATTTAACCGATGTTGCCAACAGACGATACATTATTGAGAGTTTAAAGAGTTTGTATGATCAAAGTAAAACCCAAAATTTGCCCTTTGCGCTGGTGATGGTTGATTTAGATTATTTCAAGAAAATTAACGATACCTATGGTCATGAAGTTGGTAATGAGGTGCTTATCTATTTTGCAAAAACTGCAAAAAGAGTGATGTCAAATGTTGGTAAAGTTGGCAGATTAGGTGGCGAAGAGTGGTTAATACTATTGCCAAATGTCAATGAGAGTACCATAAAGAGCAAATTGTGCGAGCTAAGAGTGGCGTATAAGGATGCTATTTCTCTGAAAATTCCTAAAGACTGTGAGCTGTCTTTTAGTAGTGGCGTCTTGCTGTGCACAAATAATTATGACAGCTATGAAAAAATGCTTAATGATGTAGATGAAGCCATGTATAAAGCCAAGGAAAAAGGCCGGGAACAGGATGTCTATATCGGACAACTAGGTAAAATAATTAATTTAGCTTAATTTAAACTCTCTTCATAACTTTCCCGTCAGTTGATCGTTATTATTGTGTGGGCATCTTAAAACGAACTAATTAATGTGTATATTGTCAGAACTTGAATAAATCGCAACTAGTACTTGACCAAATCCAGCTTTTCCGCAGTAGGTTATTCTTTCTCGGTCTAGCACTTAACTATAGAGGGTACAATGAATCAGAGCATAATGGTCCGGAATACAACTGAAAAAGAATCTATCTACTTTAAATTAATCGCATTTTTCTCCCTGACAGACACCGACGTATTGGCTCAAAGTGGTCGTTATGATCGAATGTTAGCCTATGCAATGGTTTTTCGACAACTGGTTACATTTGTCTTCACTTTTATGTTATTCACCTATGGTGTTTCATTATTTTTAGGCACGATTGCGGCCCTTATCTCTGGTTTTGTTTTTGCTCTGACTCTGTTTTTTCTTGATCAGGCCATTATTGGTTCAGACTGGGCGTTAAAAAATCCGTTTAAAGGAGGCTTGCCATTAAGAAAGATGTTTGGTTTGATTCCGCGTATATTCTATTCATTGATCATTGCCATAGGCTTGGCAACTTTGGCAGAGATCAGCTTGCAAGCCAATGCCATCGATGAGCAAATCCAAAAGGATGTGGTAGAAAACAACAAAGAATATTTTGCCAGAATGAATGCCCATGAAGTTGAGCTGGATACGGCTGTTAATGTCAGCGAAGAAAGAATAATAGCTTTGCAACAACAGATATCAGCAACAAATGCGGAGCAGCTTGCATACAGTGAGGCAGAGAAAAATCATGATGTAGGAACCATAAGTAATAGTATCGACCACCATCAGGTCTCTCTTGAAGAGCATCAAACCGCACAAAAAGTAATTATTAATGAACTCAGTGGTCAAAATGAGAGTTTATCAAAGGCCAGAAAGGATTATCAGTTCTGGTTTAATGAAGCCATTTTGGAACGAACAGGGCAAGATGGTAGGGAGCCAAAAGAAGGCCCCAAATACAAAAGAGCAGTCAAGACTTATGAAGAGCTTAGGTTTCTCATTCCCATTATCGAAGCAGGTATCGCCAGTAGTAACGCCAGACTGGATGTGGTTGAAGAGGATATTATCCTGGCCACAGATAAACTCAATGAATCTCAACAGACACGTAATATTCTGGAAAACAAAGAAAGTAACTACCTGACAAATCAGCAGCTGCTACTCAATTATGAGCAGGAGTTAACCGCTACACAGGGGCAATTAAATACCCTTATAGATGACAAACAGACAAAGCTGCAAGCCTTTCGTATCACTTTACAGGGTGAAGGGTTATTTTATGAAAGAAAAACTGGGGTATTAACCCGCTATATAGCCCTGCAAAAAATTCATTCTGACCCTGAGTTTGGCAAAGTTGCGACACTGTTTAGTTACATGTTAAAGATTTTCTTTATCGCCATAGAGTTGATGCCAGTAATTATTAAATTATTTTTCAGTCCCTTTAGCTTTTACTCTTTAAAAATGTACAGAAAAATGCATGTGGCCTTATTGCAAGAGAAGGCATTGCTGGAAATTGCCGAGATGGAGTATAAAAAAGAAAAACGCACAAGAGAACGGGAGTTTAAAAGGCAAACTGAGACAGATAATGATTTGGAAAACAGCATATTAATTTAGTGATGGTGTTGCTGTTCAGTAAGTTTATTCAGCTTGGCTTACAGAGTTTGTGAAGTCATTCGGAATTTATTGGGTGCAGGGTTTTAACCCTGCCTTGCTCTTTGTTATTTAGAGGTTATTGAGAGCGGCGAGACTGAAGTCTCGCATCCGTGAGTTATTCACAGTCTCACAGCAACCTCCTCAAACACGCTGAATAGTGATGCCTCTTTTACCTTCACATTATTTCAAAAGCCGATAAACAGGATATTGCATGTGTGCCTGTTCATAATGTTTGCTGTGTTTATGTAGCCAATCAAGCTGTGCGTACCAGTTTTTACCAAATTCTTCATCAGACTGTTGTTTTTGCTTAAATTCCTTTTGTAATTGTGGGTTGCTTTTCAATAATTCTGCGGCCATGTCCTCAAACACGTAAGGAGAAAAATGTTCTTTTTGTTGCAAAATGGTATCAAAAAAGTTCCAGTTAAAAAATGAATCAGGAGCCTGGGGTTCCAGGGTTTCAATGATATACTTGATAGCTGGCTGATTCAGTTTAATCACATAGTCACCTTTTTTGAAAGCCATATCTATGGTGCTGCTATTAATCTGGGTATTGAAATGTAAATAATGACCTTCATAAGGTGCTTTTCTGGTTTCATAATCGCTGATTTTATAGGACTGTACGGTTATGGTTTTGTCTTTATCCAGAGGATCCATTTGTATATTGTTGAGTTTTAGCAAAGCGATGACCTTATGCCATGCCTGTGGAATGATGTAGGCTTTTGCCATGCTGACTTCAAGACTGGGTTTAAAATAATTGTGATATTTAACTTCTTGATCAAATGGACGGTTGCGGTCATATTTTAAACGCTGTGTATGAGTCACGTTGCTATCTATTTTTTGCGCACGATAACCTTTAAAATGTAAAATACTATAGTTGTCTTCATCAATTTTCCAATCCAGGGTGTACTTGGTTTGTGCATAAATATTTTTATAATAATCGTGGCGTATTTTCTTTATCGTATCTGAGTCCTTATCAATAATCTCGATCATGGACTGCATCAGTTGGTAAGTTCCTTCTACTCGCTGTTTATAGGGTTTTAACATATGGGTTTCGACCATCATTCCCAATACATTGAATAAGCTGGTATAACCTGTTGAGTAACGACCATAGTCCATAAACTGACTGAACCCAGCCTCAGGAACTTGATTAAAAACATTGACATAAGGCGTGATGTCCCAGTTTTTGTTCTTGAGCTTGTTTTCCAGATTTGGCATTAATACACTGTGCAAATAATCACCCAATTGACCACCTAGTTTATTGTGTTGAGTAAATAAATGAGTCAAAGTATACTGATAATCAGCACCATTGCTCACATGGTTGTCTATAAAAACATCAGGCTGTATCAAGTGAAATATTTTGGTAAATGTTTGGGCATTGTAGCTGTCATTTTTTATGAAATCACGATTTAAGTCGTAGTTGCGGGCATTGCCACGAAAGCCATATTCGAGTGGGCCATTCTGATTGGTTCTTGTTGTGGAATTACGATTGAGGCTGCCACCGATATTATAAATAGGTATGGTTACTATCACGGTGTTTTTTGGCATGTTTAACGTCCCTGAAGCGATATCTCTAAACAACATCATGCTGGCATCGATGCCATCGCTTTCACCTGGATGAATACCATTATTAATTAATAATATACTTTTGTTTTTCCTTATCTGCTCAAATGACTGTATGTTATCTGCATTAAGTGTCACCAGATGCAATGGTAGACCTGAGTCTGTTTTGCCTATGGACTGTAAGGATATTTGTGGATATATATCAGCTAGTTTTTGATAAAAAGCGATGGTCTGCTGGTAGGTGGCAGTCTGGGTGCCGTTTGAGCTTTCAAAAACAGTGATTAAATCTGGCTGTTGTAGGCCTTGAGCGACACTGACTTTTATGGCTAACAGGATTATTAATAATTTCATTGGTGGTATTTCCATTCGGTTTGGCTAAATGCAGTCTCATCGCTGTTAATAAAGACATCAATAATATGTGCTGCAACATTGAGAGGCGCAGAAAGTCTACCTTGTTGTTTTAGGCTATTAAATTCGGAGGCATAGGGAAAAGTGCTGGTCTTGGCGGTTCTTAAAGTTTTTTGCATATTGGTATCAACCACACCAGGGAAATAATCATTGACCAGTACCGCATATTTCTGCAACTCTACTTTTAACACCTCATTTGCCATCAGTGCAGCAGCTTTGGAGATACAATAGTTGCCAATCCCTGCGATGGCCTGTTTCGCAGCACCAGAGGAGACGCTGAGAATTCTGGCACTGTTTTCTGATGAGCTTAAATGGTGGATTAATTTTTGTGTCAAAAAAATAATGGGTTCTACATTGGTGACAATATGATTGCGAAAATCAGATAAACTGATTTCCGCCAACCCTTGAGGAGAGTCTAAAATGGCCGCATTATGCAGTAAATAGTCCACAGGCTGTTTGATGGCATCAGCAATCATGTTTCGTCCCGTATCGGTGGCAATATCAGCAACTATTATCTGTACATTGGCATACTGCTTTTGTAGTTGTAGTAAGGTGTTTTTACTTCTGGCAGTAGCAATAATATTTAAGTCTTTGCTGGCAGCCTGCTTTACACAGGCGGCACCAATACCTGAACTGGCACCAGTAATTAGTATGGTTTTCTTCATATAAGCATCTTATCATTATGTATCGAGCGAACAAAATATTCTTTGAGAAATAGGGTTAGTAGGGTTCTTTAAAGTATTTTAGTGAAATTATTTGCACTTATGTTAATATGTAAGGCGAAGGTGAAACATACCAAGGGGACAACAACATATCAAAAATAAGAATATTTGCCTATATTGGACACCTGAATTTTTACTAACTTAACTAACAATGTGGGAAATAATTATGCGATTTAAAAAATCTATATTATCAGTACTAATCAAATCAGCTATTGCTGCCACGGTCATTGCACCGTCAGTATTAATAGCACAGGAAGAAAGCAATGACTCGCCAGTTTTAGAAGAAATCATCGTCACCGCACAAAAGCGTGAACAAAGTTTAGCGGATGTGCCAATATCTGTCGCTGTAGTTGATGGTGAGTTCTTAAAAGAACATGCCATTGAAAAAATGGCAGACTTACAGTTCTCGGTACCTAACTTTACCATGGCAGAAAGTGGTATTGGTACCAATGTCTTTATACGTGGTATTGGATCTGGTAACAATCAGGGATTTGAACAATCTGTGGGTGTTTATGTGGATGGTATCCATCATGGACGTGCTCAACAGGCTCGAGCTCCTTTCTTTGATCTGGAAAGAGTAGAAGTATTACGTGGGCCTCAATCAATACTGTTTGGAAAAAACAGCGTGGCAGGTGCCTTAAATATGACCACCGCCAGACCGACTTCTGAGTTTGAAGGTCTAGTCAGTGTGAGTCACGAATTTTTGGACAGCGAAACAGAGAGCTCGATCGTTTTATCGGGGCCAATTTCAGATAAGTTTCGTTACCGTATAGCGGGACGATACCATGAGCTTGACGGTTATATCGAAAACGTAACCCTGGGCAGAGATGAGCCCCAGCAAGAAGATTTCACCCTAAGAACAACTTTTGAATATGATTTCAGTGATACCATGATGGCAACATTAAAGTTGGAAGCCAGTAAGTTTGATGTGATTGGTAGAAACATTGAGATAAATGGCGAAGTGCCTGCTGCTGTGGGGCCGTTTACAGGTCTAACCTATTCGCAAATACTGGCGGGTGTGTTTGGACAGGATCCATCGGTATTGGATAATTCAATAAATGGAAAGCGTCATGCCAATGGTGATTTTAGTAATAATGATCAATTTGAGGCGGTATTGACGCTAGATTGGGAATTGGAAAACCATACATTAACTTCAATTACAGGTATTTCGAATTTTGAGTTTAATGACAACTGTGATTGTGATTTTACCGGTGGTAATGTCTTTACTTTACCTCTTTCTGAAGAATACGATCAGATTTCACAGGAAATCCGCTTAACATCAAATGGTGGTGAGAAAGTTGATTATATTGTTGGTGGTTTCTACCAAACCAGTGATCATGAGTACCGTGATTCTCTCACAATTAATGCGGACTCTATTTTGGTGCCGTTATTAAATCTTTCCAGCCCTGGTCTGGGTGATTTATTTTCCAATACAGCTGGTCCTCGTGAAGCAAGAGTTGATACCGATATATTTTCAGCCTTTGCCCAATTTGATTGGCACCTCAGTGACACGCTTACTCTACAAATTGGTGGTCGATTAACGCATGAAAGTAAAGATGGTTCAAGAAACCTGACCATTACCGCAGCTGATGGTAGTCCCCTTTCTGCTGCTCAGGCCATTGTGGCTGATTTTTATGGTATCGTTTTTGATATCGGTGCTTCCAATACCTTGAATATTATTGATCCAACACTTTCGTCCAGACTGGGTACACATCCAGTGAGTGGCAGCAGATCAGAAACAGAGTTTACTCCAGATGTAAAATTATACTGGGATATGTCTGATAATACCATGCTATATGCCAGTGTGGTTCAGGGTAGCAAGTCAGGTGGCTTTGATTTTAGAGCCAACAATAAAGGTGCTTCTGCTACCATGGAAGAGGCTTTTGAATTTGAAAATGAAACCGCTCTCAGTTTTGAAATAGGTGGCAAATTTTCCTTGGCTGATGGTGCCGCAGAAATTAATTTTGCTGCTTATTTAACCCAGTTTGATGACTTGCAAGTATCTATATTTGATGGAACACTGGGCTTTAATGTTGGTAATGCCGCAGAAGCAGAAGTGAAAGGTTTTGAAGTTGATGGTAGATGGCAGATCACTAATAATTTAACACTTGCTGGTTCTTTTGCCGTCACCGATTTTGAGTTTGAAAATTATACCAACGGTCGCTGTAACTTTGGTCAGGCACCAAATGGCCCACAAGCTGCTGATGGTTTTTGTGATTATTCAGGTCAGACCAATCAGCTAGCATCAGATTGGCAGGGTACATTCAGTGCCATGCATGTCTATGACTTATCTGGTGGCATGGAAATCAATACAGCATTAAATGTATTCTTTACTGATGATTACCACGCTTCTGCCAGTTTAGATCCGGCCTTAATTCAGGATGCCTATGCAAATGTTAATTTAAGAATAGGCTTGTCAAACCCTGTAGCTGGCTGGGATGTGGCCTTACTTGGTAAAAACTTAACTGATGAAGACATTATTCTATTCGGTGGTGATGCACCTTTATCAGGTTCTACCTTTGGCGCCATTGCCAAATATAACTTTGTTGCACGTGGCCGTACTGTAGCTCTACAGTTTACCAAGAAGTTTTAATAAAATAGTAAGTTTGAAGTGATAAATCCCTGTAAAGCTTAGGTTTTGCGGGGATTTTTTATTTGTAAGATGGGGAGCCCCACCCATCAACAGTCATTGTAAAATCCATATTCATCTAGCTTGCTTTTTTAACCAAGAAGCACATGGAGGTCACGAAGATAAGAATTAGTTATACTTATCAAAATAGAACCTTCGTACACTTCATTGTAAAATCCTGGGGTTAATAAGAAAGGCGAGAGCATAACAACATTGCCAGCTTCTCTCGTCATTCCTGCCTTCGCAGAAATGGCGGTAATAGAGCTGTACCCAACTATTAAGGTAGGTGCTTAGTAGAATCTTCATTCTTTTTAAGTAGCCAGTTTTTGGCTGAATTAATCATACACCTTAAAAAGGTGTTAAGACTTTAGTCTAGTCGTTCTCAATATTCTAAATAATAAAGGGTAAGGCAGGGTTAACCCCGCATCCAAAAAATCATGAGTTACTTTACAAGCTCTGTAAGCTAGCCTGAATAAAGTTTACTGAACCGCACAAAAAAGGCGTCTGTATGAGACGCCTTTGTAAAATTTTGTTGATGGTGATTACAGTTAGTTAAGGCTCAACCAATTCCCATTCAACGGTATCAATACCGATAAAGTTTGAGTTGATACCAAAGAAGCCTGCCTGATCAACATAGTAAACAAATGCTACTCTGCCATTACCATTGACATCAACACTAAATGGTTGCCAGTTATCGAGAGGGTATCCTTCTGGCCCTAGTCTTTCTTGAGTTAAATCAGGATTGATGACCAAAAGTGTTTGGGTAAAATCTCCAAAACCTTCAGTACAGTCGCCTGTATTGATTTCACCTGTTGGACTATAAACCACATATAAGCGATCAGGGAAGATATTGAAATTATTACGTGCAACTCTGGATCGTGTAAGGAAAGAGACCGTTGCTAAGTTGCCTAAATCAGGCATGATCAAGTAGTTGCAAATAGTGCCAGGGTTACCAGCTTCGCCAGCAGTGTTGTTGAAATTTGCAGAAATATATGAAGAACCTGCGCCATTCTGAGCGACAATAAAATCAGCGTCTCCTTGTTGCCAATTAGTTGTTCCTATTGGATTGGACTGGTTGGTCAATACCCAGCCTGTTGATAAAGTTTCTAGGTTGTCAAAACCCTGGTTGGTTGCAGCGATTTGTGCCACAGCAACACTTGAAATAATTAAATTGGAGATGAATAAAGCTGGTAGTAATCTATTTTTCATGATGGATGAATATTTAAACAATAAGTCGGATTGTACAATCATTAAATGTTAATAGCAACTTTTTCGCTGATCCTGGCTGCGTTTACAATTGTGCGCTGGTAATTCTCGGAATCCCTGCTAAGTCTTTATGGGTTTTTATTTTTGTATAGTTGTTTTCTGCTAAGTGTTTTTGTACTTGCATATGTTGGTCATATCCATGTTCGAGCAGGATAAATCCATTTTTGTGTAAATGTGTGGGCGCCTGCTGAATGATGTGCAATAAATCCGCCAGGCCATTGTTTTTGGCTGTTAATGCCGATACTGGTTCATATTTTAGTTCATGCATATGCTGATCATTTTCTGCGATGTAAGGTGGATTGGAAACAATAAAATCAAACTTATCATTTTCAATTCGCTGAAACCAATCGCTTTGAAATATCTTAACGTTATGCAATGCATGTTTTTGTTGGTTGTGTAGGGCAATTTTTACACATTCTTGCGAAAAATCAATGGCAGTGATGTGTGCTTGTGGCCTTTCTTGTGCGATGCTCAAAGCAATAGCACCTGTACCAGTACCTAAATCCAGTAATTTTCCTGAAAAGTCTTTGCGGGTCCATTGTAAAATTAATTCAACGATTTGTTCGGTTTCAGGTCGGGGTATAAGCGTATGTTGATTGACTTTTAAATCCAGAGTCCAGAATGCTTTTTTACCAGTGATATAAGCCAAGGGTTTGCCATCTTGGCGTTGTTGTAATAAGTGTAAAATATCTTGTCGTGGCTTTTCTGGTATTTGCTGGTTAAATATAAACAAGGCTGCGGTATTTATATTAAGCACATGACAAAGAATTAAATCAATTTCCCGTTTTGCTAAATTGTGATTCTGGTAGAGGCCTTTGATGAAATTTTCTGTCATGTCCTGATGTCTTAAGTATTGCTGTTTTTATCTGTATAAAATAATAAGCAATACAATGAGATTCCTACCTGTGCAGGACAGGAGTGACGGAACCTCTTGCTAATTAACTAAAATTATTTCTTGAAATGCGATCAGGTTTAACTGTTGTAGTGATTGTAGCATCGAAAGATGCACCCTTTATCAAATCGTTGTTGCCTTCAAAACTGGAAGTAAACATGATGCGATCAGGTTTCTGCAATGTGTTAACTTCATCATTTATCTGTGGTGAGACAAAATATACAGTCGTAAGAATGACAGCCGTTGCTAATGAAGGTTTTAACCAATTTAAAATGGTAGTACTAAAGGTGGGTTTAATGCTGAGTTGAATATCGGTACCTATGGCTACTGACCAATCATGTAACTGGTTAATGATCTGGTAACTGGCACTTAATTGTGAATCATCAGCAATTTTTTCCACTGCTGCCAAACGGTTGTCAGATGCAGCTGTAGAACTATATAAATCACTTTCATTTGGCACATCATCATTGTTAATGTCAGTTTTACGGCTGTTTTTAAACATTTGTGCTAGTTGTTGTTCAGTTAATTTCATATTCAATACCTAAATCTTTTAATTTACCTTTGAGTGCTGCCATGCTCTTTTTGAGAGGTTTTCAGCTTTGTAAAAAGGCCACCCTGTCATTTGACTCATTTCTTTAATTGAAAAGCCTTGTAAGCGCAGTTTCACTGCTATTCTTCGGCTTTCTGGTAAAGTCTCAATGACCTCTAATACACGTTTTATCAAATTTTCATTTGCCAGTTGCTCTTCGGGCTTTAATGTTTCTGAAACCAGCCCTGGACGATAATCCTCTTCATCCTTTTCATCAGGCATACTTGTTTCTTTAATATGCTTCTGGTTTTTTCGTGCTAAGTCAATAATGACATTTGCAGTTATCCTGTATATGTAAGACGAGATATTTTCAATTTCACGGTCACTTTTAATCAGTTTTAATAATCTTATGCTGACTTCCTGTTCTACGTCATCGGCGGTAACACCATTAACTTCAGGCCGTAAAACGGCAACAGCTTTAATTATATGTTGATGGTGTTGCTCGAAAATTTTATTGACTTGTGATTTGTTGAGGCTCATTTATTAAACATTGTTCCATGAAATTGCATTCATTAATATCCCTTTGGTTTGAGGTAGTTTGTGGTGTTTGGCGGCATCAAGAGCTGATTTTTTGGATTTATTCGTGATGGTAGCAGCGGCTCCCAATTTAATGATGTTGTGTACAATTGAGGCGATATTTCTGTCATTGACTTTATATTTAATCTTGTGGGTACCACATAATATCATCAATGCAGAATTGCCGTCTTTATCCTGGGCGTTGATGTTCATACCATGATCCAGCAGAAACTGGATGGTGGATTTTGCATTGTTGATATTGTTATAAAACTCAGCAGCCAGTGCGACTATATGTAACAGGTTTTGCTGGTGTTTGTTTTCTATAAAAATATCCGCACCACTGCGATATAAAATACTGAGCATGGCATCATTCCATTGTGCGGCGGCGATAGTTGCGTAGCTGTAATTTGATGGCCCCAGTGCATTGGGGTTGGCATTGTTGTCGATTAACAATCCAGCAACTCTGCGACAATCACCAATAATACTGGAAGATAATGCGGTGCTGCCATTATTTGAGCGAAGTTCAATGCTGGCCTTTTGTTGTAACAGGAATGATACCACGGCTCTTCTGGAGTGCCCGCTGGCCCGAATCAGTGCTGTACAGCCCTTATCGTCGGTGCAGTCAATATCAATGCCAGCTATTATCATGCGATTGAGGCCGCCTAAGTTGCCGGTTTTTGCGGCGTGAAACCATTCCTGTTTATTGGTTTTGATGACTTTTCTATTAATAAAGAGAGACGGTTTTGTCTTGCTTTTATTATCAGTTTTTATTGGTTCAACTTTGAATTTTGATGCTGTTTCTTGGTGTTTGCTCTTTATGACAGCCTTTTTTGCTATGGGTGGGGACGGGGGTGTCTTATTATTGCTGTTCGGTATTTTTTTGTTTCGTTTTTGGAAATTATTTGTAAAAAATGGCAATTCAATCTGGTTCATACTGTTGAGGTAATTTTCAATCAGTCTGGAAATTTTAGGGTGTTTCTGTTTGGCTATTAACCAGGCAGATTTTGTGCTGTTATCCAGTATTTCTGGGTCGCCACCAGCCTCCAATAGCGATTTTATGATATCTTCTACGGGTGATTTTTGTTTCATACCAAGAGTTAGTGCGGTTTCATGTGCATAATTCGTTTGGTTGACATCAGGATTTTGCTGCAATATCAGTGCAACTACTTTTTTATTTTTAGATTGAACAGCTTCAATTAAAGCGGTATTGCCTTCATTGTCCTGAAGTGTGCATGATGCTTTGTTGTTAATTAATTCCTGAACTTTTTTTAGATGCCCCAGTAAACAGGCTGTCATCAGTGCGGTGCGTTTGAGGTTGTTTTGAATGTCAATTTCTACATAATGATCCAATGCCAGAACAATACCCTGAATATCATCTTTTCGACATTGACAGGCAGAAATCAGGATGGGTTTAACTGGATTAAATGTGTAATTGTTCTCCACCAGGGCGGTGAACGTTGACCATTGCCCATTCTGCAATGCAATACATAATAAAGAGTTGTCTCTTTCATCAATAATATTGTTGTCCTCCATATTAGCAAGCGCATCAAGTAATTGCTGTGTACTTCCTTTCTTACAGTATTCAATTATATGGTTGAGTTCTGAGCTTGGCACGTATGACTGGATTAGATGAAACAATGACTATATTAAAATTTTATCCGTGCAATGTCTATCAGAAAAGTATTATTTTAGGTATATACCTCACTCTAACACTAAAAGGTAATTTCTATAACTGCGGTAAATGTTCAGCACAGGTGATTTGCTAGAGTTATCCAGAATAATCTTTAGCTGTTTAAGGTTCATGATATCTTTTTTGTTGGCAGAGGTAATTAAATCCCCTGCTCTTAGTCCCTGTTTCCATGCGGTACTGCCTGGTGTTATTTCATCAATCAGGACGCCCTGGTAGCTGTCTTTTAGTCTGCCTGGCAGGTTGATAAAATGTGCGCCAGATAATTTTTTATGTAATTCCGAACCATCAAACTCTTTTCGATCGAAGTTATTGATTATGGTGATGACGGTCTGTTGTTTCTCATTACGAATATAAGAAATTTCAATAGGTGTGTTTAATTCAAATAAGCCTTCTTGGTTATCAAAAGCATGTTGGTTTTTTATTCTATTATTGTTCAGTTTTATGATAATGTCGCCAGCCTGTAATCCCGAATTGTCAGCAGGAGAATCAGGCTCGATATCTGTAACTATTACACCGCTGTTTTTATCAAGGTTAAAGGCTCTGGCGAGATTGGCGGTGATATCCTGTACCTCAATGCCCAGTGAGCCACGTCTGACCTGACCAAACTCAATTAACTGATTCATGATTCTTTGAGCTAATGAAGATGGAATAGCAAAACCAATACCAACATTACCGCCACTGGGTGAATAAATAGCGGTGTTGATTCCGACTAATTCACCTTTTAAGTTAATCAAAGCTCCACCAGAGTTACCTGGATTGATAGAAGCATCTGTTTGAATGAAGTTTTGGTAACCCATGCCTTGTAAATTTGTTCTGCCCAGTGCGCTAACGATGCCAGATGTTACTGTTTGGCCCAAACCAAAAGGATTGCCAACAGCCACCACAAAGTCACCGACACGCATATTTTCTGAAGGGGCTAAATTTAGTTCGAACAAGTTTTTGGCATCAATCTGTATGACGGCAACATCAGTGCCTTCATCGGTGCCGATTAAAGTGGCAGTCAAAGACCTGCCATCTTGTAAAGAGACTTGGATATCATCAGCATCCTCGATCACATGATTGTTGGTCAATATATAACCATTTTTGGCGTCAACAATAACGCCAGAACCCAGTGATTGTGTGACTCGTTCTTGAGGAACGTTGGGCAAGCCATAATACCAGTTGTAAAATGACTGGTTACGGCTTCTGACTTTTTGTCTTGAGGTAGAGTGAATGTTGACCACTGCTGGTGTTACTTTTTCTAAAATAGGTGCCAAAGAGGGAACTGCGACTCCATTGACTTCAGTAGGCAGGCCTGCAAACGGCGCAGATGAAAAAATTAAGCCACTTATAATTAGGCAATTTTTTGTTAAGCTTGATGTAAAAAGCTGTATTTTTAAAAATAATTGTTTCATAGCAATAATGGACATATTAAAAGTAATCTAGTTCAGTTAAAATGGGTGCTTTCATGTTAATTGTCAAGTATGAACAAGTTTATCAAAAAACTATATGACTGCCAACAGTTAAACAGCTCATTGCTCTGTGTGGGTCTGGATCCTGATATGGCAAAAATCAAGGCGCTGGATATTGATTTGTCATCATGGTTAAAAAGTATAGTCGATGCAGTGGCAGATACTGTATGTGCGTTTAAGCCACAAATTGCTCATTTTTCTGCTATGTCGGCAGAGCGTGAATTACTGGAGATCATCGCATATATTCATGACAAATATCCCGATGTACCAGTGATTTTAGACGCCAAGCGTGGAGATATTGGTTCAACAGCACTAAAATATGCAATTGAGGCTTTTGAAAAATATAA